>NZ_KV809582.1:183953-184280 GCF_001812625.1 Streptococcus sp. HMSC064H09
GCACAGAATAGGTACCAGCATCACTCTTATGGCTAGCTGTGTCTACATGAACCTTATAGCTACCGTCTGATTGTTTATCAGCATGATACCAAGTGAGGTCATCTTGACCATCTTTATCTGACCAGATTGGAACACGGACTTCTTTAACTTCTTTGCCACCACCTGAAACATTAGTTACGACAACATCAAAGCCATTAGACGTTTGGTTGGTGATCGTCAATTCCCCTGCTACTTGAGATTCAGGGACTGTGGCTGTAGTTTCGGTAATATAAGTTCGTTTACCATCTAACATATAGTAAAGATGCACAGAATAGGTACCAGCATCAC
>NZ_KV809582.1:184380-253062 GCF_001812625.1 Streptococcus sp. HMSC064H09
CTTTAACTTCTTTGCCACCACCTGAAACATTAGTAACGACAACATCAAAGCCATTAGACGTTTGGTTGTTAATGGTAAGATTACCAGAAATACGGTTTTCTTGTGGCTTAGACTCAGTAGCTTTCAAGGTAGCAATATCCGCATAACGACGTGTACCACTGTAGCTAATATAAGAAATCCATTGGTGGTTATCCGCAGTCAAGACCTTGTCATAGTTCACTTTGTAGCCTTTTTCCAAGGTATAAAGTGTTTCTGCTGAGGCCTTAGGTTCATTTTTAACATTCAAGCTACGTGTCACATTATAAGTACCACTTGCTGGAAGCTTTTCAGCACCAGTAACTTCTGGTTTTGCTTGATTAGTCTCTGTTGGTTTAACAGTTGGTGTTTCAGCTTTAGCAGGTGTCAAAGTCGCAACATCTGCATAATAGCGAACATAGTCATAACCAAGGTAAGAAATCCATTGGTGATTATCCGCAGTCAAAACTTTGTCATAGATAACATGGTCACCCTTACTGAAAACAAAAGTAGGTTTGAGGTCTGCTTTTGGTTCTTTCTTAATATCTGTGTCACGTGTAAAGTAGAAAGTTCCTGTCGCTGGGATGTTCAAAGCACCTGTTGTGGCTTGAGTGCCATTAGAAGGCTTGCCATCCCCATTACCACTATTACCGTTACCACTACCAGCTGCCACTGGTTTCACTGGCGCATAACGACGCACGCCAGAGTATGATTTGTAGCTAATCCATTGGTAGCCGTCAGCCGTCACGACTTGATCGTAGAAGACGCTATCCCCTGGATTTACATAAAATTCAGCCTTGGCAGACACCTTGGGTTGATTCTTAATCTCTGTACGTTCCTTGTAAACATAAGTTCCTTGACTTGGAAGGTCGCTGTCTGTAGTTGTAGCTGGTTGGCTCACCAAACTAGTATTGACAGCTGCTATCGTTAAGGAAGATAGCTCAAGGTTAGTGGCTGTTTCAGATGAAGCATTTGTGTTCCTTGTCGCTTCTGAGCTAGCAGTTGTTGATTCAGAAATTTTATCTGCTGCTTGTGAGGTACTAGCACTCACTTCACTTCTAGCCTCGCTAGTAGCAGTTTCACTAGCGGTTTGGCTAGTTGTTGAGACTTGGCTAGCTTTCTCACTTGATGCTACCCCACTGAAAATATCAGCTGCTGTCACAGCATCACTATCTGAGGTAGCACGCACAGTGGCATCTGAAGGTGTTGAAACTTCATGATGCTCATCAGCCAAAGCTTGACCTGCAAAGACCAAACTTGCTCCTAAAAGAACTGATGCTGCCCCAAATGAATATTTACGAATGGAAAAACGTTGTTGTTCGTGTAAAAATTTTTCTCGTTTCATATCAATTATTCTCTCTATCGAATTGATGTTACTGTTTGATTGTAACACTCAGTGACAAACATTACAAGTATTTTACAGAATATTACTGAATATTTCTCACTTGTCCATTAGTATACCAAATTTATTTGACTTGTTCACACCTAAATCATAAACTGTCCAATTTTTGTCATAATCGGAAAATGACTGATTATACTTATATATTCGTTGTTTTTCCAAAAAAATGGAAAATAAAGTAAAAACACGACAGCTTTAAATGCCATCATGTTTCATTTTTGAACCTTTTATCAATGTCCTACATCTGAATATGAAATGTAGTATCGTTGACCATCCTTAACAAAACTATACCAGTTTCCATCAGGTAAAATTTCATATTTGTCCCAATCAACATCCCCTGCAGGAAGTTTAGAAACAGCTCCACTGTCTTTATCTGGCGTAGCATAAACAGGCGTTTCCTCATCAAGTGTCAATGTTCCAGAAGTAGCTGTCCAAGCACCTCGACCACCTTCAACTTGAGAAGCTGGTGTTGTTGCTTCAGCCACTTGACCACCATCTGTAGCGCCTGCTTGAGCTTGTTCTTGAGAAGAAGCTTTAGGTGCTACTGCTGAGGTCTGATTGTCATTTTCTTCATTTGAAACTGATGAAGATGATGATTGAGTTGATTTTTTACCCTTCTTAACAGCCTTACTTGAGCTTGAAGATGATTTCTTAACCGTCTTGACTGGACTACTACTTGTGCTAACACGCGCCGACTCATGACTATTAAACTTAGTCACTAAGAAGACAGCGAGGATAACTACGATAAGAGCTGCCACGATACCAATGAGTTTACTTGTATTTTTCATGAGTGATATTCCTTTTCTGATAATTTACTAGGTTATTATAATATATAGACAGCTAAATTTTTCATTGAAGTCATAAACGGTGGTTTTTTCGTCATAATCAAACCACATCTTCTATTTTTAGTGTCTGTTTAAATCGATAGTCTCTAGATTGTGTTGACAAAGAACAATTAGGGTACTTCCCTAAAATCTCTCGAACAGTGGACAAACCTATACCGCGGCCCTCTCCTTTACTTGAGCGACCAAGTTTAAAGATACCGACTGTATTGATAGACTCTTGAGCAATGGTATTCTCCACTATCACCACCTTTGTCTCTCCACTGATAAGAGCAATGTTTACTTCTTTAGCACTGCTATCCAGACTAGCTTCAATAGCATTATCCAAAAAAATAGACAACACTGTTATGAAATCCAACAATTCCATCCTTGATACCTCAAAGACGTCGCTGACCTCAAGGTGAATGGTAATAGACTGTCCCTGTGCTTCCAAAATTTTACTAGCCAGGACACCTTTAACAGCTTCATCTTTAATATTAATCAAGTTGGCAATTTCGTACTGTTTTCCTTCAATCCGAGTCTTTGTTTTTTCAAGGATGTTATCGTAGATATCGGAAATAATAGCCATATCCTTGGAGTCAATGCCATATTTGATACTAGACAAGACATTTAGGTAATCGTGCCTGAAGCGACGAAGATCCGTATAAAGTTGCTCGATTTGTTGACTATAATGAGCCAAATCACTCATTTGCCTATCTTTTTGGAGTAGGACTTCTTCTTTTAGTCTCTCACTGAAGGTCGCATTGATATAAACAAGGGTCGCAAGAAAGAGTAAAGCATAGGTCACCACGAGATAAACATGCCAATCTCTTCCTCCAGGGCTCTGTTGCACAAAAAAGGTAATATATTGGAGAAGGAGGGCATAAGATAACATTGATATATCTATGAGTAATAAAAAGTACTTTGAAAATGACTTTCGAAAACCATAGTTCAATGCTTTGAAATCCACTTTTAAGGTCTTAATGATTAACCAAAACACAGGAAAGACTAGCAACTCAATGACAAGGTTTAAATGAAAATGGTTAAGTACAATCAGATAATGACGATTGATGACCAAGGCAATCCCATAAATAATAAGATTGTGAACAAGACTTTCTATGATGATTGGAAACAAGCCATAGAAAATATCTAATAACCTATTGCCATAACGATTTCTGTAGAGGGAATAAACAACCAAGAAGGCATGCCCTAAAACATAGGATAGCGCTGGAGAGAGCACAAACAAAAATCGGATAATCAAGGGGATGATGATATACCATCTTAGCTTTATCTTCTCGGAGGTAATGTATTGATAAATGAGAATAAAGAGGATAATCTCCGCTAAAAAATCTAGATTATCCAACAAAAAATTGATTGCTGTCATAGGCTGATTCTCTCAAGCAATTTCTTTAGTTTCAACTTTGAAACATAGCAAACGCCACCATTTTCAAAATAGACTGTCCCCGTACTTTTATCTAATTTGATGATATTTTCTGGGTTGATAAGGAAAGATTTGTGGCATTTAAACAGTCTAGGGTCACTCTTTTCGATTTGTGAGAGACTGCCATAAAACTCAATCTGCTCCTCTTTGGTATAAAGGATAACCTTGTGAACAATGTCTGATGTCTCAAAGTATAAGATATCATGAAAGGGAACCTGAATAACGGTCTTAGCATTCTCAATCCGAAAAGCATCTTCTGGATTCTGACTCTGTGTCTTTTTGCAGGTTAATAAGATAACACTTTCCACACGCTTTTGAAAGTCCTCACCCTCCAAAGACTTATCAATAAAGTCTAGAGCTGCCAGTTGGTATTGAAAAGTCAAGGGAAGATACTCTGAATGGGTCGTGAAGAAAACAATATTGGCATAGGGATCATTCCTGCGAATCTGCTTAGCCACTTCCAAACCTTTTTTAGTATCGTCTTTAATTTGAATGTCCAAGAAAAAGAGCTGATGAGACCCTCGCTCGGTAATAGACTCTAACAGTTGATTGGGTTTGTCAAAAACCTCAAAGTCCCCCACTTTAATATTATTTTTCTTAAGAATCGTATGAATAACCTCTTCAATACGATTTTGTTGGATAAAATGATCCTCTAAAACATAGATGTTAAGCATGGCATAACTTCCTTTAGCATAATCTTAAGAGAAATTCTAAGTTAGAGCATTTCTTTAATAAATGAACCTCTCTTATTTATTTAAAATGAGATTTTTTGTTCTCTTTACCTATTTTACATTTTTATTACAAAAAAACAATAGTTTGTAACATTTTTTTGCTTCATTCACCAAAAAAACACCACCCTCAAAAGAGAGTGATGTTACGAATCTTAAGAAATATCCACATAGCGTCTTGCACCGCTATAGGTTACATAAGACAACCAGGTATGGTCATCTGCTGTAAGGACCTTGTCATAGCGAACGGACATGCCTTTATCATAGTAGGCTAACTCTGGGCTTGCAACGCTTGGTTGAGCCTTGATAGAGCTCGGTTTGGTAAAGGTATAGGTGCCAGTTGCCGCTAAGCTTGGGCTTGCTGGTTGAGCAACTGCTGTTGCCTTAGCATCAATAGCAACGTATCGGCGGTTGCCTCCATGGCTGACATAAGAGAGCCAGGTATGACCATCTGCAGTCACCAATCTGTCATAGTTAACGGACATACCAGCATCATAGTAGGCCAACTCTGGACTTGCCACACTTGGTTCTGCTTTAATGCTAGAGCGTTCCTTGAAAGTATAGGTGCCAGATGAAGGTGTACTTGGTTGGACTGGTTGTTCTACAGGTTTAGTTACACTCGTTGGTGCGATAGCCACATAGAAACGATGTCCTGAATAGCTAAGGTAAGAAAGCCATGTATAGCCATCATTATTGACAACCTTGTCATAGTTGACTGACATACCAACATCGTAGTAGCTAACATCTGGGTTGGCTACCAAAGGTTGAGTCTTAATGCCAGAACGAGCAGTAAAGGTGTATGAACCTGAGGCTGGAAGATTGTGGCGAGTTGCATTTTGAACTGGAACAGTTGTGCTAGTGCCTCCAATACCTACCATCTTACCATCTTGAACATAGTAGAGATGGACAATGTATTCGCCTGCTTCAGCCTTATGATCACTAACATTGATGCGAACCTTGTAGCTACCATCACTTTGTCTGTCAGCTTGGTGCCATACAAGATCATCTTGGCCGTCCTTAGCTGTCCATACTGGAACACTTACGCCTTGGATAGCTTTATCTCCACCAGAAACATTAGTGATATGAACATCGAAACCGAGGTTAGAGAGATTTTCAATATTGATAGTACCACTTGGTTTGCTTTCTTGTTGAGCAAGTTTAGACACGGCTACATAACGGCGGTTGCCATTGTAGCTGAGGTAAGAAAGCCATTGGTAACCATCACCACTGACAATCTTGTCGTAGTTGACTGACATGCCAGCATCGTAGTAGGCCAACTCTGGACTTGCCACACGAGGTTCTGCCTTGATGCTAGAACGTTCTCTGAAGGTGTAAGTTCCTGCATCAGGAAGGCTATAGCTAGTAGTTGTATGAGTTTCTTCAACTTTGGCAGGAACTGTGTAAGTTGTGCCACCCACACCAACTAATTTACCATTAGTTTCAACATAGTAAAGATGAACATTGTAGAGGCCACGTTCATTCTTGTGGTCAGTTAGACTGACGTTAACCTTGTAGTTACCATTGTTAAGACGAGTCGCATTGTACCAGATGATGTCATCTTGACCATTCTTTTCAGACCAGATTGGAACAGATACTCCAAGGACACCGTTTTGATCTGAAACATTACTGATAACCACACTAAAGTCACCATTGTTATGACTTTCAATAGCGATATCGCCTCTTGGTTTAGCTACAGCCTCTGCAACAGCACCTAGGTCGACGTAACGACGAGTACCACTGTACGAAGTGTAAGAAATCCAACGGTGGTTGTCCGCAAGCAAAGATCTATCGTAGTTGACTGACATACCAGGATCAAAATTGAACTCAGTCTTAGCAGTCAAGCTAGGTTGGTTCTTCACATCTGCAGGTTTAGTGAAATAATAAGTACCACGTTCAGGGATAGTTTCATCTCTAGTCGCTTCAGTAGTGCTACTAGTATTTTCGGCCTTCAAAGCTGCGATATCAGCATAGTAGCGTTCATAGTCGTAACCAATGTAAGAAATCCATTGGTGATTGTCTCTCTTCAAGACCTTGTCGTAGATAACATGGTCGCCTGCACTAAAGACGAAGGTAGGTTTGATATCCATGATTGGCGCAGTACGAATTTCTGTTGTGCGACGGAAATAATAGGTACCGTTTGATGGAATATCAAGAGAACCATCAGCAGTCACTGGACCATCCACACCAGGTTGAGGAGTATCCACAGCTTCACGGTCAGTAACTCTAGCTTCTGCTACTTCTGAAGTTGCTGAACGGTTAGTCTCACTTGCTACTTCAGAGCTAGCTACTGATGACACTTCAGAACGTGGGCTAGCCACTTCTGATCTAGAAACAGTAGCAACAGCAGATGCAGAATGAGCAACCTCTGCCGGTACTTCCAAAGAAGCAGCCTCGCTAGCCACTACACTATTAGCTTCAGAAGAGGCAACCTCACTGCTAGCAAGCTTAGGTCTTGGCGCTTCAGATCTTGAAGCTGGTTGATTGAGGACATCGGTAACAGCTTCTGAAGTTGCCTGGTCGATTTGAAGTGGTTCAGAATTATTTACAAAAACTTCATAATCCTTGCTAGTACTTGTGCTGTTGGCTTGTTCCTGAGCCAAAGCATGTCCACCAAGCATCAAGCTCGCACCAATCAAGACTGATGCAGCTCCAAAAGAATATTTACGAATTGAGTAACGTTGACGTTCCTTAACAACATATGCCTTTCTCATTTTGATCACTCTCACTTTCTAGGCTGTTTGATAAACATTGGAACCGTTTTCATATTTCTATTATACCCCTTTGGAATATTTTTTACAATTATTTCAATATTATTACTAAAGTTTTTAAAGAAAAAAGATAGGATTTTCATCCTATCTTTTCAAGTTACTTTTATTGTATCACATCTTAGAGCTGTTCTGCTACTGCTGAAAGAAGATCTTGGATACCATTGGCATCGCTACCACCGGCCATGGCCATATCTGGTTTACCACCACCACGACCTGATACGATTGGTGCGAGAACCTTGATAACATTACCTGCGTGAACATCTTTAGACTTGCTTGCTACAAGAACATTAACTTTTTCGCCAATGTGAGCTGCAAGGACAAGGACGTCAGAGTAGTCTGCTTGTTTCCATTGGTCCGCGAAGGTACGAAGGGCACCTGCATCAGAAACTTCTACTTGGCTAGCAATGTAACGAACACCGTTAGCTTCTTTAACATCTTTGAAGACGTCACCAGCTGCAGCTGCAGCTGCCTTTTCTTTAAGCGCAGCATTTTCTTTTTGAAGGGCATGCAATTGCTCTTGAAGGCTAGCAACCTTGTTAGGCACTTCTTTCAATTGTGGTGCTTTAAGTGTTGCTGCGATTGCTTTAAGGGCATCTTCTTCTTCACGGTAAGCAAGGTAAGCTTCACGTGATGTCACTGCCAAGATACGGCGTGTTCCTGAACCGATACCCTCTTCTTTGACAATCTTGAACATACCGATTTCAGCAGTGTTGGCAACGTGCGTACCACCACAAAGCTCAACAGAGTAATCACCGATTGAAACGACACGAACATTCTTACCATATTTTTCACCAAAGAGGGCCATAGCTCCCATTGATTTAGCAGTGTCAATATCTGTTTCAATAGTTGTTACTGGAGTAGCTTTCCAAATTTCTTCGTTGACTTGTTCTTCGATAGCACGCAATTCTTCTGGAGTTACAGCCTCAAAGTGAGTGAAGTCGAAACGCAAGAATTCTTGTTCGTTAAGAGAACCGGCTTGAACAGCATGATCACCGACGATGTTATGAAGGGCAGCGTGCAAGAGGTGAGTCGCTGTATGGTTCTTCATGACACGGTGACGACGTGTGTGGTCAATTTCAAGTTTGTAGTTAGCTCCTACAACAAGTTCACCTTCAACTTCAACAGTGTGAAGGGCTTGTCCATTTGGTGCACGTTGAACATCAACAACACGCGCAACGACTGTACCAGCTGCATCTGAGATTGTACCGTGGTCTGCTACTTGTCCACCCATTTCAGCGTAGAATGGTGTTTGTTCAAAGACAAGAAGGGCTTGACCAGAGTTAACACTATCATGACGAGCATCATCAGCAACGATTACGCTCAAACGGCTTTCAGCAGTTTCCGCTTCATACAAGAACTCAGATGGTTCAGTGATGTTAGCGAGGGTTTCATTTTGCATCCCCATAGAACCACCTTTAACCACGCTAGCACGCGCACGGTCTTGTTGTTCTTTCATGGCAGCTTTGAAACCTTCATGGTCAATCTTGAAGCCTTCATCTTCAGCCAACTCTTCTGTCAATTCCACTGGGAATCCGTAAGTATCGTAAAGTTTAAAGATGTCTTTACCTTCAAGCGTATCTTTACCAGATTTCTTAAGGTTAGCAAGAAGCTCGTCAAGCATGCTTGAACCTGCATCGATAGTACGTGCAAAGGTTTCTTCTTCACGTTTAACAATCTTCTCGATAAAATCTTTCTTCTCAAGAACTTCTGGGTAATAGCTTTCCATAATTTGACCAACAGTTGGAACAAGTTTGTACAAGAAAGCATCAGAAATGCCGAGACGACGACCATGCATTACTGCACGACGAAGAAGACGACGAAGGACATAACCACGACCTTCATTACCTGGAAGAGCACCATCACCGATGGCAAATGCCAATGAACGAATGTGGTCAGCAATAACCTTGAAGCTCATTGTGTCACCATCTGGATCGTAAGTTTTACCAGACATTTTTTCGATTTCACGAATGATAGGCATGAAGAGGTCTGTTTCAAAGTTTGTTTTAGCCCCTTGCATTACGGCTACAAGACGTTCAAGACCCGCGCCCGTATCAATGTTTTTATTAGGAAGTTCCTTGTATTCTGAACGGGGAACTGCTGGGTCTGCGTTGAATTGTGACAAAACGATGTTCCAAATTTCAATGTAACGATCGTTTTCAATATCTTCTTCAAGCAAACGGATACCAATATTATCAGGGTCAAAGTCTTCGCCACGGTCAAAGAAGATTTCAGTATCTGGTCCTGAAGGTCCAGCACCGATTTCCCAGAAGTTATCTTCAATTGGAATCAAATGACTTGGTTCAACACCGCAGGCAATCCAACGGTTGTATGAATCTTTATCATCTGGATAGTAAGTCATGTAAAGCTTGTCTTTTGGAAAATCAAACCACTCTGGGCTTGTCAAAAGCTCATAACCCCATTCGATAGCTTCATCACGGAAGTAATCACCAACTGAGAAGTTACCAAGCATTTCAAACATAGTGTGGTGACGAGCTGTCTTACCAACGTTTTCGATATCGTTGGTACGGATAGCTTTTTGTGAGTTAGTGATACGTGGATTTTCAGGAATTACTGAGCCATCAAAGTATTTTTTCAAAGTGGCAACCCCTGAGTTAATCCAAAGAAGGGTTGGATCGTTAACTGGAACCAAGTTAGCTGATGGTTCAACAGCGTGACCTTTTGATTTCCAGAAATCAAGCCACATTTGACGAATTTGTGCTGAAGTAAGTTGTTTCATTGTTTCTCCTTAATCAATTGTTTCTTATTTTGAGCTATTCTCGAGCATTTCCACATAGTCAATAGCGACACATAGGGAAATGGCTAAATCGGCATAAGTATTTTCATAAACGATAACAGTATAGGTCGATGTTAGATGGAAGAGTTCCTTTTGAATCCTAGCAACTACCTGATCTTGACTATTAAGCAGTTGAAAATCCAGGTCCCAAATATTCCCCTCTATTCGCAAGCCAAGATTATCGACATCATACTTATCACGAAGAAAGGTTAATTTTTTACGAATGTAAAAACTCGAACCATCCTGTAAATTCACCGTAAATTTGGGTAAGAGACTAATAGGCTCCTTGGTGATATGACTGATCTCACGACCATCCTCGCCAAAAATCGTAAAGGTCTTTGGAATCTTAAAAAAGGATCCTTCAACCTGATAGGCAACTCTACCTTGATCATCCTTGATATCAAAGCGTTCACCACCCAATCGAAACTTCTGTTTGACAAAATAGGTTTTCATAAGCTACCTCCAATAATGTCATACATTCATTCAAAAAATACTAAAAGAATAAAAGACAAGGCCACTAAACGAAGGGCGACGTGAACCGCGGTACCACCTTCATTCAATGAACTTGTCATTCTTATTTGTCTTTAATTGTGAACTTTGAGTAGCAAGTAACCAGATTCGTCCGTGGCTCGCAGCGACCGCCATTTTTCTGTATCAGAAGCAATGATTACCAATCTCAAAGGGATGGCCAAAAATGTCATGATATTAGAACTTTCAGCCACTCTCCATTTTAACGTGTTTTAGGTCTTAGGTCAAGCTGATAATAGCATTATCAACTCTATCTTGTGATTTATTTGCTAGAGCTTGATGATGAACTTGATGAAGCTCCAGAACCAGTCACATACTGGTCAAGAATTGCGCTAAAGGCCTTGTCTACAACTTTAACATTATATTTCTTAAGGACCTTAGCAATCACTGAATTAGTGAAGTTAGTATCAGATTTCTTACCATTGATGATAACCTTAGTCAAATCATCCTTATAGTTTTTCCAATCTGCATTTTTCTCAGATTTTGAAACAGTTTTAACGATGTAGTAAGTTGCAGCACCAGTTGAGCTGTTTGAAACAGTCACTACGTCAGAAACAGCATTAGCATCTTGTTTGAAGGCTGCTGTCAAAACATCTGCTGGGAAGTCTTGAGAAGCTGAGTTAACTGTCTTAGAAGTTACTTCCAAGCTGTTATCTTTAGCAACTTGTGAGAAGTCTGCTCCTTCTGCCTTAGCTTCAGAGTCCACCTTATCTGCCACTGCTTTATCAGTAGTTGAAACCACTTGCACCTCAGTATTTGGTGTGTAGTTATCATAGGCAGCCTTGTAATTGGCTTCTGTCAAATCTTTTTGTGCGGCTTGGTTAACAGCATACTCAACCAATTTTTGTGTACGGATTTGAGTACGGTATGACTCTTCTGTTTGACCATAGGCTGCAAGTACTTGTGAGAATTGATCTCCGTATTGTTCTGAAGCTTGCTTATAAGCTTTGTCTACGTCTTCTTTGCTGACTTTGCTACCATATTCTTTTTCAAGAGCCTTTTGCAACGTTGCACTCAAAACACTTTGTTGTGTTTGGCTGCTACCTTTAAGTGAATCAAAGACATCACCGACAGTAACAGTATCACCTTTCATAGATACCAAAGTTGTTTCTTCAGTCGTTTTGTTCCCTAGAGAAACATACATAGCACCTGCACCAACGAGAGCTGAAACAGCTACAAGGGCAAGACCTCCAAGGAAGCGGCCACCTGAGCTTGGTTTACCAGCATCACGTGTCTTTTTCGTTTTAGCACGTTTAGCTTTTTCTTTCGCTTTTTCACTAGCGAGGGCGATGCTTTCCTCTTCTTCTTTTTGGCGATCAAGATGCTCTTGTTCTGCGTCTTTGTCTGCTACAACCTCTTCAACAGTTTCTTCTGTCGACTCAAGGTTTTCATTTTCTTTAGCCATTCTATCTACTCCTTAAATTGTCAATATCTTTGTTATTATACCACACTTACTTAAATAATGCTTAATCTGGCAAGATAATATTTTCAGAATTTTTCCGAAGCATAAGAAGTCCGTCACTCATAGGTACCAAACTAGCAGTCAAACCAGGGTTATCTAAGGTCGCATCAAAAAGACGATGCAAACCACGGTAAATCGTACGCTGACCACGACGAATCTCCATGATGTCTTTGGCAATATCCCCCCCTTGGAAGATATCATCAAAGACAATGACACCACCTACCTTGAGACGTTTTAGGATTTCAGGCAGAAAGACGATATATTTAGACTTGGCTGAGTCCATAAAAACAAAATCATAATCAGTGTCCAAATCTTGCAAAACTTCTGCTGCATCACCTTCGACCAAGGTAATTTGTTTGCGGCTGTCATACTTGGCTAGATTTTCCTTGGCAAAGCCAATCATTTCTTCATTACGATCAACCGTCGTAATCTGAGCATCAGGGGCGTACTCAGCCATAAGAAGAGCTGAAAAACCAATAGCAGTTCCTACCTCAAGGATTTTCTTAGGCTGCAAGGTCTGTAACAAAAATCGGAAATAAGCAACAACTTCGTGCTGGATAATTGGAATATTTTCCTTACGAGCAAAGGCCTCCAGCTCAGCCAAATGCCCTTTATTTTCCTGAAGATGCGTTCTCATGTAGGCCACGATATCCTTGTTTACCACTGGGCGACGCATGTTGTGATTTGCGTTTTTACTATATGATTTAACCATGTGTTTTATTATATAAAAAATCCCTAGCGAGTGCTAGAGATTTTTCTTATCTATAACTCAAATCCTCATCATTAGACTACTTGACGAATAACCTTCTTTTTCAAGAGGTAAGCAATAACTAAAGCTACCACGTAAAGAGCAATGAAAACAAGCAAGGTCATCTGGTAAGATTTTGTCAATTCATAGGTTACCGACAGGAGCATTGGTCCCACCAAGGCTGCCATAGCCCAGGCAGTCAGAATATAACCATGAAGGGTAGCCAATTCCTTTGCCCCAAAGATATCGCTAAGGTAGGGAGGAATCAAGGAGAATCCTGCCCCGTAGCAAGTCATCAGAACAGCCATCGCAACCACAAAGACAAGTGGAACTTGCAGGACAATTAGAAGGATAGCCATAACGATATTAACCACAAAGAGGAGGATAAAGGTCTTCGGACGCCCAATATAATCCGACAAGCCTGCCCACAGAAGGCGACCAAAACCATTAAAGATTCCCATAACACCTACAACAACCGCCGCTGATTCCGCTGACATCCCAACCATATCTTGAGCCATTGGAGAAATTGCAGAGACAAGGGCTAACCCACATGAAATATTGATAAACAAGATAAGCCATAACCAGTAGAAAGTTGACGATTTCAGAGCTTCATTAGCCGTAACCCCTTTGCTCAAATCAGCAGCCTGACGGTTCGGACTCTTGTCAGCCAACAGTTGTGCTTCCTCTACACTTGGTCGTTTAATAAATTGTGAGACAAAAAGCATCACAATAAAATAAACAACTCCCAAGATATAAAAGGTCTGCTCAACGCCACGTGCCTGAATCAGATATTGGGCAATAGGACTGGTTAGCAGTGAGGCAAAGCCGAAGCCCATGATGGCAAGACCAGTCGCAAGTCCACGCTTATCAGGAAACCACTTAATAATAGTTGAAACAGGTGTAATATAACCTACACCCAGTCCTAGACCACCAAGAATGCCGTAACCAAGATAAAGTATCCACAGCTCTCCCTGAGCAATGGCAACTCCTGTTAGAATGTTACCTCCGGCATAGAGAACAGCCGACATACTCCCAGTCACTCTAGGACCAAATTTTTCAACCAAACGTCCCATGAAGGCTGCAGAAAGACCAAGACAAAAGATGGCCAATGAAAAGGCAAAAGAAACTGAAGATTGATCCCAGCCAGTCTGGGCCATAATAGGATTACGATAGATACTCCAAGCATAGGTAGACCCCAACATAAGATGGAGTAAGACACCACACGTTGCTACAAGATAACGATTGGTTGTTTTCACAAAAAACTACTTTCTATTTCTGAACACTGTTCACTTATCAATTATAAAACGTTAGGTTTTTAGTCTATCATGAATATAAACAAGGAGCTATAAATATGCTCATTAGTGATTTTCCGTAGCAATTAGGGCTTGTATATTGTGAACGTTCGTTTTTTAGATGTAAAAAGAACCACTCTTATTCAGAATGATTCTTTCATATAGTATAGTAACTTCTTTTTAAGAAAGGTGAACACCTTTTTCAACCAAGGCTTCCAATTCAACGAGACGGTCTTCAAAAACTTTGAAGGCAGCATCCAAGTAGTCGGTATTGGTCATATCAACACCAGCTTTCTTGATAACTTCCAAAGGATAATCTGAGCTTCCCGCCTTAAGGTAAGTAAGGTAAGCTTCTTTATCCTCCTCAGTACCGTGAACAATTTTTTCAGCCAAGTAGCTTGCTGCTGCAAACCCTGTAGCGTATTGGTAGACATAGTAATTCATGTAGAAATGCGGAATACGTTCCCACTCAAACTGAATTTCGTAGTTATCTTCAGCTTTAAGGTTATAATATTTCTCATTGAGGTCTGCGTAAAGTTTATTCATGAAGTCGGCTGTCAAGATTTGACCAGAGGCATCTGCTTCATGGATAGCATGCTCAAACTCAGCAAATTGGGTTTGACGGAAAACAGTTCCCTTGAAACCATCCAAATAGTGGTTAAGAATAGCAAAACGTGTTTTGTCATCTTTTACCTCTTTAAGAAGCGTTTCTGTCAAGATATTTTCATTAGTTGTAGACGCAATTTCTGCCAAGAAGATTGGGTAATCTCCATAAACATATGGTTGTGTCTGACGTGTGAACGTTGAATGCAAGCTGTGGCCGGTCTCGTGAACCAAGGTAAAGAGATTGTCCAGAGTGTCTTGCCAGTTCAAAAGCATGAAAGCATTTGTATCATAGGCACCACCTGAGTAGGCACCTGAGCGTTTTCCTTTGTTAGGGTGAACGTCAATCCAACGTTCCGTAAAGGCTGCATGAACCCCTTTACTATACTCTTCACCAAAGATTGCCAAGACTTCTTCTGCTTTCCTGAGGGATTCTTCATAAGTAAGAGCAGTTTCAGTCTCAGAAAGTGGTGTATAGACATCATACATCTTAAGCTCATCAAGTCCCAAGACCTTCTTACGCAAATCAAGGTAACGGTGCAAAAGTGGTAAATGCTTGTTCACTGATTCCAAGAGTGAGTCATAAACACTCTCTGGAATAAAATTAGCCGCAAGTGCTGCATGACGTGCCGAATTATAGTGACGAACTTTGGCTTGGTAATTGTGAACCTTAACAACGCCTTGAAGTGTTTGTGCATAGGTATGTTGGAACTGCTCGTAAGTACCGTACATCGCTTCATAAGCACCCTTACGAATATCACGGTCCTTAGATTCCATGAGGGTGATAAAGTTACCATGTGTCAACTCAACCACATCCCCTTGGCCATCTGATACCCATGGGAAGAGGATATCAGCATTATCCAAGACATTAAAGGTATCCGTTGGACCGTTGAAAATATCACCGGCTGCTGCCAAGAGTTCTTCCGCTTCTTGAGAAAGAACGTGATCCTTGTTGGCCAAAAGACGTTCGAAATAGTGGTCATAAAGTCCAAGACCTGGCTCTTGTTCTTTAAATTCAGCTAATTTCTTATCATCCAAGGCCATAAATTCAGGCTCAAAGTAAGCAAAGGCTTCACTCAACTGTGAATAAAGGTTTGAGGCCTTTGCTTGGTACTCTTGATACAGACCTACTGTTGTGTCTTGGTCATTTTTCATTGACGCATAGACATAGATTTTCTCCAAGCGACGCATAAGGCTCATATAAAGTTCTGTTGCCTCAAGCAAGTTCTTAGCAGAATCCAAGAGATGACCTGCATAAGCACTAGCCTTCCTCAAATCCTGAACAGTGCTTTCATATTCGGTCTCCCAATCTGCATCTGTCGCAAAAATGGTCGTCAAATCCCATGTGTATTTTTCTTCTAAATGAGTACGATTGTCTGACATAATATTCTCCTTAATTGTGTCTATTCTTTTCTATTTTAGCATAAAAGGTGGGAGGGTAGAGAGTTTGTCGATAAGAAAAATGACTTTTTCGATAATATTGCTTAAAAAGCTTTTCAAAACCTTCAAGTGACTGTCTAATTTGTACAAAACCCTGCCTAGATTCAGGAAATCTTACTTGTGGGAAAAAATCCTGATCAGACAGACATAACAAATTCATTCCTCTAAGATAGGCTTCTTCCTGCCTTCTCATCCACCTTGGATTTTTCCCCATTAATTCTCGTTGAATCACATGTGAGACTTTCTTTCGCTGAGTCACTTGATAGGTCTCAACCTTTTCTGCTTGATAAGGATAACGTAGAACTGCCATCAGATTTTCGGTTAAAGGCCAGGTCTTAGTTAAGTAATAGACTTTCCCAAAAATATCCTCATAGATAAGATACTTAAGTCTAATTTCCTCTTTCTTCCAATCAAGCTCCCATAGATGAAATCCTATATTAGCCGTAAAATAGAGAAAGCCCCGCTGTAAGTCTGTTAAACGCCGTCCCAACCATAGGTCTTCCCCCAAAAGCCAACGCACTTCATAACCTGCTTGGTGATAGGCACGTGTCCTCTCTCTCAAACGTTGCTGAGATAAACGAGAACACTGAACTTCCAGAGCCAGGGAATCACCAACAAATAAATCTGCAATTTGCCCCATCTCGGACAAAACCTTTTCAATACAAACTCTTTCACCATGATTAACTAAGGACTTATATAAGGCTGCCTTAAGGGATAAATGTTGGGCCGATTCATTCTCCGAGAAGAACTGACAATCTTGTAAAGACTTATGAGCAAAATGCGGACACATTACCTGCCCCTGCCTCAATAGGACAACTCCCTGACAGCCCGGACAGCTGTAGGATTCCTTACGTTGCAAACTAGTTTCTAGAGCTGAAACGAGGTCTCCCTCCTGATTTTTTGCAATTAACACGACACCCTCCTTCATGCACTCTCTTACTTATTCGTAAAAGAATTCACAAAATAAAAAACATCTAGATTACTCTAGATGCGTCCCCCATTCAAACTGAAACTTGCTCCCTGATGTATGGAAACTTAGGTTTATAGGTGTATTGCTTACCTTGGGATACAAGTGCCGCTCAGTCCATTTGATCTCTTTTCAATAATCTCGATACCTAAAGGAAAATCCCCCAACTTTCCTAGGAATCAGGATCTTGAAAACAGTTTCTATTCCACACGACCTTTAAAAATAGTCAATGTAGCATAGACAGATGCTCTCACAAACATCTGGTCAAATTCCGTCACTGAAGCATCATCCCAATATGCTTATCACCCTTTTGTTCCGCAATCCCACTAAAAACTTAATCCTTGAGTTGATAATGAGATAAAACAATTTTTAGACTTTTACAAGTTAAAGTCTTTATTTACTAACATTGAACCACCATTTCCCTAGGTGCAGTTCAATACCAACAAACGCAAAACCGTGTTGGTCCAAAATGGTTTCTAGTCAAGAGTATCTTATGATTGATAGTCAGTCAATCTGAAGAACTTTCCCTCTAGCTCCTTGACGCAGAACGTCATACTGCTTACAAGATACTATTTCCTAGAAGAGTATTGGCTAAAAAAGCCACTCTCAAAACATACCACCTATCAGTCATTAGGTTTAATCCACCTTCTGATAGGTATATTAGCAGTTACTGCTTTATTTTCTTTCCCTCTTTGCTTTTGAAGATTAGTCTCTACCGATTCTGCTGTTTTTGAATCTGTCGTTTGCTCTACACGGATTAAAAATACCGCTAGCTCCCGCTACGATGATGCTGATGTTTTAAATCGATTAATCTGATTTGTTTGCTGTTTAAATCTTCTCTTTTTAAATCATCACAATGAAACATTGGAATTTGATAACTTAGAATTCCAGATTCTAAGCTAGTCTTTTTTTGGACTAGGGAGTCACCCTGCCAAAAAAACAAACTCTTCCTAACACAATCTATTATACTGTATTATAATTTTTTGTCAATTAATTTATTTCATATTTTTTGAAAATAATATTTAGACCCTTGTTTTTTACATGGTTAGCTATAGAGAAAAGCCTATAATATAGGCCTTGTTTGCAGTTTTGAAAAAATTAGAAAATGTATATCATTTTTTCTTTTTTGAGTCTAAATCAAGTAGTTTTACTAAATGTCAGAAAATTTCATCTTTCTTATTTCTAGCTATCTTGATTCTTCCAAACCAAAAAAGCTAGGAAAATTTCCTAGCTTTTTTGTATTATCTTAGTGTTTACGTTTGTAAGTTGAGATACCGAACAAGGCCAAAGCTGATGTCACCATAGCTGCACCTGCTGCTGCAGAAGCTGCTGTTGATTTTTCACCAGTAGCTGGAAGAGCTGGAACTTCTTCTTTTACAGGTACTGATGTTGGTGTTACAGGTTTACCTGGTGTAGGTTCTGTTGGAGTTGTTGGTACTTGAGGTTTTGGTTTCTCAGTTGTTTCTTCAACAGACACAAAGTTTTTGTGGTAAGTAACTGATGCTGAAACAGTATTTGGAAGAACTGGTTTATTTGGTTCTTCTGGCAATTCAGGAACAACTACTGTTGAGTTAGTTGCGAACCAGTAAGCAGTTGGAACGTTAAGGTTATTTCCGCTTACGATGAAGTCCATTGGTTCACCCTTGAAGATTGTTGCAGCAGCACCATAGTAGGCATTCTTCGTACGAGGTGTTCCATCTGGGTTAATCGCATCCCAACCTTCATCTGTGACTTCACCAGTTGTTGGGTCTACTGTTGAGTCACTGTTAAAGCGTGAACCGTTAGCCACAAATTCGTTATCGTTTGTTGCATAAGCATAACCATCCTCATGCAAAGTGATAGATGAACCAGGAATTTGAACGTATTCATTACCATTCAAACCAACTTTTTCAATGTGGTTCCCAAGCTCAGTATTCCAGTGGTTAAGTGATGAGATACTCAAAACTGATCCATTCTTAGACAAATCAAGTGGTGTCACTGATGATTCAGTTTCAAAGAAATTCAAGTTCATCTTAACATGAAGTTTTTTGTTAGTGTCGTCAGTTTGTGAACCAATGAAAAGTGTCTTCGTTGGATCGTGGTACAACTTAACAATGGCTGAACCATCTGTACTTGGTGTTTCTACCAAAGTGTAAGTTGCAACGATTTTCTTAACTGGAGTACCATTGAATGATGTTCCGTTTAGATTGTTGTATGTTACAGTCAACGTTTGACCTGTAGCCATCTTCAACCATACATCTTCAGTATATTCACCATCAGCATTGATAGTGTACTGTGTACCGTTAGCTGCACTGAAGTCACTTGGAATGTAACGAGATGTGTTGAATTGTTCAAGGATTTCATCTACTGAGTGACCTGATTGGATTGTTTTATCCAAGTAGTCAACTGAACCTGCTGAGTTTTCAACAGTCATAGTAGCATTAGATTCTGTTTTATAAATCAAGCCAGTGGCATTTTCAGCCAAGCCCTTTGTCAAAAGACGAGCTGTTGTTCCACCAGTATATTCCTTGTATGATTTTTCCCAAGCAGCATAAGCAAGAACGTCTTGGTAGTATTTGTCCAATTGTGTTTTGTAATCTGCAAGTTTTTGATTATATTCTGAAACCGCAGTTGTCAAAGCTGTTGTTTGAACTTTGTTGTCATTGTTAGCAGCTTCGACGCTAGTGTGTTTCACACCTGCTTCTTCTGTAGCTGTGAATCCTCCTGTTGCAACAACATTTGCTTTAGCAGATGTAAGAGCTGCATCAGCTTCTTCACGAGTCAATTTATTTTCAGAAACAACTGTATTTGAAGCTTCTTGAGCATCTTTAGCTGCTTGATCTTGAACAGCTTTAACATCAGCAGAATCTTTTGATGCTGCTGCAGTCGTTGTTGCAGCTTCAACAGCGTTATCGAAGTCAGGATTTGAAACTTCAGCAATAGCTTTAGTTGTTGTTTTTACAGTAGTATCTGTTTCAGTAGTAGTTTTTTCTTCTGTTCCAGGTACTGTAGTGACAACCGCTGCATCACCTGTTGTTTTAACAAGATTAGCACTTGATTCTGCAGTCGTATTTGATACGGTTGCATCAGTATCAATAGTTGCTGTTACATCTTTAGCTTCATCCGCAGCTGCTACGCTTGTAGCCGCGAGTCCTGCAAGCAATACGCTTGAATACAATGTTGTTTTAAATGGATTGACTTTCATTTACACTTTCTCCTTCTTGGTTAACATTTTATTAACCTATTTTCTTCACCGTTTAATATACTACCGTGATTTTCAAAATTTGGCAATAGTTTTCTGAAAAAAATATTATATATTTGCTACACGTTTTTAAAATTTGACACACTTTTGTTATAATTCAATCATTTCTTTACAATTAATTGTAATTCGTAAGGGAATCACAGAGTTTTCACTTATTACTTTCTTACAGCCGTTCATTTTTTTCTCATAAAGGACTGTTTCTAAGATAGCATATGTATTCTACTATATTCGGATTATCATGAAGTGACCTCTTCATTACTAAAAACACATAAAAAACACCTTCAAGACCTTGACTTTAAGCGTTTTTCGTAGTACGCTTGAAAAAAATGTTAAGAAAGTTGGGGGACTTTTCAATGACAAAAAAAGAAATGAGATTGCTGATTCTTCTTGGGGTTAGTTTTATTTTAGCGAACCTTGTACTGCGTTTGCTTCTTAGGCCTCTGCCTGAGAATATAGGTTATCTCATTAAAACGCTTGGCCTTATGTGTCTATACTATTTCCTCGTACAGAGACGCCTTGGATTAAAGATCAAATCGACTAAAAAGATAAGTTGGTCTGAAACCTTAGGGGTTTGTTGGTTTCTTCTTTTGGCAGATTTCTTCTATGTTTCTGCGGTTGCTTTTGGGATCAGTAAAGCACCTCACATGATAGGAACTGCCTTGGTTATTGCCTTAGGAGCCGGGTTTTTTGAGGAATATTTTTTTCGTGGACTTTTCCTTAAACTCGCCTTCCAAGATGGTATTAGATCTTCAAAACAGGTTTTAGGAGTCGTTTTCTTATCTGCCATAATTTTTGGACTAGCCCATCTTGGAAACCTCACTCACCAGCCCTTGAACGCTACCTTGTTCCAGGTTTATTATGCGACAGCTATAGGCATATTCTTTGCTGCTATTTACCTACGTACTGGTAGCCTCTGGTGGACTATTATTCTGCACTGTTTGGTTGATTTTGCCAGTGTCCTTCTCTCGCAATCAACACAGGCTGCACCAGCTACAAGTATCTGGCATTTCATTTTCTGGCTACCTTTAATTGCCCTAGGACTCTTCCTTATTCGTCCTAAAAAATTGAAAGCCATTAGATATCTTAATGACTAATATTTCAAACTGCATCCCACAAGTTAGATTTTTGGTGTCTAACCTGGGGATGCAGTTTTTCATTTATCAGCACCACATTCTTACAACTTATCTCAATTTCCATTATTACTCCAAAAACGATTTAATCATAGAAATTTCATATCAGGTCTTCATCTATTCCTATCAGAATTTTGCTGATTTTAGACTTCTCATTTTGTTATAATATGACCTACAATCATATTTTTTTAAAGGGGATGCTTATGAATTTTCAACAATGTCGCTATGTTCAGACTATCGCTGAAACAGGGTCTTTTAGTAAGGCTGCTAAAAAACTCTTTTTGACTCAACCTAATCTCTCAGCATCCATCCGTGATTTAGAGGAAGAACTTGGAGTCCAACTCTTTGAACGTTCCAATACAGGAGCTAAACTAACTGATGACGGTCATGATTTTCTCAAATACGCCAAACGTATTCTTGGAGAGCTAGATCTACTAGAAGGACGCTATCGCAAATCCTTTAAGAAATCATTCACTGTTGCCAGTCACCACTACGATTTCTTGTCACTTCCCATGGCTCACATTGCCCAACGTTTTCGTAGTGATTATCAAGAATTTCAACTGATTGAAACAACAACTAGGAAGATTCTCAAAAGCGTTGAAAGCTTCGAAAGTGATCTGGGGATTATTTATCTAGATGAAGATAACGACCATATCCTAGAACGCAGTTTCCAACACATGGATTTAACTTTTACCCCACTTGGAGAGTTTGAAACCAAGATTTTCTTAGGTCGCCAACATCCCCTAGCTCACAAAAAATCCCTCAACCTCAAAGATTTAGAGGGATACCCACAGGTCCGCTTTCGTCAAGAAAGCTCTGGAATTCATTTTGACGAAGATCCTCTCGAGGTTCTGCCTGACCAACAAGTGATTTACAGTAATGACCGAGGCAGTGTCATGAATTTGCTCTGTGCCTCAGATAGTTACGCTTCTGGCCTCGGTATTGTTAATAGTTTCATTAAGGACCAAATTGTTTTACTTCCACTGAAGAACAGTCCCAAGCACACCTTGGGGTTTGTGACAAATAATAAACAGAAACAATCCGCAATTATTCAAGCATTTATCGAGGAAATTCAGGATAGCTTACTACCCCACCACTAAGGAGAAGAAAATGGAATTTCAAACACTTAACAATGGCATCAAAATACCCGTGCTTGGTTTTGGTGTCTGGCAAATTTTCGATCAAAAGGAATGTCAAAAAGCCGTTGAAGACGCTCTTTCTGTAGGCTATCGATTAATTGATACTGCTAGTCTTTATCGAAATGAGGAGGCTGTTGGACGTGCCATTAAGTCATCTGGTATCCCTCGAGAGGATATTTTCTTGACTAGTAAAGCCTGGATTAGCCAGCTCGGCTACGAAGATACCAAATTAGCCCTAAAAGAAACACTTCGCAAACTAGATACTGACTATCTTGATTTATATTTGATTCATCAACCTTTTGGCGACTTACATGGTGCCTGGCGTGCTATGATTGAGCTTCAGCATGAAGGACTTATTAGAGTCATTGGGGTTTCTAACTTCTCAACAGGACGTTTGGCAGATTTTGCCTTGCAAACACCTGTTATTCCAGCAGTCAATCAAATCGAGTTGCATCCCTATAAACAACACAAACTGATTCAGAAAGCTGATAAGAAATTCGGTACCCTAACACAAGCCTGGGCCCCTTTTCACAGAGGAGAGGATGGTATTTTTCAGGACTCAACTCTGACTGCTATCGCTGACAAACATGGCAAGACAGTTGCTCAGGTCATCCTCAGATGGCAAACCCAACAAGGCATTCTGACCATTCCTAAAAGTACCCATATCGAACGGATGAAGGAAAACTTTAATAGTTTTGACTTCCACTTAGACCAAGCAGATCTTGATGCTATTAGTAGACTGGACCGATACCCAAATGCTTATGGTCCTGATGAAAGTGTGGAACGCATTAAGCATTTATTGAAATATAGTGTATAAGAAAACGAGTTCGACTGAACTCGTTTTTCTTATACTCTAGCTCCTCTTGTGGCTTTCTTTAAGTAGTGACGGAGCTTAGGTGATATTCTCCAGTAAATAATTTTCAGTTTTAAGGAATCAGAACTCCTAAGTGCTAGACTTAGATGTCTTTCAAGCGCTTTA
Organism: Streptococcus sp. HMSC064H09; assembly: GCF_001812625.1. Lineage (NCBI taxonomy): Bacteria > Bacillati > Bacillota > Bacilli > Lactobacillales > Streptococcaceae > Streptococcus > Streptococcus sp. HMSC064H09. The sequence continues at coordinate 207,876 of NZ_KV809582.1, forward strand.
CTCACAACCGAAGTTTAGTAAAAAACAGTTTAGCAATTCTACGAATTGAAAAACTGTTTTTATATAATATTTTACCCAATCACACTTCCGTTTGGAACAGATGGATCTACTGTCAAGACAGTGAGTTTGCCGTCATGTTCTGCGGAAAGAATCATACCTTGGCTGACATATTTTTTCATCATCTTACGTGGTTTGAGGTTAGCCACGACTTGAAGTTTTTTGCCGACCAATTCTTGTTCGTTTGGATAGAATTTAGCGATACCTGAGAGGATTTGGCGGTCTTCTCCGTCGCCAGCGTCAAGACGGAAGCGAAGCAATTTGTCTGAACCTTCGACTTTTTCCACTTCTTTAACTTCAGCAACACGGATTTCAACCTTGTCAAAGTCGTCAAATTTGATTTGGTCTTTTTCAGACTTAAGTTCGACCTCTTCTGGGTTCCATTCTTTCTCTTGAGGTTTGCCTGCGTTCATTTGAGATTGGATGTAGGCAATTTCTTCGTCCATGTCAAGACGTGGGAAGATTGGAGTTCCTTTTGAAACGACTGTCACATTTTCTGGGAAGCCTGAAAGTTCAAGATTTTCAAGGTCAAATGCTACTGGCAAACCAAGTTGTTCCATAATGGCATTTGAAGTTGTCATCATGAATGGTTGGATGAGGTGGGCTACCACACGAAGACTAGCAGCCAAGTGAGCCATAACAGCTGCCAATTGTTCCTTGTTACTATCTTCTTTGGCAAGTACCCAAGGAGCTGTTTCATCGATATACTTATTGGTACGTGAAATGATGTTCCAAACGGCGTCCAAGGCACGTGGGAAATCTACAGCATTCATTTGTTTGTGGAATTCTTCAATATTTTCAGCCACAACCTTAGCCAAATCAGCATCAAAGTCTGTAACGTTCTCAACATAGGCAGGCACTTGACCACCGAAATACTTGTTAATCATGGCAACTGTACGGTTGAGGAGGTTCCCCAGGTCATTAGCCAACTCGTAGTTGATACGGGCCACATAGTCTTCTGGTGTGAAGGTACCATCTGAACCGACTGGCAAACTACGCATGAGGTAGTAACGGAGTGGATCAAGACCAAAACGCTCTACCAACATTTCTGGATAGATCACGTTTCCTTTAGACTTAGACATCTTACCGTCTTTCATGACGAACCAACCGTGGGCAACAAGACGTGTAGGCAATGGCAAATCAAGAGCCATAAGGATGATTGGCCAGTAGATTGAGTGGAAACGAAGAATATCCTTACCAATCATGTGGATAATTTCGTGGTTTTCATCATTTTGCCAGAACAAATCAAAGTTACCATGCTCATCCTGACCATAACCAAGGGCAGTAATATAGTTGATAAGAGCATCAATCCACACATAAACCACGTGTTTTGGATCTGACGGTACTTTTACTCCCCAAGTGAAGGTTGTACGTGACACAGCCAAATCTTCCAAGCCTGGCTCGATGAAGTTTTTAAGCATTTCATTCATACGACCATCAGGTTGGATAAATTCTGGGTGTTCTTTAAAGAAGGCAGTCAAACGGTCTGCGTAGTTGCTGAGTTTAAAGAAATAGGATTCTTCAGAAACAAGCTCTACCTCATGTCCTGATGGAGCTACCCCACCAATGACATTACCTTGATCATCACGGTAAACTTCTACCAACTGGCTTTCAGTGAAGAATTCTTCGTCTGAAACTGAGTACCAACCAGAGTATTCACCAAGATAGATATCTCCTTGTTCCAAGAGACGCTCGAAAACTTGAGCAATAACTTTTTCATGGTAATCATCAGTCGTACGGATGAATTTATCGTATGAGATATCCAAAAGTTGCCAGAGGTCCTTAACACCAACAGCCATACCATCCACATACTCTTGTGGTGTGATGCCTGCTTCTTCAGCTTTTTGTTGAATCTTTTGGCCATGTTCATCAAGCCCAGTAAGATAGAAGACATCATAGTTCATCATACGTTTGTAACGTGCCAAGACGTCACAAGCAATGGTTGTATAGGCAGAACCAATATGCAATTTACCAGATGGGTAGTAAATAGGTGTTGTGATGTAGAATGTTTTTGTCATTTTAATTTCCTTTCATGTGTTAACAAATGGGCTAACACTGATGATATAACATCTTATTATAGCACGTTTTGGACACTAAAAAAACCAGACTAGCTGGTTTTAAATAATATTAATTTGCGAGGAACATAAGATTCACTTTGAATGACATTCGCAACTTAAAAGCTTAATATTAACCTTTTCAACTCCCTATCCTTCTTAGAGAATTTATCATAGTCAGATTGTAATTTTTCCTCTTTTGCTTTGGACAAGCGTTTGAAGGTCCGCACAGAATGAATTTCCCCATCTCCATCATAGCTAATAATTGTTAGTCTGTCTCCTATTAACTTATAACGATAAGTCCTTTTCAACTCTGATTTATACCTTTTTCTATACTCTTTTATGTCTCTCTCAATTCCAGACTCAGTTTTAAGAGGAGCACCCTTATAGTATTTTCTTAGAAGCTTACCAACCATATCTTCATATTCTGAAAGTGTCCAAGTATGCTTAAGACTCCTTGACCAAGCGTCACAGTCGAAATTATAACCAGTCATATAATCTATCTTATAAACATAGCCTTCGCCATTACTTAAAAAATAATCACATGTTTTTAAATGATTGCCTCTTACTTTAACAAAGTCTCGAACATATATATCGATGGATTCATTATACTCTAAAACATCAACCATCTCTTTCTCATCTTTGTCATAATAATAGTGAGATTCAATTAGATAGGTTCCCTCAGGAATTTTACCTCTTTGCAGGTGTATAAAGGCGTAAGAACCTAAGGAAAGTGCCACTAGAAGGATTGTCCCAACTAGAGAAACTATTATGATTTTTGCCTTCTTAGACAATCCTGTTTTAGGAGTCCTAACTTGTGAAACTGGTTGTGTCACCTGTTCTCTGAGTTGAACTTGTGGCTTGACTTTCTCTACCTTAGGCCCTTGAGAAATAAAATCGCCACTAGATTTAGCCTGTTGGATTTCTTCCACTGTCGGTTGTCGATTATTGATTATTTCGAAATAGTCTAACCACTCTTTTTCATTCATGATAGTACCCCCTTCCCATTTCTACTTTCATTTTACCAGAAAAATACCTTCTTAAACGCTTTTCATAAAAGAAAAAACCAGCTAGGCTGGTTTTAAACATTACTAGTTTTGAAAGCGCTTTTTATCAGCTCTAACATCACGTTCATAGTCATAATCTAATTTCTTCACGTCATCCTCTGATAGGCGTTTGAAGCTTCTTTCTTCTGTAAGTTTACCTTTCTTATTATAAGTTGTGACGATTAATTTATCACCCTTAACCTTGTATCGAACGGTTTCTTCGAGAGATTCTTTGTAGGATTTAACGTAAATCTTTTTACTTTCATCGTTATCAGCCTTAGTTCGATATTCACTTATTTTGTATTGATTATCTACTGCCTGGTCAATGACTTTCGTATATTCAGATAGTGACATGTTTGGTTTAAGCGTTCTAGACCAAGCATCTGGACGGTATGCTTCGTCAGTATCATAGTCTGTAAAGTCAACCAGATTGTTCCCGCCAGCTAAGGTATAAAAATAAAATTTAACATTGTTCCCTTTGACTTTAACAAAATCATGAGCCTCTAGGCCACTTTCCTTGAAAGATTCCATACCATCAACCATTTTCTTCTTATCTTTATGGTAAAAGCGATAAGTTTCAAGTAGATAGGTTCCTTCAGGTATTTTACCACCTTGCAGGTGCATAAACGCATAGCCACCAAATGAAAGTGCCACTAGGACAATCGCTCCCACCACAGAAGCAATAATAATTTTAGCTTTCTTAGACAAGCCTGTCTTAGCAGGAGCAACTTGTGAAACGGCTTGTGTCACTTGATCACTCAACTGAGATTGTTGAGGATTAACACCCTCGTCCTTAGACTCTTGAGAAATAAATTCCCCATTAGCTTTTGCTTGTTGGATTTCTTCCTCTGTCGGCTTACGATTATTGATTGTTTCGAAATAATCTAACCACTCTTTTTCGTTCATAAAAGTCCCCTTTTTCATTGATATTTCCATTCTACCAGAAAAAAGACTCCAAAGCTATTTGACTATTTTCATAAAAAGAAAAGCGGTACCAAGATGGAGTTTTAGCTCTCCTTCTTGTACCACTTTGCTCATTTACATCATTGGCTGATTAAATTTTATCAATGCCTCTTTTGCTGCTTTTACTATCGTCAGAGCCTGATTTAGAACCACTACCATAGTCATCGCTGTAACCATAACCGTAGTCACCTCCATAACCATAATTAAAGTAATCCTTATACTCGTCGTACTGATCACTATAAGTCTTCAATTCTTTCTTATAATCTTTAATTGCATCCTTATAATCATCCCAACGCTCTTCAGCATCCCCCTTACTCATACGCTTAAAAGTAACACGGGATTGAAGCTCTCCATCCTTGTCATAAGTAGATAGCGTATACTCGTTACCTTTTTTGACGTAAGTTCGTTTTTCTTTGAGAGATTTCTTGTAAGATTTTACAGATTCTTTAACGGCTTCTTTTGTAGCGTCTTTAGTGTAAAAAGAATAATCCTTAGACATATCTTTCATGAAGTCTTTGACTGTAGATTCAAGCTCTTCAACTGTTAAAACTTCTGTCTGAGTTTTATTCCATGGATCGAACTGCTGAGGGATTTCATGTTCATACTCTAACAAGCTAACATAAGGTGATTTATTGTCCTCGAGATAAGAATAGTATCTAGATCTATTATTTTTTACTTCTACAAAGGAGTAGACATCATCAAATTCATCGAAAGCATTTACCATCTTATCTTTATCTTCATCACGATAAGAATAGGCCACTACCTCATATGTTCCATCCGCAATCTTACCTGATTGGTAGCGCCATAGTGAATAGCCTCCAACGATAAGTAAAATCGCTGCCAAGGAACCTAAGACTGATGCCAAAATAATCTTAGTTTTCTTAGACATACCTTTTTTAGGGGGTACTACTTGTTGGAAGGTTGCTGTTGCTTGGGCAAACTGAGGCTGTTGCGTCATAGCAATTACAGGTTCAGCTGGTTTAATCGGTCTTTGCTCCGTCACTTGTCCATTTGAGCTAAAAATATTAGGTCGTTCAAGGATAAACTCGCCTGCTGCTTGAGCTTGAGATAACTCTTCGGGAGTTGGTTTACGACCGTTGACTAATTCAAAGTACTCAATCCACTCTTGCTGGTTCATAATAATCTCCTTTTTTATTGGTCTACTGTTCTATTGTACCAAAATAAATGGTGAAATAGTATTTGACAATTATCATAAAGACTGTAAGTTTTTTTAATAAAACATTTGGCTATGATTCTCGATAGTAAAGAGGTACTTGGTCGGTAAGTAGTTCAACGCCAGATGAGATAATCCCCATCATGCCTTGAATAATTATAATACTTCAAGGAATACTCATAATCCCAATCATAACCACTTTTGACCTCTTTGGCTTCCTCTGAGCTCAATCGTTTAAAAGTTCTACGCGACTCAATATGTCCATCATCAGCATAAACAGTCAGAACGAGACCATTAGGTCGCTTTTCATAAGTTCTTTTTTGCTTCAACATTTTTTTATAATCGTCTACACACCTTTGGACAGATACTTCCTTTACGTTTGAGTACTCCTCTCCCTTTTTAGAAATCTTATCAATATGAGAAATCACTAGAGCTTTATATTCAGAGACTGTTAGATCCTGTTTCAAAGTCCCAGTATGTGGGTCAAAAGTCTGTGGAAGCTTTTCATCGTGCTCAAATGGTGAGACAAAAGGTTCCCCATCCCCCACAAAAACATAATAAAATTGAGATTTCATATTCTCAACAACTATAAAATCCTCATATAAACTATCATTATTCTCTCCCCGCTTAGTCCAATTTATCAATTCATTGGAATATGCTGATTTAGCCTCATATTTTACCATCTGATAGGTACCATCTGGAATATAGTTCTCTTGATACTTCCAAAACCTTCCCTCTATAATGGCTATTAAGACTACTGCCACAAGGCCAAGAACCGAAATAAGAGCAATCTTCCATTTTTTTGCCTTAGTCATACTTCTCCCCCCATTTTGGCCTATTCTTCAATACTATTTTACCAAAAATAGAGAGGAAATCTGTGACTTGACTATCAAAGAAAAAGAGGGGGAGAACACTTACTCTCAAACCTCTTTTCATCTATTTACTTTTAACATCCTCAGCACCAATGACTGGGTATTCGGTCAATCCTGATACTACTTCTTTAGCCTGGTCTGATTCTTCTGATTTTTTCTCAAGATCAAACTTAGGTGCATCTTTTTCATAAGCATTAATGATATCGGCAACAACTGGGTGACGTACGACATCACTGGCAGAGAAATGAACAAAATCAATAGCCTTGATTCCCTTCAATTTCTCCATGGCATCGACAAGACCAGATTTAACACGACGTGGAAGGTCAATCTGGCTCATATCTCCATTGACAATCATCTTAGAATTAAACCCAAGACGAGTCAAGAACATCTTCATCTGCATGATGGTTGTATTTTGCGCTTCATCAAGGATAACAAAGGCATCTTCGAGGGTACGACCACGCATATAAGCAAGAGGGGCAATCTCAATAATTTCACGTTCCATTAGGCGAGTCGTTTGCTCTTTGCCAAGAATTTGATAGAGGGCATCATAAACTGGACGAAGGTAAGGATCTACCTTTTCCTTGAGATCGCCAGGCAAAAAGCCAAGACTTTCACCTGCCTCAACCGCCGGACGTGTTAGAACAATACGTTTAACTTGACCACGTTTAAGAGCTGTAACTGCAAGGGTAACCGCTAAAAAGGTCTTCCCTGTACCGGCTGGACCAATCCCAAAGACCACATCATGATTTTTAATGCTATCAACATAGACCTTTTGTCCTAAAGTCTTCACTCGGATAGGCTTACCACTATTGTCCTTGATAATCTCTTCTTCATATAAAGCAACAAACTTATCAATCGAACCATCTTGAGCCATGGTCAAGGCTGCGACAACATCTGAAGTGTTAACTAACATCCCTCGCTCCACTAAAACAAGGAGGGCTTGAATGGTCAAGCGGGCCAATTTGACACTTTCTTCGTCATCTCCAAGGATTTGCACACGCTCTGTTCGAGCATGAATGATAACATTTAGGTTTTCTTCGATAAGTTTTAGATGGCGCTCATTGGTCCCAAAAAGTGACAAGACATCATCTGGGTGATTTAGGGTAATTTCAACAGAATACTCTTGCAAATAGAGTTCCTCTTTCTTTCGTCTTTTTCTCCATTATATCAAAAAAATCACGCCAGGCGTGACTTTTTGTAATTCTTAATTATGCGTTGAATGATACGTGAACGTGGTCATAGTGGTTTTCAGTAACGCTACCACGGTCAGGCATTTGGTTCCAAGTGTTGGCTGGTCCGTAGATATTATCTACTGGTGCGTAGAATTGTTGTCTGTAGATGATGTATGAAATACCTGCATTTGAGATATTGTCTACAGCATATTGTGCGACTTGATTACCAACTTCTGAACCAACTGGTACCATAACGTCAACGGCAAGTCCTTGACCATGGTCTTGTGGGTCACCTTCACGGTAACCACCGATATCAGTAAGACCGAATTGTGCTGCTACATCTTGACGGAAAGCTTCAGCTTGTGGTTGAAGGTGTGGATCCGTTGGAAGTGTATTTGTTGATGCAGGTTGTGCCGCTGGTGCTTCTGATGCTACTTCTGATGTTGCTGCTGGTTCTACCGCTGGCTGTTCTGCTGGCGCCTCTGAAGCCGCTGGTGCCTCTGAAGCAGCTTCTGATGTTGCTGCTGGCTCTGCAGCTGGTTGTTCTGCTGGTGCCTCTGAAGTTGCTGGTGCTTCTGAAGACGCTTCTGATGTTGCTGCTGGTGCTTCTTCTTTTACTTCAGGTTGTTCTGGTGTTGCAGCAGCTGGAGTAGTTTCTGCATCAGGTGTAGCTTCTGCTGACGCAGTTACATGATCAATAGCATCAGCAACTGGTTGTTCAGTTTCTGCGTATGCTGGTGCTTCTGATGCTGATGCGATAGCTTCTGTTACTTCTGAAACAGCTTGAGTTGATTCTTCTGTAGCAGGTGCTTGAGTAGCTGTTGTGCTTACTGTTTCAACTGGAGCCGTCAAGTCCGCCGCAACTACAGATTGACCGTTTACAGTCACTTCGTTAGTTGTCAAATTAGCTTCTGCAACTACAGGTGTGGTTGATGTTTCTGAAGCTGGAGTTTCAACTTTAACAGAGACTGCTTGATTATCAGAATTGTAAGTTGCTGTCAAGACTGTTCCAGGGTAAATCAAATCAATGTTTGTAATTTGATTGATGTTAGCCAAAACGTTCACATTGATACCCATTGCTTCAGCGATACTTCCCAAAGTATCACCGTATTGAACTGTATAAGTTTGTTGGTTATCACTTACAGCGATATCTGCTTTGATTTGATCTACTGAACGTGCTGCCCAGTTTGAAGTTTCATCGGCATGTACGTGACTTGCAGCAAAAAGTGAAAGTGCTGCGGTCGAGTATAGAAGAGCCTTTGTTGTTTTAGATTTTGATAACATGTATAATTCATTCCTTTTTAACAATTTTAACATCTACAATAATACCACACTTTCCATCAAAAAAGTTATGATTTACTGCTCTTTAAAGCAATTACTAACTAGTTGTAACAAGCCTAATTTATTGAAAAACATCTGATATATTTGTAAAAAAATGTAACAATTCATCCCATTTCAAATGGTAATTACTTTTTAAAGAAAATGCTAAAAGTCATTATGCTTATCGTAAACTTAGTCACTATTAATGGGCTAGATAATCTTCCCAAATCTGGTCAAACTGCCCTAGATTAAAGGAAAAGCTAGCTTGATCTTCCAAGTAACGACTGACTTCTTCAAAGTCATCAGTATGCTTCGGGAAGGTTGAATCTTCAAAAGCCAAATCAGCCAAGATTGCTACTGGTTCATTGGATTTGGGATTACGCTGGGCCATCAGCCAAGTATAAAAGGATTTTCTCATGCCTTCTCCTAACCGATTAATTCTGTTCCAAACTGATCTTGTTTGATTTTTTTTGCCTTCATTAGACCACCTAGAGCCTTCTTAAATTGACCCTTAGAAATACCGAAGGTTGCCTTGATATCTGCTGGTGATGACTTGTCATTAAGTGTCATAAAGCCACCATTGCTCTCTAAATAGGTCAAAATCATCTGAGCATCATTTTCAAGCATTTCAAAAGAACGTGGCTTAAGAGAAAGATTGAGGGTTCGGTCAACTTCTCTGAACCCAATCACACGCGCTTCAAGGACCTGACCTAAACGTGGCTCTGCATAACGTTCTGATGGATGGATGAAACCAAGCATGTTATTCTCTGGCAAATAAACAAAAGTTCCTGACAATTTGAGACGGTAGGCAATAGCTGGCCATTTTTGGTTTTGCATATTATCATAAGCAGGTCCAGCCATACGTTGAAAGACCTCAGGTTCGGCAGGAAGTCCCCAAATACGGTCTTTTTTGTCAACATCGAGTTTGATGAAGAGTTTATCCCCCTTCTTAGGCCAAAGCTCTTTGAGTTCTGGCAAAACATCGAGAGAGACAACAATCTCCTTATCTGGAATTCCTACGTCTACAAAGACACCCAAATCCTTACGGACTTCAGTGACCTCTCCCCAATCATAAGAATCACGAGTTGCCTTGATTTCCTTTTGTGTTAGACGTGATTTTTGCTTGCTATCTGTATAGGCGAAGCCTGTCACCATGTCACCAATAGCGTGTTCTCCTTCTTCTTTAGATAAAGCAAAAGTCACACCGTCCTTTTGTACAAAGTAAAATTTATCATTTTCATCAGTTACTAGGGCAGTAATGATCGTTCCAAGTAATGTATTCATCTTTTTCCTCTAAAAAGAGAGTCGGACAAGGAAGCTAACATAGTCCATGCTCTTTTGCTTCTGTCCCACTCTCCTTATTTTTCTATTGATTAAACAGTAAGGAGTTCTTTTTCCTTTTCTGCTGTCATGCTGTCAATCTTCTTAACAGCGTCATCAGTTGCTTTTTGGATATCTTTTTCCAAAGCTTTTAATTGATCTTCTGTGATTTCTTTGTCTTTTTCTTGCTTCTTAGCTTCATCCATAGCGTCACGGCGGATGTTACGGATAGCGATTTTAGCATTTTCGCCGACTTTTTTCACTTCTTTAGCCAACTCTTTACGTGTTTCTTCTGTAAGTGCTGGGATAACCAAGCGCACAACAGAACCATCATTAGCTGGGTTGATTCCAAGGTCAGATTCATTGATCGCACGTTCGATATCAGCAATTGAACCTTTATCAAATGGTGAAATCAAAAGGACACGTGCTTCAGGAACCGTGATTGAAGCCAATTGGTTAAGTGGTGTTGGAGCACCATAGTATTCTACAGTGATACGGTCAAGAAGTGAGGCATTGGCACGACCTGCACGGATAGAGCCAAATTCACGGGCCAATGACTCGTGTGAGTGGGCGAAACGTTCTTTTGCTTTTTCAATAATTGCGTTTGTCATAAATTCTCTCTTTCTTACTTGTGTGATTCTGCTTTGTTAGATACGGTTGTTCCAATTTGCTCACCAAAGATAACACGTTTGATGTTTCCTGGTTCGTTCATGTTGAAGACAACAAGGTCAATGTCATTATCCATTGAAAGGGTAGAAGCTGTGGCATCCATAATTTTCAAACCACGTTTGATAACTTCCACGTGTGTCAATTCATCAAATTTGACAGCATCAGCGTTTTTACGAGGGTCGTCATTGTAGACACCATCAACGCCGTTTTTAGCCATAAGAATAGCATCAGCTTCAATTTCAGCTGCACGAAGAGCCGCTGTTGTATCTGTTGAGAAGTATGGCGAACCAATACCTGCTGCAAAGATAACAATACGACCTTTTTCAAGGTGACGAAGGGCACGACCACGAATATAAGGCTCTGCCACAGATTTCATATCAATCGCTGTCTGAACACGTGTATCAACACCGAGTTGTTTCAAACTATCTGCCATAACAAGGGCATTCATAGTTGTTCCAAGCATACCAGTATAGTCTGCTTGAACACGATCCATTCCTGCTTCAGCTGCAGGTTCCCCACGCCAAAGGTTACCACCACCGATAACTAGAGCAATTTGAATACCTGAATCCGCTACCTCAGCAATTTCTTTAGCCATAGCTTGGACAGTTGGAAGATCAATCCCAACACCTCGTTCACCAGCTAGAGCTTCACCTGAAAGCTTAATGAGGACACGTTTGTATTTTGGTTCTGCCATGATTTCTCCCTATTAACTATTTTGTTTTATGATTTAATTCTTAGCTGAGATTCATCTTTCCTAAGTCGTCAATTACCATCCTTTTAAGGTGGTTAAGGGGCTTATTCAAGCAACTCCTTTTTATGATTAGGATAGGAAAATGTTCTCTTTTTTTGCAAAGAAAACACTAAATCTTCATCCTTACTATTTTATCATAAATTAGGGTTTTCACCTAGTCAAATATTTAAAAAATATCCTTACAAGATAACTGTAAAGGTGATGGTGTCATTTTTATAAGAGGCAAAGATACGCCCCTTAAATAATTTGACCATACTTTGAGCCATGGAAAGGCCAATGCCAAAACCTTTGTGTTCTTTGTTATTATGGGATTCTTCAATACGATAAAAACGCTCAAAAAACTTGCTATAGTCAACAGCCTTACCTTCTTTATAGGTGTTTGACACTTCTAAACGAGCCCGTTTTCGCGTTCTTCCAATCTGACGAAGTCTTACCGTAACTGTCCCTTCTGGATCACAATACTTGTTAGCATTATCCACAAGGAGAGTTACAAGTTCAAAGAGAGACTTCTCCTCAGCCTTTACATGGATATCTGGGGCGATATCCATAACGAAGGATTTGCCATCTCGGACGACAGGTCCCTTAAAGTCCTCGGCTGCATCCTCTGTAATATAGGAAAAATCCACATCTTGAAGAACAATGTCCGGCTGCTCTTCCAGACGAGATAGAGCCACAAGAGAATTGATTAGATTGGTCAAACGTGCCACCTGGTCATTAGTTGACTTGGTCCATTCATTCTCCCCTGTCATGAGTTCCTGTAGCTCCGTATTGGCAGAAATAATGGCCAATGGTGTCTTTAATTCATGACTAGCATTGGTAATAAAACGTCGCTGCTTTTCGTAGTTTCGAATGAAGGGACGAATGACGATTCCTGATAAGGCACTGACAATGACGACAAAAAAGATAAACCCAAACATTGATAAGAGGATAGAAAGACTGAGCAAGGCTTGGGAAGAATTGTAATAAGAGGTCGTGTCCAGGAAGACCACAAGAATCTTATTTTTGCTGACTTTGCTAACCTGATAACTCAGATTGATATTTTTTTCTCTAATTGTTCCAAGAGTATTCGTCATACGGCTAGCTGCAAGTGCATAGCTAACAGCTTCTTCATCATCTATTAAAGAAGTATGGCTGGTATCCTGACTGACCACTTTATCACCAGATAAGGTCACACTGAAAAAACGAAAACTATCCGATGGAATTTCATGCCCTTGATTGGTCTCAATTTTTTTAGTTTTTCCGAAACTACCATTATTTTCTGTAAGCGTGTTGAGAACCTTACTAATTTCCTGTTCTGTTTGAAAGGACCTCACAGTATTGATGATTCCCACTGTAAAAACCAAGATAAAGAGAATAGCCAAGGAAGCAATCGTAATAAATTGAAGTCGTAAACGTCTAAACATGAACTACTCCTCTCTAATTGGCAAGAAGGCAAAAGTCACCACCCTTTTCACCAAGAATGCTGATATCGGCCTGGATGGCTTGCAATTTCTGACGCAAATAGGAAATATAGACCCAGACAATCGACTCGTCCACATCTTCCTCATCATCCCAGATGGTCTTAAAAAGGTGCTCAGTCGTTAATTTCTTGGCAGGATTGAGCATGAAGTGAGCCATTAGCTTGGTCTCTCTGCTCGAAAGTCTAATGGCGTTGCCAGCTACCAACTCCTGTTCCTCCTGATCCAAACGTACAGAACCAAGTGTCAAAATTTTGGCAGTAAAGGTCTCACTAACACGACGCTCTAGCGAGCGCAAACGAGCCAAAAGTTCCTTAAGAGAAATCGGCTTGGTCAAGTAATCGTCTGCCCCAGCGTCAAGTCCTGTTACACGATCATCAACTTCAGCCATGGCCGTCAACATAATGACATGCGTCGTATTCCCAGAGGAGCGAATCTCTTTCAGGGCCTCAATACCTGTTTTAATGGGCATCATGATATCCATAATCATTACTTGATAGGCATTCTGTGCGGCTAGGTCAACTGCCTCTTGACCGTTAAAGGCCTGATCCACCTCATAGCCTTGATGCTCAAGAGCCGCCTTGTAAACTCGAGAAAGAGCTTCCTCATCCTCAGCTAGTAGAATTTTCAAAGCCATTCTAGTCCCCTCCTTCTTGAATTAAGTTACGGATGGTCTGCATGGTCAAATCACATGAAGCTAATTCATCCGCGCAGCGCTTAAGCTCACGGGTAATCATTTCTGGATTCTTGATATCGTGCTTGTACTTCATCTGATGCTCCAAACTGGCCCACGAATCCTGAGCGATGGTCCGAAGCTGAACCTCAACAAAATAGGTTCCTCTCTCATTTCCTAAGACATCTGGAAACTCGGTTTCTACTTCCAAAATGAGATGGTATGAACGATAACCATTAGGCTTAGCATTTAAAATGTAATCTTTCTCGTTGTAGATAGAAACACCAGGGATAGCCTTAATGACATCGATAGTCTTGTAAATATCATCGACAAAGCCACAAACAATTCGAATCCCTATACTGTCACGGATTTCCTTGAGGGCAGACTGGCTGGTTTCAGGTAAATTTTTCCGACGACACTTTTCACGCATAGAATCGCTCTCTTTGATTCGTGAAATAAAATGTTCATAGAGTTTGAAGCCTGTTTCTTTTTTGCTAGTAATATTAGCCGCAATAATTGGGTCTGTTATTTCTTGTAAAATCTTAGGGAGACACTGAGCATATTCCCCATAAATACTTGGAGTTGACATATAAACCTCCTCTAATAGCGTTTCTTAATTATAGCATAGATAGGCTTAAAAATAAGGAATGAGCCAGACAAGAAGGACTCTAAAGCTAAGAAAAAAATCCAGCCGAAGCCAGATTCAATTTGCTTATCTAAGTTCAATTAACACAAGGCTATGCATCAAGTGGTTTGACAAAAGGCCAGTTGCCTAGTTTGTGTGTTTCATAGGTCAAGACCTTATAACCACATTGCTTGTAGCCATTTTTCTCATAGAAAGGCACATTGTAATCGCGATTGGTAATCAAGCCAAGACTACGACCTCCTGTACTACGTACAAAAGGTTCAACCCCTTCAAGCAAGAAACGACTTCCTATACCTTTTCTTTGATAATCTGGAGTTACTGCTAACATCATCAGATACCAATCGTATTCTGCAGAATCCTCCAGATGTCTTTCAGACTCTTCAACAAAATTAAAGTACTTAAACAACTTAGTGATGCTTATGAAACGGAAAAGCTTGGTCGCTCCGTTCTGGAGATAGTTAAGCATAGAAATCGTCTGATGCTGTAAAATAGCTGCCGCAACAATGCGACCATCCTTTTCAGCCACCAAACACGAATCCATCTTTATAGCTAAACGCACCAACATTTCCTGCAAGGCTAAGACAAATTCCTCATACTGTTCAGGATTCTTTAAATTAGTGGCAATCATTGAAAGATAGGGATAATCTTCAAAGGCATCTGCACATACTTGTGCCACTTCCTGAACTTCGTCTAGTCTTGCTTTGCGATATTGCATCTTAATCTCCTAATCTGTCTGTTTTTTTCAGTATAACACAAAACGCATGACTGACAGTCATACGTTCTATGGCTTTTTGTAAAATCTTATAATTTTATAAGAAAAGTTTAGGCAACTTCTTCTGTAAATTGACTATTATAAAGATCAGCATAGAAACCATCTGCTGCCATAAGCTCATCATGATTTCCTTGTTCAATAATATTCCCATCTTTCATCACAAGGATTAGATCTGCATTTCGAATGGTTGATAAGCGGTGAGCAATGACAAAGGAAGTCCGACCTTCCATAAGTTTGTCCATGGCTTTTTGAATCAATTCTTCTGTTCTGGTGTCAACAGATGATGTCGCTTCATCCAAGATAAGAAGAGGGGCATCCTTAAGAAGGGCACGTGCAATGGTCAAGAGCTGTTTCTGACCAACTGATAATGTCACAGAATCATCCAAATAAGTGTCATAACCTTTTGGAAGTGTGGTGATAAAGTGGTGAACACCGACAGCCTTGGCTGCAGCAATAACTTGCTCGTCAGAGATATTTTCTTGGTTGTAAATTAAATTATCACGAATAGTACCTTCAAAGAGCCAAGTGTCCTGAAGCACCATAGAGAATTGATCATGGACAGTTTCACGTTTCATGTCGCCAGTATCCACACCGTCAATGGTGATATGGCCTTGATTGATGTTATAGAACTTCATAAGCAAGTTAACAATAGTCGTCTTACCAGCACCTGTTGGACCAACAATCGCAATCTTTTGACCTGGCTTAGCAAGAGCTGAAAAATCATGAATAATAGTCTTTTCAGGAGTATAACCAAAGGAAACATGATCAAAGACAACTTGACCTTTAGTATCTGTCAATTCAGCTGTCTTACTTGATTCGTCATCCATATCTTTTTCTTCCAAAAATTCAAAGATACGACCAATAGCTGCAGTAGCTGACTGGAGTTGTGTAATCCCTTGTGCAATTTGAGAAAGAGGTTGTGAGAAAATACGAACATAAGTCATGAAGGCTACCACATCACCAATAGTCAAGCTACCATCAATAACCTTAATAGCTCCCACAAGACAGACCATGACGTAACCAAAGTTCCCAATGAAAATCATAAGTGGCATCATAATACCTGAGATAAACTGAGATTGCCACATCGATTTATAGAGCTTATCATTAAGTCCCTTGAAAGCTTGACTACTTTCTTCAGATGCATTGTAACTCGTTACAACTGCTTGACCTGTGTAGATTTCTTCAATATATCCATTAATGTTAGCCAAATTTTCTTGTTGACGTTTGAAAAGGGGTTGTGAGAAACCCATGATGAAGGCTACTAGAACAAATCCTATCAAGACAGAACCAATCGCAGTAAAAGCCATAGTGACATTTGAGTAAAACATCATAATAATGGCTGCGACCAAGAGAATACTTGAAGTAATTAGGGTACCCAGACCTTGACTAAGAGATTGTCCCAAAAGGTCAACGTCATTAGTCACACGAGAGAGGGTGTCCCCTTGAGAATGACTGTCAAAATAATTAAGGGGAACACTGTTGATTTTCTTTTGGATAGCTGTACGGAAACGTTGTGAAAAGCGTTGTGTAACCGTCGCAACCGTAAAGCTTTGTAAGTAACCCACAATCGCTGAAATGGCATAGAGAACAGCCAAGGTCATAGCAATACTTGCCACCTTATCCAAATCAACACCTGGAATCGTCCCCATCTTGGTAGGTGTAATACCTTCAGTAATAGTATTGGTAATTTCTTTAAGCTTATCTGGTCCAATAACTGTAATGACTGCTGAAATAATTGCTCCAACAATCGCAAGGACAAAGGGAATTGGGAAACCTTTAATATAGGGTTTTAAGCGTTTATAGGACGATGTTTTTGGCTTATTTTCCATTTTCTAACTCCTCCTTAGACAATTGTGAATAAGCAATTTCTTGGTAAACCTCATTGTTAGCCAAGAGTTCCTTGTGGGTTCCTTGCCCGACTACTTTACCTTGATCAAGTACCAAGATTTGATCAGCATCCATAATAGTAGAGATACGTTGAGCAACAATCAACTTGGTCATATCTTGTGTTTTTTCAGACAATTCTTGACGCAGTTTACGATCGGTCTTATAGTCCAAAGCTGAGAAGGAATCGTCAAAAATCAAGATTTCAGGCTTACGGGCAAGTGCACGCGCAATAGCCAAACGTTGCTTCTGGCCACCTGAGAAGTTAGACCCAGCTTGAGCCACTTCTGCCTTAAGTTGGCCTTCTTTATTTTCAACAAAGTCTTTTCCTTGAGCCAATTCGAGAGCTTCCCAAATCTTAGCGTCATCTAGGGGACTGTTATTGCTCGTTCCCATTGTCATATTTGACGTGATATTACCTGAGAAAAGCACAGCCTTTTGTGGAATATAACCGACTATATTGTGCAAGGTTTCGTGGTCAAAATGTCGTACATCCACACCGTCAACCTTGATAGTTCCTTGCGTGGCATCATAAAATCGTGGGATAAGGTTGACAAGCGTTGATTTACCAGATCCAGTCGAACCAATAAAGGCAACCGTGTCACCCTTTTTAGCTTTGAAGCTAACATGCTCCAAAACAGGCTCTGAAGTTTCAGAATAACGGAAAGAAACATCATCGAATTCGACAGTGCCCACGTCTTTAGGTTTTTCAGAACTATTTTCAGGGTAAGAGACTGAAGATTGGGTATCTAGAACTTCATTGATACGGCCAGCTGCTACAACGGCACGTGGAAGAAGGAAGAAAACGACAATCATCATCATGAATCCCATAACAACCTGCATGGCATAAGACGAATAAACCACCATATCTGAGAAGAGATGGACCTTGTCTTCCATGGCACCAGCAATTTTCGTTGGATTAGTTGGAATCTTAACATCTTCAATCAGATGCGCACCAATCCAATAAATAGCCAGTGTCAAACCGCTGGATACAGCAGTCATTACCGGTGTCAGTAAAGCAAAAGAACGACCGATAAAGAGGTTGTTTTGGGTCAAATCAGTATTGGCCTTTTCAAATTTATCCTCTTGATAACTTTCAGCGTTATAGGCACGCACCACACGAATTCCTGTAAGAGATTCACGCGTTACGCTGTTCAGTTTATCGGTCAGAGTTTGAATCAAGCGTTGCTTAGGCATAACCATAATCAAGAGGAAGAGCATGAGAATGGCAATCACTGCCACAGCGACAAGCAAGGCAAGGAGCCAATTTCCATTTTTATCGGCAATCTTTGTAATCGCCCAAATGGCCATGATAGGCCCCTGTGTAATGACCTGCAATCCCATGGTAAGTACCATCTGCAATTGGGTAATATCATTTGTCGTACGGGTCAAAAGACTAGGAATTGAGAATTTCTTAATCTCTGCATCCGAAAAACCTAGAACCTGATGGAAGATATCATCACGAAGACGGGTGGTAAAACTTGCCGCTGTTCTAGCAGCTAAGAAACCAACCACTACAGAGGCCATAAAGCCTGCAAATGACATTAAAAGCATTCGCATCCCTGGGGCATCTGTATTCCAGGCAAAAATATCCGACGCCTTAGTTCCCTTAGTTGATAAGAGTGTCGTAATATCAGACATATAGTCTGGAATTTTCAAGTTTAGATAGACGTTCAAACAAACAAATATCACAGCTAAGATAATCATGCTTAACTCTTTTGTCGTCAAACGTTTAAAAATTTTAAACATAAGTTACTCCTTATTTTTTTCTAAATTCTTATGAATTTGGTGAAAGACCCGAAAAGCTGTTTCAGCATCCTCTTTCGAAATGCCTTCTAATAACTGTTCATGGATAGCCTCTCGGAAATGTCCAACATCTTGGGCCTTCTTTTTACCCAAGTCTGTCAGATGAACATACTTGTAGCGTTTGTCCTTGTCCGATGTCACCAATTCAACGAAACCGTTTTTCTCCATACGTTTGACCAAATTACTAGCCACTGATTTAGATATAGATAGCCTTTTCTCGATATCTTTGATAAAGATTTCTTTATCTTGGTTCTCAAACAAGTACCTGACGGCAAACCCTTGTGGACCAGCTAAATGCTCAACGCCGTAAGCTTTGCCTAGCTCTTGCACTCTAGATTCCATGGTATTGATGAATTTTTTGATTTCATTAAAAGGATCTTTTCCATGCATCGCAAGTTCCTCCTTAAATAATTCTCATGGATACTATTTTAGTTCTTATGAGAACTATTGTCAAGAAGAAAAGTTCTTATAAGAACTAAAAAAGAGTGAAAAAGAATATTGCTTTCCACTCTCACTCCCGTAACCGTGATTATTAAGGCTTTAGACTCTAAAACCTAACAACGCTTGAGCTAGGCTATCTAAATGATAATCCCCTCCAAATGATCCAATTCATGTTGAATAATTTGGGCTGGCATGCCAGAAAAACTTAGCTGTTTAGGCATCCATTGTTCATCTAAATAAGCTACCTCAATCGACTCATAACGTCTGGTTGGACGACTGCCCTCTAAAGACAAACAAGACTCCTCTGTTTGATAAGGTGAGGACTTGCTGACTAAAACAGGATTAAACATGACTAGATTAACAAAACCGATATTTACGATAATGACACGCTTTTTAACGCCAATCATATTGGCAGCCATACCCACACAGGCATCCTTATGAAACTCCAGTGTATCACGTAAATCTTTGGCCAAATAGAGGTCTTCTTTGGTCGCTTCTGTCGATTTTTGTCCAAGGAAAAAGACATCCTTTACGATTGTTTTTATCATCTATTTACTCCCTTTTCTTATCTAAACTATGGAATGATATATCCTTCTTTTATCGGAACCAAAGGTTTTCATTTCCATATTAATCACCTTGACCTATTATATCAAAAGGCGTCCCTTCTAGTAAAACAGACAAAAAAAGAAACCCGCAGGCTTCTTTTTAGTCATCTTTTTTCACTCTATACAAATAACCAATAAACGCCAAAAGACTAATAGTTGAAACACCCATCGCCAATTTGGCAACTGGGCTATAGCCATAGGTCAAAACGATACCATGCTTACCTGGTGGTAGACCTAGATTAGTTGGATTCTTTTCCTTAGCTAAGTAAGTAGTTACTCGCTTCCCATCAATCCTCGCTTCTTGTCCTTTATAGTAGAAAACTGGTAACGACAAAACCTTAGTTTCTTTTGACTCATTGTTTACTGTAAGTGCTAGCTCCTTTGGAGAACGGCTGATGGTTGACTTAATTTCCTGATTATCCAAGAAAAGATGTTTGTCAAAGACAAAGCCAAAAGGCACTCCTTTATTGGTATAATCCCCATTTATATTTTTATAAGTTCCCTTGGCCAGCATTTCTCTCATAACTTTTGTATCGCTTGGCAATATATTCTTGGCTTTAGTCATCTTATCTTGGACAGTAACAATCTGAAACATATTCAGACAAAGACCAAACAAGACAAGTATCGTCGCTGCCTTCATAGACATATTTTTCAAGATATTCGCTAAGGCTAAGCTGAAGAAAAGCAAGGCAAAACTCCATAATCTCCAAGGAAATTGAAGGTTGGACACTGGACTTGCCTGTAAGAACTGCCAAGGAAAACTATTCAAAGTCAAAAAGGCCAAAACAAAAGAAATAAAAAGGTAAATTCTAGCTTCCTTATCCTTCACAAAACGCTTAGCAAAAATCAGGCTTAGCAATAAGCCCAGGAGATAGAGAAGATTTACTGATGGAGTCCTTAAATCACTTTTTAGAATCAACTCCCAGTTGTCTGCCAGACTTAAAGCTGTCTTTGATAGGAGCGGTTTAAAAGTCGTTCGTAGAGTGACATACTTGAATTGCTCTATCATAGGAACAAAGAAAGCTAGAGACATACTAAGAGTGACAAGGGTGGCCTTAAGAAATCCTAGGACACGTTCTTTTTTATTATCCCAAATCCAAAAACTAGTTACCACCGCAAAGAAAATCCCAACAGAAGCCAAAAGGACCGATAAGACATGGGAATAAACTAAACCAAGCATCCCAAGAGTCAAAATCCACCATTTCTTGTAATCTCCAAAAGTTATCAAACGAACGCCAACGAAAACTAGAGGTAGAAAAATCATCGCTAGCGTTTCGCCAACGGCCGCCCGGTAATAAGAATTGTGCAAGAAATACCCCGAAAAGAGATAAAAGGTAGAAAATATCATCACCTGTTTATCAGAATATTTCAATAAACGTAATCCGTAAAAACTAAGCAAACAAGTTACAAAGCGAACAAGAAACTGAAAACTCATCCAGGCTACAAAGACCGACTGAGTCAGCTTATAGATTATGAAAATAGGATAATAAGTTAACCAGGGATAAAAGGTATTGATTAATTGTCCGGTCCCTCCGTTAGTCGTAAAATTAATAGGACTCTTCCAGACAGTATCCAAAGATAAGAGTCGGTTAATGTGAAAGACAATATCATCACCATAAAGCTTGTCCCTAAAAAAGAACATAGGCAGTATTGACACCATACTGATTAAGAAACTTATTAGAATGATTGTCTGATTAGTATACTTCTTCTTTTTTACCCCACAGGGACCCTTTCCAACACTCAAAATTATTCCTCTCATATTCTAATTCATAAAAATCTGCTCTAGAAAGAGATTTCTTACAAGGTCATTATACCAAAAAAAGCACGGAACTCCTCTTCCTCCTAAGTCTGTCTAAACAAAAAAAAGAAACCCGCAGGCTTCTTTTCTTATTTTATCGAGAGGCTTATTAATTAGGTCAAGGCTGTTAATTAAACAATACCTTGAGCTGACATAGCGTCTGCAACTTTAAGGAATCCAGCGATGTTGGCACCCACAACAAGGTTACCTTCATGACCAAATTCTTTAGCAGCTGCTGCAGCATTTTCGTAGATACCTTTCATGATATCGTAAAGTTTAGCATCAACTTCTTCGAATGTCCATTGTGTACGTCCGCTGTTTTGTGCCATTTCAAGAGCTGATACAGCAACACCACCAGCGTTAGCAGCTTTGGCAGGACCAAATGATACACCAGCTTTAAGGAAGACATCAATAGCTCCCAAAGTTGAAGGCATGTTAGCACCTTCTGAAACAGCCAATACACCATTTGCTACAAGTGTTTCTGCATCTGTTTCATCCAATTCATTTTGAGTTGCACATGGGAATGCCAAGTCAGCTTTGATAGACCAAACTGTCTTTTCACCACCAGCAGGTGTGAAGGTTGCATTTGGACGAGCTTCTGCATATTTAACGATACGTTCACGTTTAACTTCTTTGATTTCTTTCAACAAGTCAACGTCGATTCCGTCTGGATCATAAACAAAACCAGATGAGTCAGAACATGTTACAGCTTTAGCACCTAGGCTTTGCAATTTTTCAATAGCGTAGATGGCAACGTTACCAGCACCTGAAACAACTGCTGTTTTACCGTTAAAGTTTTCACCACGTGCATTAAGCATTTGTTCTGCAAAGTAAACAGCACCGTAACCAGTTGCTTCTGTACGAGCAAGTGATCCACCCCAGTTCAAACCTTTACCAGTAAGAACACCTGTGTACTCATTACGAAGACGTTTGTATTGGCCATAGAGGTAACCAATTTCACGTCCACCAACACCGATATCACCTGCAGGTACGTCTGTATCTGCACCAATGTGTTTGCTCAATTCAGTCATGAAGCTTTGGCAGAAACGCATGATTTCGTTATCTGATTTACCTTTAGGATCGAAGTTTGATCCACCTTTACCACCACCGATTGGTTGACCAGTCAATGAGTTTTTAAAGATTTGTTCGAAACCAAGGAATTTAATGATTGATTGGTTTACTGATGGGTGGAAACGAAGACCACCTTTGTAAGGACCAATAGCTGATGAGAATTGTACACGGAAACCACGGTTTACTTGTACTTGTCCTTTATCGTCAACCCATGGCACACGGAATGAAACGATACGTTCTGGTTCAACCAAACGTTCCAAAACGTTTTCTTCAATATATTTAGGATATTTGTCGAAGACAGGAACAAGTGAATCGAAAACTTCTTCAACTGCTTGAAGGAACTCAGCCTCATGGCCATTTTGAGCTTTCACTTTTTCAAAAACGCTAGCAACGTACTCTTTACCTGTTGTCATATCAATGTTTCCTTTCAAATAATTACCTTAGTAATTTAATTACATGAATAGTATAAATTTTCAGAATCTTCTTGTCAAGTATTTTCTGCTATTTTTTTGATTTTTATGTTAGGTTTTATGACATAACAAGTGATTTATCTTTTTTAAGCTACTCCTAAAAAGTTATCAATTCAACAATGTAAGCGAATTCTATTTTTCTAGTTTTTCTCCAAAATTTTTTAAACTTTTTTTCAACTTTAAAGCTAAAATAACCTAAAAACAATTTAGTAAATTTACTATTTTTACATTTACAAAGATCCCCAACTATGTTATTATGAATTTAGTAATTTTACTAAATCTTGGAAAGGGTCATTTTTTATGAAAAGAAAGCAATTATCAGGAAAGCACATCGGCATTGTTTTTGGAACTTTCGCTCCAATGCATGTTGGGCACGTTGATCTTATTACCAAGGCAAAACGCGCTAATGACAATGTGCTCGTCATCGTAAGTGGCAGCAACACACAAGAAGATCGAGGGACACGCGCAGGCCTATCACTCAACCGCCGTTTCCGTTATGTTCGAGAAGTTTTCTATGATGATGAATTAGTCGTTGTGGATAAACTGGATGAGGCTGGGATGCCAGCCTATCCCGAGGGATGGGTACCTTGGGTTAATCGTGTCAAAGAGCTTATCTCTAAAAATACGGATAATCCTGAAAAGATTACCTTTTATGTTGGAGAGCCAGAGTACGTGACCGAGCTCAATCGCTATTATCCTCAAGCTCAGGTAGAACTCATCGAACGCTCTATTATCAACATCTCTGCTACCGAGATTCGCGACAATCCTATGGAAAATTGGCGTTTTATCACCAAGCCTTTCCGCCGTCACTTTACTCGTAAGGTCCTTGTCGTGGGCTCTGCTAGTGGTGGAAAAACTACTCTTGTTAAAGATTTGGCCCGAACTTACAACGCTCCCTGCTCTCTTGAATATGCTAGGGAGTATCAAGAAAAGTATAATGTACGAGATGACGAGTTAGATACTAACGATTATATTCACCTCCTGACAGATCAATATGCCCAGACCTCTGATATCATTGATAAAGGGCAGCACTCAGGACTTATCTTTGCCGATACCAACTCAACAGTCACAAAAGTTTATATCGACTACTATTTGAAAGAAAATATTTCTAAAGAAGAATTTGATATGCTGGATCGGCTCTATCAGGTAACTCAAGCCCGTGAAAAATGGGATTTGATTTTTGTAATTCTGCCAAAATCAAACTATGTGGATGATGGCTTCCGTGACATGACTATGGCTGATAGCCAAACACGTGACTGGTTTACCAAGCATCTCTTAGACCTCCTATCACCATTCAAGGATAAAATCGTTATTTTAGGGGAAAATAGTAATAGTGACAGCTTCTTTGCGGACAACTACCACAATGCCAAAAAAGCAATCAAAGAACGTCTACACATCGATATTTAAAAGACCAATCCAACGTAATCATCGCTTAAAACTTACAACACAAACATGGAGGAAACATATGACTAGAACCTTCGAAAACTCTGGTAGCGAAAAGGAATTTTTGGACATCTATCAGCGAGAGGAAATGGATAAGTACGTTAAGCCCTCAGTGACCGTTGACTCGGTCATCTTCCGCTATTATGAAGGAAGAGTCCAAACCTTACTTATCAAGCGAAAAAACCATCCCTTCATGGGGAAATACGCCTTCAGTGGTGGCTTCGTTCAGGAGCAAGAAGATCTCAATCTAGCTGTCTGTCGCGAAGTACAGGAGGAAACATCCATTACACTCAATCCTGATCATATTGAGCAACTCATTACTGTGGGAACACCTTATCGGGATCCTCGAATGTGGACCATTACAGTGGCTTACCTCTGCTTCATGACCTTCAATGACATTCAAGTGGAAAAGGCTGCCGACGATGCAGCGTCTACGCATTGGTTAGACATTGCCATGGTAGACGGTCAACTGCAACTTGTTGATGGTGATAAGACGCTGTCACATGATGACCTTGCCTTTGACCATTGGGAAATTCTCTTAACAGCTATGGAACGTATCAAGGGACGACTCGAATACTATCCAACTATTCTTTCCATTATGCCCGAGGAAAACACCTTGACCACCTACCGCCAACTTTTTGGTACCTTCAATGAAGACTACCTCAAGATGGATTCCACAAATTTCTTGCGTCGCTTTAAACACCTCTTCCAAAAAACAGGTCGTCAGGTAGCTACTAGAACCAGAAAGGCTGCCACCTACACTTATCATATCAAGCCACTCTAAAGTAAGGTCTTTGTTTGACAATTTGATACTTACATAGTAGTATTAAGAAAATTAATAAGAGGTATCCTATGAAAAGTTTTACATTAATTAGTGGAATTCTCATTACACTCTTGGGTGTCTTTTTCTTCGCTAATCCTACAAATCTTCTTGCCATCGTTGGTTGGCTATTTGCCCTAGTGATGCTGGTATCTGGTGTTTCAAGTCTCATGGTTTATTTTAAACGAGATAACGAAAACCGCTCCTTCTTCCAACTACTTCAGAGTATCATTTCCATCGTTTTTGGTATTATCCTGCTATCAACATCAGCATGGGTGCTCTCGGGCGTAGCTGTAACCATTATCGCTTGGTGGCTTCTTGTCTCAGCATTTACGCAAGGCTTTCAAGCTTATCGCCAACGTCAATTCGGCTTCTCAGGTCAACCTGCCCTATCAATTGCCTTGATTTGTCTAGTCTTTGGACTCCTGCTCTTTAGTGCTCCGTTTTTCTCAGCCTTTCTTATTGGGCGCTTGGTAGCTTCCTTAATTATCTTCGCGGGGGTCTCTGTCCTCTCCTTTTCGTTCCGCTTGTGGTAGGAAGAAAATAGTCACTACATAAACATAAAAAAGCCTTGCAATTCACATTTGCAGGGCTTTTGTCATACTTTGATTACTAAAGAGCTTATCCTTCTAGCTCACTCAAATACTCATAACGTTCATACTTTTCAAGCAAGGTTTCGTTAGCAGCATCCAAGTCTCGTTGGAGGGTGGCTAACTGTCCATAATCACTAGCATTTTCAAGCATGGCTGCTTCAATCTCTTCGATTTTGGCTTCAAGGTCAGCAATCTCATCCTCGATGGTCGCCCACTCTTGTTTTTCAAAGTAGCTCATGCGTTTTTTGTCTTCTTTGACTTTCTCAACTTTAACGCTAGCTTGCTCTTTTTCCTTCTCTAAGAGGACTGCTTGCTCTTGGAAGAAGGCTTTTTCATCAAGGTAGTCAGTGTAGTTACCAAAGAACTCACGCACACCACCCTCTTCAAAGGCTAGAATCTTGTTCGCCACCTTGTCCAAGAAATAGCGGTCGTGACTTACGGTAACGACAGGGCCGCCAAAACCATTGAGGAAGTTTTCCAAAACTGTCAAAGTCGCAATGTCCAAATCATTTGTCGGCTCATCCAAGAGCAGAACGTTAGGCTTTTCAATCAGAATCTTAAGTAGATAAAGACGTTTCTTTTCCCCACCAGAGAGCTTGGCAATCTGTGTCCCATGGGTAGAACGAGTGAAAAGGAATTGCTCTAAGAGCTCTGTGATACTAGTTGTTCCAACCGTTGTCTTAACCTCATCTGCAACTTCTTGCAAGTAGTTAATGACACGCTTGCTTTCATCCATGTCCTTAATTTGCTGCGAGAAATAACCAATACGTACCGTCTCACCAATATCTAGGACACCAGCTGTGGGCACAAGGTCGCCATTAATCAGATTGAGCAAGGTCGATTTCCCGACACCATTATCCCCAACAATACCGATACGATCACGATTTTGCATGATAAGATTGAAATCACTGAGAATTTGCTTGCCATCTTCATAAGCAAAATCGACATGCTCGAAGTTCACTACTTTCTTACCAATACGGCTAGTCTCAAAGTTAATTTCAAGATCGTCATTATTAACCGTTTGGTGAACCTCACCCTTAAGCTCCTTAAAACGATTGATACGAGCTTGTTGCTTAGTCGCACGTGCCTGTGGTTGCGTTCGCATCCATGCCAACTCCTGCTTATAGAGTTGCTTTTTCTTGTGAAGAACTGCTGCATCTCGTTCATCTTGTTCAGCCTTTAGACGCACATAGTCTTGATAATTTCCCTGGTATTCAATCAGATTAGCCTGGTCTAGCTCAAAGATACGTGTGGCCACATTGTCCAAGAAATAACGGTCGTGGGTAATAAAGAGGACCGTTTTTTTAGAAGACTTGAGAAAATTAGTCAACCAAGCAATAGTATCAATATCCAAATGGTTAGTTGGCTCATCCAAGAGCAAGAGATCTGCATCATTCAAGAGAACCTGAGCCAACTGCACACGGCGACGAAGACCGCCTGAGAGGTCCCCGACCTTTTGCGAGAGGTCTGACAATCCCAACTTAGACAAGACTGTCTTAACCTCGCTCTCAATGGACCAAGCATCTAGACTATCCATCTCAGCCATAACCTTCTCCAAGCGAACCTGATTCTCCTCAGAATATTCTGCCATAAGGGTTTCATATTCTCGAATCAAAGCCATCTCACGAAGGTCTGATGACAAGACAGTTTCAAGAACCGTCTTGCTATCATCAAATTCTGGCTCTTGAGTCAAATAAGCAATCTTATAGCCATTAGCCTTGGTGAAAGGTGACACATCACCATCAAAACCAATACGCTCAGATACAACATCTAGCAAGGTTGTCTTACCTGTCCCATTGACACCAATAATCCCAATACGATCCAAATCATGGATATTGAATGAAATCTCTTTAAAAACCGTCTTATCTCCAACGGACTTGGTTAATTTTTCAACAATAAAATCTGACATCTTACTTCCTTCTTACAAATAACACCGCTACGGATCCTACGCATGCTCTGTAGCGGTGTGTCATTTTTATCACGTCTCTAGACTTATTTCATAGCTTGAACAAAGGCCATGATGGCTTCCTCGGCATTAGCTAGTTGACCATCAACGATGGCATTTTCGATAGCCTTAAGTGCACGACCAAGGTCCGGACCAGGTTTGAATCCTAGCTCCTTCATCAGTGTGCCACCATTCACAACGATTTCGTGCTTATCATGGATGAGCAACTGACCATCCAACTCGGCAATACGCTCATAATCGACGTCCAAGCCCTGAGCTCGTCTCAAGGTTTCAGCCTCCTCTAAGAGTTCCTTACCATACTGATAAACATCTTGCTTGGTCACAGCTCTCTCCAAACGGAAATTGAAAATGTCAACCAGGGACTGAACTGTCTTTTGGAAATTAACAGATGTCTTCCATTTTTTAAGAAAAGAGCGTGGATTATCGTGCTTGAGAGCCAGAAGAGTTGCTGCCCAGGCCTGCTCAGAACTTGTAAATCTAAAGTCATCAGCATAATCTGATACAAAAGACTGCCATTTCTCTGCTGTCTCTTGAAAATCTGGAAGATACTGATAAGCCTTAGTTGCTAGAAGTGCCTTGATTCCTTTTTTCCAATGTGGTGCCAAAAGCAACTTATCGAACTCGATGAAACTTCGCTCAATCGAAATCTTTTCCAAAAGAGGAGCATGGCTGGTCATAGCCTCAAAAGTCTTTTCTTCAATATCGAAATCTAAGCTCGCTGCAAAACGTAGGCCCCGCATAATACGAAGAGCATCCTCGTTAAAGCGTTCCTCAGCCTTACCAACAGCCCTTAAGACACGGTTGTCCAAATCAGCAAGACCATTGAACTTATCAATAATCTCAGCATTTTCATTAAGGGCAAAAGCATTGACTGTAAAATCACGACGCTTAAGATCCTCTTCCAATGAACGCACAAAGGACACGCTAGACGGACGACGGTAATCCACATAGACGTCCTCTGTTCGGAAGGTCGTCACCTCATACTCACCGCCATTTTCCAAGACCAAAACGGTCCCATGCTCAATACCAATGTCTACCGTACGCTCAAAAATCTGTTTAGTCTCCTCAGGATAAGAAGACGAAGCAATATCAACATCGTGAATAGGACGGTTGAGAAGGGCATCGCGGACCGATCCACCAACAAAGTAAGCCTCAAACCCTGCAGCCTTAATTTTCTCTAATATTGGTAAAGCCTTCTGAAATTCAGAAGGCAAATAACTTAATCTCATAGTAAATGTTCCAAACCATAAACAAGCTGATTACGTTTAACCACTTCCTTAATACCGAGGTTAACCCCACCCATAAAGGAAATGCGGTCGTAAGAGTCGTGACGCAAGGTCAATCCTTCTCCTTGGGCACCAAAGATAACCTCTTGGTGAGCCACAAGACCTGGCAAACGCACACTGTGAATGCGGAAACCATCAAACTCAGCACCACGTGCCCCAGCAAGTGTTTCCACCTCATCCTCAGCTCCCTGACGTTTAGTCTCGCGAACCTCACGAATAAGTTCAGCTGTTTTCACTGCTGTACCTGAAGGCGCATCTTTTTTCTTGTCATGGTGAAGCTCAATGATTTCAAGATCTGGGAAATATTTGCTAGCTTCTGCCGCAAACTTCATAAGAAGGATAGCACCAATAGCAAAGTTAGGCGCAATCAAACCACCAATAGACTTGTCTTTAGAAAGGTCTGTTAATTCCTGAATTTGTGCTTCAGTAAATCCTGTTGTACCCACAACTGGTGCAAAACCATTCTCCAAAGCAAAACGAGTATTTTCATAGGCAACAGCAGGCATCGTGAAATCCACCCAGACATCTGCATCAAAGCCAACCAAATCCGATTTATCTGTGAAGACAGGAATACCGTCCACTTCTTTTTCTGTCGCAAATGGGTCAAGCAAGGCAGCCAAAGTCAATTCGTCATCTCCCTTGACCATCTCAACCGCAGTTGAACCCATTCTTCCTTTAAATCCAGCAACAATAACTTTAATAGACATGTCATTTTTCCTCTCTATTGATTTTAATCATAGACAAGCCCCATCCCACATGGATAGTACTTATTTGGTAAATTTAGGTGTTAGACCTAATACTAGCGCTCCTTCACCCAAGTGTGTCGCAATTACGGCACATAAGGATACCACTGTTGAAACGCTAATCCCCTGTGCTTCTAGCTGTCTTTTAAATTCCTCAGCTTTTTCAGGAGCATTAGTGTGAAGGATACTAAGCTCCATTTCACGATTTTCCTCAGCTAGGGCAACCAAACGTTTCACAGCTTTCTTCTCTGTACGCACCTTTTCAAAAACAACGATTTTTCCTTCGTCATTAAAATTCAAAATAGGTTTGATAGACAAAAGATTTCCTAAAATCGCCGAACCATTCGACAAACGACCACCCTTAACCAGATGATTAAGATCATCCACAAGAATATAGGCCGTCGTTTGGTCAACTTGCTCCTCAAGCTTCTTCAAAATGTTCTCAAAAGACATTCCTTGGGCTGACCAATGCAAAACGTTTCTCACCATAGCTCCCATAGGAGCTGCTGTGATTTTTGTATCAGGAAAAGCAATCTTCAACTTGGCATGGTCCTCAATCAAAAACTGACTATTGGCCCAAAAACCAGAGATTCCTGAAGAAAGGAGAAGCCCAATGACATGGGTATAACCTTCCGCCTCCAACTCCATAAGCAAGTTATCCAAGTCAGCTAGATTTGGTTGTGATGTCTTGAGCAGTTCCTCAGAGTTTGCCATTTGTTCATAAAACTGATTGACATCCAAGTTTTTTCCTTCAACAAAAGGCTGCCCCTCAATGATGACTGGAATATCTAAAACATAAACATCAGCATGGCCCTGAATCTCAGCAGGGAGATTAACCGATGAATCCGTAATAACTGCAAGAGACATCTTAGAACTCCAAGTTGATACCTGGGCGATCCAAGGCAATTTCAGTTACTTCATAAGTCAAACGTTGAAGCGTATCCAAGAGCGGTGCAGCCAAGGCTTCTGCTTCTTCTTGTGAGAAGTCTTTTGGTTCATTGACGATACGGTTTTGAATATGGTCCATTTGAGAAACAATCCCTGAGATAACAAACTCATCACGGACAATCATAAATTGCAAAACAGCTACAACAGACGTATTGTTAGCTTCTTCATCTTTATTGTGCAACTGGAAAGTTACTTCAACATTTGTTTTAGGCACACCATTCTCTTTTTCCCACTCATGGTTACGAACATCATAGTGGTAACGGTTAACAAATACTTTTTCGCGAATTAAATCCATTAGTCATATTCTCCTTGATACAATTACTCTTTATTATAGCATAAATATGCTTTATTATGGGAATATTATTGACAGAAAAATGAGTATTTAGACTGATTTTGACAGCGATAATAACCACTAGAAAAGTAGGAGCTTTGATTTAGGACTAAGACTACTAAAATAAGGCTCCTTCATCAGAAGGGAGCCCTTATATTGCCAGCTAACAGTCCCTCAAAGAACGTTTCTGCTGTCCCTTTTCATCAAAATTCTCAGGAGCTAGCCAATTCTCAAATCGTTTCTTAAGTTCTGGCCACTCACTGTCAATAATCGAGAACCAGTCCGTATCACGGCTACGTCCCTTATAGATAGCATGGTTACGAAAACGCCCCTCATAGGTGAACCCTAAACGCATGGCTGCATTGGCAGAAGGGCGGTTGAGACTATCACATTTCCACTCATAACGACGATAGTTAAGATCTTCAAAGACATATTTCATAAGCAGGTATTGAGCTTCTGTGGCTGCTCGAGTCTTTTGTAAAGCAGGTGCCAAAATCACTCGCCCCATCTCAACACTGCGATTTTTGGGTGTAATAGCCATGAGTGAAAAGGTTCCTAGAACTTTACCTGAAGCCTTATCCCTGATGGCAAAGAAATAAGGATTCTGGGATTGCTCATAATCCTCCAAACACTGACGTACAGCTTCTTCAGATTCAAAAGGGTCCGCATACATATAGGTCCAATCCGAAAGAATCTGATTAGTAAAGTAAAAGTCTAAAATGTCCTCATAATGCTCTGCCACTGTCAAATGTTCAACGCTACAATAACGACCTTCTAATAGAGCAACATCTGGCATTTTACCTGGACTGGCATCTGCTAGACTTGGCCCTACTTCTTGTTGGTAGTGATTTAAAGGCATAGGATTCTCCTTTTTCATAAAGAAAAGCCTACACAAAAGTGCAGACTTTAGCTTAATTATTTAGCAACTGGGTATACAGATACTTGTTTTTTGTCGCGACCTTTACGTTCGAAACGTACAACACCTTCAACTTTAGCGAAGAGTGTATCGTCACCACCACGGCCTACGTTTACACCTGGGTAGATGTGTGTACCGCGTTGACGGTAAAGGATTGATCCACCTGATACAGTTTGTCCATCAGCTGCTTTAGCACCAAGACGTTTAGCCTGTGAATCACGACCATTGGAAGTAGAACCCCCACCTTTTTTGTGGGCGAAAAGTTGCAAGTTTTCAAGAGTTTTCAACATAAGATTGTGTCCTTTCTTAGTGATTAGTCGCTAACTTACGCGTTGATAGCGTTGATAACAACTTTTGTATAAGGTTGACGGTGACCTTGTTTACGGTGGCTACCTTTTTTAGGTTTGTATTTGAAAGTAACAACTTTCTTTTGTTTACCTTGTTTTTCGATAGTTCCGACAACAGTAGCTCCCTCAACAACTGGAGTACCTACTACAGTTTTATCACCACCGACAAGAACAACTTCGTTAAAAGTTACTTCTGATCCAGCTTCAGCGTTGATTTTTTCAACGTAGATCGCTTGACCTACTTCAACTTTAACTTGTTTTCCACCAGTTTTGATGATTGCGTATGTGCTCATGATGCACCTCCTATTAAAATTTTTAATTTGTCTGAGGTTTCCCTCTGTGAAGACTCGCCTAGTACTGCGGGGGCGAACCCACTTGTAAACAGTAGTCGTGCGGTTGCACAGGACGTGCATTTAGTCAACGTTACAATTCTATCATTTTTTCCCTCTAATGACAAGAGAAAAAGTTATTTTGATTATTCTTATTCTGCTCATTGAAATTTATCAAAGTAACGATTACCCTAATCAACTCTTATTCCATATTTTCCTAGGAAAGTCTTAGCTAGAGCCCGCTCCAGATCAACTAAGGAAAGGCTCTTATCCGTTGTCAAAATTTGATAGCGTTCACTTCCTTCGAAATAGAAGTGATTCAATGCCTGATAGCCATTTCGTTCATAAAATGCTAAACGTTTTAGACGTTGAACCCTATTAGAGACTTGCTCCTCATCCATAGGCTCAATCGTAAGCACACACGGTCGTTCTCCTGCTTCTTCCCTAACTTGTGCCAAAATCTGACTGCCATATCCCTGAGACTGTTTACTTTCTTTAACCGCGAGAAAGAGTAGGTAGACCAGGTTATCAGTACAGATTGCATAGGTAAAACCAATAAAAACTCCCTGATCAAAATAAGCCAAGAAAGATTGTCCATTTTTCAAACTGTTCCAAGACAATTGCCAGAGTGGGAGCCTCTCCTCCACAGGAAAAGCCGCTTCATAAAGTGAAGCGACCTTCTTGAATGTTGGTGTCAGAGGATAAATGTTACGAACCTCTAGTGTCATTTTCCTAACCAATAACCTTCTTATAATCTTCTGGTGTTGCTACATGAGCGTGCTCACGTTGACGATCAAGCAAGTGACTAAGGAAGTCACGGTTGCCCAAGGCTTCTTTAAGGGTTTGCTTAAATTGCCCAGCATTCATAGGTGAGAAAATATTGCTTGGTGCAGTATAATCTGGACCATGGCTTGTGTTCGTGAAAGCCAGGATAAGCAGGTTATTTTCAAAGGCAGCACGTGTCGCTGACAGGATTTCATTTTGGTGGTTAATATCTAAATAGAAATCAGCCTCTTGATAGAGACGCTTAACCTGTTCTGTTGTAATATTCGGATAAAGGCTAACATTACTATATTTAGCTAAATCCATCAAACGACTTGACATTTCAGTGATTGCCCCAATATGGTAGTGCATGGTAGGCACTTCACTAACTATGCTTTCCAAGTGTTCAATCTGATCTGAGTTGGTCAAGATAAGCGCTTGATTTTGGAAATTATTCTGACGGGCAAATGGATACATGAATCCGAGAAAGGCCACGCGAGAAGCCTGCTCTGGACTAACCAACTTTAGAAGATTCGTATATGCTGTGTATTCTTGCACTACAATCTTAGTTTGACGGTGATTGCTATCAAGAAGGAGGCGCATATTCCCAGGGACTGAATCAGTGATAGGCTCTTGCCAGAAGAGGACATCTTGACCAGAATTCGGAAGATTCATAGCTGTCAAGAAAGGTGTTGACAAGGAGTTATAAAGGATACGTCGCAAATCATAACCAGCTTCTTTAAGATAAAAGACTACAAACTCCGATTTGTTTTTGAAAATGTAGACCTTGTCTTTCCAATTCAAGATAACGTCTTTGGTCAAATGGTTAATGACGATAACTTCCTTGTTATCTGGAGTGAAATAACTAGTAATGGTCGCTTCTTGCTTAACATTGTAAGTTGTTTGTGAGAAACGGTATCCCTTATTATTGTAGCGATCAGTCACACGCAGGCGACCTGACTCATCATACCAATCCACAGCTTTAACTAGACGCTGATGAGCAGGATGCGCATAGTGAATATGACCACGTTTCTTATCAAAACGGAAGATCTCCGCGTTGCTATTTGTTCCTAAAATTTCCCAGTAGTTAGGCACAGGAACCTGATTAAAGTAAAGTGCAGAACCTTGAACCTTGTCAAAACCAGTGAAATAAAGGTAAGGTGAGGTCACATCACTAGGCAGAAATCCATCATCTGAAAGACAAACTGTTGTATTCACATAGCCAGCGACAATCAGCGAGTAATGGAGATCCCAACTACCTTGACTATAGTTCTCAAATAAATTAATCATGATTAGTCATCTCCTTTACTAAGTTAAGCCACTTCTGCTCGATTTCCTCTGTCAAAAAGCCTTTGGCGATATCATAAGAGACTTGATGAACATAATCTAAATCTGAACGATTGAAGAAAGCTACAATTTTCTCTGCCAAGGCAGCCACAATAGCAAGCTCGTCATCTTTTTCAAATCGAGGGATGAGGTAACCATTTTCATTATCCTTGATAAAAGTTTGGTTCCCATAACGGACATCAAAACCAATCATACCAAGGCCCGATCCAACAGCTTCTAGAAGTGTCAAGCCAAAACCTTCACTCTTAGAACCTGATAGGTAAAGTTCATAATCCTTGTAGACTTCTGTTAAATCTTGGTGACCCTTAAGATGAATGTAATCCTGAGCGTGATTTTCCTCGATAATTGCCTTAAGCTTAGCTTCTTCAGCACCTGTACCAAAGATATCAAAGTTCACTTGTGGCAGACTTTCTTTAGCCTTAACAACAGCCTTAGCCAACCAATCCACGTGCTTTTCATTGGCCAAACGTGAAGCTGTGATGATTGAGAATGGTTTACGATCTCCCTCAGGCTCTCTCAGTTTATCCAAACTTCCCACAGGAATCGTTACGATATTAGGTGAAAATGGTGTGTATTTGTTGAACTGATCTAGCATAATGCTACGTTGACGTTCTGTCGCTGTGATGAAGAAATCAACCTTATCTGCATTGCTGAATTGGTACTCGTAGAAGTTATTCCAAAGAATAGTCTTGTCTGTCACAGCATTTTCACTAAAGTGCTCTGCATGGACCACAACCCCAAGCTTAGCAGGTTTAGTATTACGGAAAACAGCCTGCCCTGTGCCAGTTGCACGGTCCAAGATAACGATATCCTGGTCAGTTAGACCAAGTTGTGACATAAAGTAGGCGATAAATTCATGTTTAGATGACAAAATCTTATCTGGGAAACGGAAGACACTATCCTTGCCATCAACAATTTCATCATAAGCAATACTGCCATCTTCATTGAAGAAACGACGTTGATAGAGGTGTGCCTTGTTATCTACAGGGGTGTAGTACTCCGTGAACATCTTAGTGTAAGAGTAAAAATCTTTACGAATTAAGCAACCACGCGATACTTTTTCCACACGATGGACAATATCTTCACCCTCTTTACGCAAATAAGCGGCGTAGAAAATATCTTCCTTGGCACAAAAGAGCTTAACCACCTTGCCATTAATCTCACGACGCGTGATGTCATAAGGGATTTCCTTTTCCAAATCCTTGACAGTATAGGTCGTTGGAGCAATTTTCAGGTCTGTAAAATAGCTGTACAGCCAGATGACGTCTTCATCTTCAAACCCCATGTTACGGGTCAAATCTGAAAGATTGTCCTGCAGGAACATATCCATAAAGACAAATTTGGCCTTAATACCTGTGTTTTTGAAAATTGTAGAACGATAGGCCTGAGCGTACTCAACACCACTTGATGCCCAACCGATTCCTAAATTGATGTTATAAACAGTCATGTATTTTCCTTTCTGGGTAAAAGTTCAACATCGACATTTCTTTTTGGACATACCTAACTCTAGTAGCACCTAAATACTACTATGTTAGTACTATATCCTCCTAGACTAGAGCAAGTCTTCAATAAGTGTATCCACTTCGTCTTGCGCTTCTTCAATAGGTGTGATTTCAGTCACCATGATTCCCGCAACCGCACGTTCAACCAAGGCTTCAACATCCATACGACGTTCATATTGTTCAACGTTTTTGATTTTTGGATTAGTCTTTGGACGGTCAGGTGCAAAGATAGTACAGCAATCCTCAAAAGGTTGGATGGAAATGTCAAAGGTATCAATTTTTTGTGCCAAATCAATGATTTCCAACTTGTCCATAGTGACAACTGGACGAATCACTGGCGTACATGTAACAGCATTAATCGCCTTCATAGACTCCATAGTCTGACTAGCAACCTGACCAAGACTCTCACCATTGATAATCACAAGACCTCGACGTTCTTCTCGAATGCGGTCAGTAATACGCATCATGAAACGACGCGTCAAGGTCATCAAATAAGCCTCAGGCGCTTTTTCTTTGATTTCCTCTTGGATTTCAGTAAATGGTACTTCGATGAACTGGATATTACCACCAAACTTGGTCAACTTACGGGTCAAATCTTGAGCCTTTTTCAGTGCACCAGGACTGGTATAAGGAGGGCTTGCAAAGTGGACAGCTTCAATATCCACACCACGTTTAAGTGCAAGATAACCTGCCACTGGCGAATCAATCCCACCTGAAAGCATGAGCATTCCTTTACCGGCAGTCCCTACAGGTAGTCCACCTGCTCCTTTGATTTCCTCGTGAGAAATATAAGCCGCCTCGGCACGAATTTCTACCTTAAGGTTGACATCTGGGCCCTTCATCTGAGCCTTAATGTCAGGCAATACATCAAAAACTGCATTTCCTAAAGTAAGATTGAGCTCACGACTATCGAGAACAAAATCATGGTCACTACGTTTAGCAGTCACTTTAAAGGTAAGACCGTCACGATAGAGCCCAGTCATAATGTCTTGAACAGCCTTTTTCAAGACCTCGACATCTTTTTCAAACTTGTAAACAGGACTAAAGGCTTGAATACCAAAAATTTGCTTCAAAGACTCTGCTACTGGCTCATAGTCTGTACCGTTGAGGTAGATGTGACCACGGTCTCGGTCAAAAGTCACTTTAACATCTGGATAGATGGATAGAACATCCTTGATGTTATTTCTAAGTTTATTGATAAAGCGCATACGGTTTTTGCCCTTGGTAGACAATTCACCATAGCGAACCATAATTTCTGAATATGTTAGTGTCATTCCTTTTCCTTTTACATTTGAATTTAGTTTTATTGTTTAATTACTTAAATCTTGCTATCTCACTTTTTGTGTCTTGGCGTAGACCTGCTTGAAGATCGTGAGAAACTGTTCTACCTGTCCCATATCATTGTCATCATCAAGACTGATACGTACAGCCGTTTGAGCTAATTTAGTCGGAACACCCATAGAAATGAGAGTCCCTGCTGGTTTTCCCGCCTTAGATGAACATGCAGATGTCGTTGAAATATAGATTTGATGCTCTTCAAAAGCATGGACAATAACTTCACCACGAACACCCTTGATTCCAAAGGTCAAAATATTGGGCGCAAAGTCTTCACCTTCACCTGAGAAAATAGTAATGTCCTCATACTTAGCCAATTCGTCAAAGATAATTTTTTTCATCTTGGCAATTTTCGGAAGAGAAAACACCTCTTTGTCAGTAACTAAGCGCAAGGCCTTAGCCATACTCGCAATGCCAGCAACATTCTCAGTCGTTGAACGAAAGTCTTTTTCTTGACCACCACCTGTTAAGAGTGGCGTAATCTTTTTCCCTGCCTTTTTGTAGACAAAACCGACACCTCGAACAGCATGGAACTTGTGACCAGAAAAAGTTGCAAAGTCAACACGGTCTGTTAAATAAGCTGATACAGGAATCTTCCCAATGGCCTGAACAGCATCCACATGGAAAGATATCGTCGGCTCATCAGCCAATATATCCGAGATAGCTTGAATAGGTTGGATTGATCCGATTTCGTTATTAACGGCCATAACCGAAACCAAGATCGTGTCGGGGCGTAATAATCTAGCAAGAGCTTCAACATCCACAAATCCTTGCTCATTAACTGGTGCATAGGACACTTCGAAACCATGCTCTGAAAGCCATTTGGCAGACTCTTTCACCGCAGGATGTTCAATATCAGAAACAATAATGTGTTTGCCGTAAGGCTCTTTTTCAAAAGCCACTCCTTTAATGACCCAGTTGTCGCCTTCGGTTCCTCCAGACGTAAAGAAAATCTCATCGGCTGATTTTCCAATGAGGTCCGCAACTTGCTTACGAGAAGCCTCCAAAATACGTGTCGCAGATGTTCCTAATTGGTGCAGGCTGGATGGGTTCCCAAAAATTTTAGTAGCCACTTCTTGATAGGTTCTAAGTGCCTCTGGATAAGGCACCGTAGTGGCTGAATTATCAAAATAAATCATGATTTTTCCTCGATTTTTATTTACTATTTATTATAGCATAATTTTTTTAGCAATTTTTGCGAGAAAATCATATAATAGAAAGTACGAAATATTTTTAAGGAGAGCATCATGTCTGAAAATTACTCACGCCGTAATCATTCATCAAAAGAAGAAAAAAAATCTGCCCCAAAGGTGACTGAACACGTTACAAAAGGCTTCACTGCCTTCCAAAAAGTCCTTACTGCCGTCGGGACAATTTTGTCAATAATCGTGGCTTCAATCACCATCATGAATTTCACAGCCTCTAAAAATAAGGACACTTCTGATTCATCAGCCAATCAATCAACTGTAGTCATCAAAGAAGGCAATAATAAGACTCAAGAATCCAGCGCTGCTTCATCTAGTTATGGCAATGCGACTGATTCAGAAACAGAAACAAGTAGCCAAGCAGGAACTAACACCTATTCGTCATCTGCAGATACAACAACAGGTGGCAATACGACTACCTCTTCATCAGCAGCTACTGCAGACACAACATCTGGCAATGCGACTACTGGTGGTGCAACAACTGGTGACGCCGCTTCTAACTAAGACATGTAAAAGGCTAGGAAACCCTGCCTTTTTTCTATAATCCTATGAACTATACAGAAACTCTAAATTTTATCCATTCTTTCAAGGGCAATGGCCGTCGCCCTCAACTCGAACGTATGCGTTGGCTTTTGAAACAAGCCGGAAACCCTCAGACTCACTTTCCAACGGTGCATATTGTCGGGACCAACGGTAAGGGATCAACAACAAGCTACCTACAAAATATCCTAACAAAGTCAGGCTATCAGGTCGGGACCTTTACCTCACCTTATATTACTCGTTTCAACGAACGTATTAGTATAAACGGCACAGAAATCCCTGATAAGGATTTGATTAGCCTTGTCGAGAAAGCTCAGGTTCTTCTTGATGATTTAGAAGAGCACACTGCTTTTGACCGACCAACGGAATTCGAGTTGGTCACCTTACTCATGTTCCTCTACTTCGACCTTAAACAGGTTGATATGGCTATCATTGAAGCAGGTATTGGTGGACGTCTTGATTCGACCAATGTCCTTTCGCCAGAGCTTGTCATCTGTACTTCAATTGGCTTTGATCACACTGAAACCTTGGGCAATAGCCTTTTGGACATCTCCAATCATAAAGCAGGCGTCATGCGAGAAAACACACCTATCTTACTTGGTCGTGTCTCTGCAGAAGTTGAACAATTTTTCAACCAAAAATCACATGACC
Organism: Streptococcus sp. HMSC064H09; assembly: GCF_001812625.1. Lineage (NCBI taxonomy): Bacteria > Bacillati > Bacillota > Bacilli > Lactobacillales > Streptococcaceae > Streptococcus > Streptococcus sp. HMSC064H09. Next base: position 247,961 of record NZ_KV809582.1, read on the forward strand.
TACAAGCTCCTTTAGCCGTCATTGATAGGGAAATTCAGCTGCTTCCGAAAGACAACCAAACGATCCAAGTTTCTTATGACCATTGGGAAAGTCCAGATCTTAAGCTACCAATGCTAGGACGACATCAAGAAAACAATGCTGGGTTAGCTGTCACTGCTGCCCATCTCTTGACTCCAACATTTCCTAAGATTACTAATAAGAGCATTCAAGATGGTATTTGTGACACACACTGGCCTGGTCGTAGTGAGTGGATAGGAAACAATATTTATCTAGACGGTGCCCATAACCCTCAAGGAATTGCCAGCTTAAAACAGGTACTAAAAGATAACTTTATCAATCGTAAAATCCACATCCTCTTTGCAGGACTGAGACGAAAACCTTTAGCAAACTTACTAGAAGAACTGAAAGATTATGATATTACGGTAACCAACTTTGACTTTTTTGAAGCACTGCCCTTAGATGACTATCCTCAAAACTTCAAATGTGTGGCCGACTATAGAGAATGGCTAGCACAAGCTGAATCAGCAGATTCTGATGACCTATTTGTTGTCACAGGATCCCTTTACTTTATCTCAGAAGTAAGAACCTACTTATTAAACGAAAGAAAGGCCTAAAGGTCTTTTTTATTTAGACAATATACAGTTACACACAAAATATATAGGTTGTTATTTGAACACAAAGAAAAGTCTATCTATGTTTGCTAGACAGACTTCACCTTTTTATCTCATCGTTACAAATTCTTCTGAACCGGTTGGATGAATGGTTTCCATAGCCAAAAAGGCTATGGAAATTCGCAAGGGACTTCCTTGCGATCACTTTCAATTGAGGCAATTCAGACATAAAGAAAAGTCTATCCATTTAGGTAGACAGACTTCACCTTTTTATCTCATCGTTACAAATTCTTCTGAACCAGTTGGATGAATGGCAACCGTATTATCAAAATCAGCCTTAGTTGCTCCCATCTTAATAGCCACAGAGAAGCCTTGAATCATCTCATCGACACCGTAGCCAATGCCATGAAGACCGATGATTTTTTCATCCTCACCAAGTGTTACTAATTTCATAGTTGACGGCTGACGATTGTTTGCAAGAGCTGTATACATTGGAGTAAAACTAGATTTATAGACCTTGATATTCTCCGCACCATATTTAGCAATTGCTTTTTCCTCAGTCAAACCAACAGAACCAATGACTGGGTGGCTAAAGACCACAGTGGCTACATCAGTGTAATCAAGCTTAGCATCGGCTTTATTGTTGAAGAGTCGCTCTGACAATTGACGTCCCGCCTTGATTGCAACTGGCGTCAAATCTAGTTTACCAGTCACATCACCAAGGGCGTAGATACCAGGAACTGATGTATTTTCAAAGGCGTCTGAATAAATGTTACCTCGTTCAGTCAACTCAACGCCCGTCTTTTCAAGACCAAAGCCAGAGGTATTGGCTGCACGACCAATAGCCCAAATGAGGCAATCAACAGTGATCGTTTCTCCATTGTCAAAGCTAATGGTCAAAGAATCGTCAGCATTTTTCACTACTTCTGTAGCATTAGCATGCGTGTGAAGGGTCGGACCTGATTTAGCCATCTCATCGACTAAGACATCGATAATATCCTTGTCAAAGGTACGTAATGGACGATCTTTACGCACAAAGAGGTGCGTATCACTTCCAAGAGCATTGAGAACACCAGCAACCTCAACGGCGATGTAGCCAGCACCAATGACAGCTGTACGTTTTGGCACCTCATCTAGTTCAAAGAAACCATCTGAGGTAATCCCATATTCACTACCTGGAATATTTGGATAAAGAGCATGACCACCTGTTGCAATAAGGATATGGGGTGCTGTATAAAGCTCCCCCGCTACTTCAACCGTATGAGGATCAACAAATCTTGCATACTCGTATACACGTTCAACGCCATTGCTATCAAAGCCACGCTCATAAGAGCCATGGATACGGTCGATATAAGCCTGACGATTGACCTTAAGCCTTGCAAAATCAAACTTATTAACCGTCACATCAAAACCATACTCACCTGCATAACGGTGAAGGGTCTCAGCAACCTGAGCACCATACCACATGACCTTTTTAGGTACACAGCCCACATTGACGCAGGTTCCGCCGACCTCTTTTCCTTCAAAGAGAATAACCTTAGCGCCGTGCATAGCAGCACGATTAGCACTGGCAATCCCACCAGAACCACCACCAATGACAATATAATCGTATTCTTTTACCATATTTTACCTCTTATGTTTCTTTATACAGCGTATTAGCTACTAGATAAGCCATTTCTGCCTATACTTTATCATAAAATAGATACCCTGACAAAAATCTGCTACGACACAAAAAAACAACCCCGAACTCAACGAGATTGTTTAATCATATCTTATTTATCAAGTGGTTTGCGGAGGAATCCGAAAAGGATACCTGATACCACAGCACCAATCAAGATGAAGAGAAGGTAGAGAAGGGCATTTGATGTGAGAGCGATAACGAAGATACCTCCGTGTGGTGCCATCAATTTGATTCCTGCCATACCTACGAGAGCACCTGTAAGAGCTGAACCGACGATAAAGCTTGGGATAGCGCGTGCTGGATCAGCTGCACCAAATGGGATTGCACCTTCAGTGATGAATGAGAGTCCCATAACGATGTTTGTCAAACCAGAGTTGCGTTCTTCTTCGGTAAATTTATCTTTAAATAAGAGTGTCGCTACAAAGACTGCCAATGGAGGAACCATACCAGCTGCCATAACTGCTGCCATAACAACTGAACCACCTGAAGTCACTGTTGCTGCGAGAGTACCTGTACCAAAGACATAAGCTGCTTTGTTGACTGGTCCACCCATATCCACTGCCATCATACCACCAACAAGGAGACCAAGTAATACGGCTGAGCTTCCTGACAAGCTTGACAAGAAGTTATTAAGACCTGTATTGATTGCTGCCATTGGGATATTCACTGCCAACATCAAGAAACCTGTAGCAAATACACCTAGAAGTGGCAAGAGCAAGATAGAACGGATTCCTTCAAGAGCACGTGGGATACCTGCCAAGAGTTTACGAAGAACGAGGATAACACCACCTGCAAGGAAACCACCAACAAGAGCTCCAAGGAAACCTGAAGATACACCAGCAAGGGCAAGGGTTGCTTTACCACCTGAACCAAATGGAACACCACCAAAGGCTGCACCACTTGATGCGATAGCACCAGCTACAAAACCTGAAACCAAACCCGGTTTTTCAGCGATAGAATAAGCAATGTAACCTGCAAGTACTGGAAGCATGAAACCAAAGGCCGCACCACCAATTGCTTTGAATTGAGCAGCAATTTCATGGTAAGAACCAAGTTGTGACAATTGATCTTTAGGAACACCCATGATTTGGTCAAGCAAGAAGGCAAGCGCAATCATGATACCACCACCGATAACGAATGGGAGCATTTGTGATACCCCACTCATCAAGTGTTTATAGAAGGCACCACCGAGGCTCAATTTCTCACTTGATTCTTGAGCAGCTCCAGCATTTTCGGCATAGAAGACTTCAGCCTTACCATCCAAGATGTTTTGGATTAATTCTTGAGGTTGACGGATACCTGCTGCAACTGGTTTAGAAAGCAATTTTTTACCATCAAAGCGTGCTGTTTCAACTGCCTTGTCTGCTGCTACGATAACACCTACAGCCTTTCTGATTTCTTCAGCAGTCAATGGTGTTCCGACACCTGACGCACCGTTAGTTTCAACACGAACATTGACTCCCATTTCTTCACCTGTTTTAATCAGTGATTCTTCAGCCATGTAAGTGTGAGCAATACCAGTTGTACAAGCTGTTACAGCTACGATAAGTGGTTTATCGCTTGAAGCTGCTTCTTTAACAGCTTGTGCTTTCTTAGCTTCCTCAGCCTGTGCTTCTTCTTCACCCGTATTGAAAGCAGCAATCACTTCATCTGGAGAAGTCACCTTACGCAAACGATCTGCAAAACCATCTTGCATAAGATATTTTGACAACTCAGCAAGGGCTGCCAAGTGAGTGTCATTTGCTCCCTCTGGAGCAGCAATCATAAAGAAGAGGTCTGTAGGTTGACCATCAAGTGATTCGTAATCTACACCTTTATTAGATTTAGCAAAAAGTACTGTTGCTTCTTTTACTGCAGCATTTTTGCTGTGTGGCATAGCGATTCCATCACCCAAACCAGTTGATGTTTGTGCTTCACGAGCCATAATACCTGCTTTGAAAACATCAAAGTCAGTCACAACACCATTGTCAACCAAGCTGTTAATCATTTCATCGATAGCAGCTTCTTTTGTAGTTGCTTGAAGGTCAAGCAACATTACTTTTTTGTTCAGTAAATCCTGAATTTTCATAGTTTTTCTACCTCTACTTTATTGTATGTTTCTTTAATAAATTCAATTGTCGCTAAGTCATCTGAGAAAGCTGTAGATGTTCCACACGCTACTCCCCACTTGAGAGCCTCAATCGGATCACCAGATTTAACAAACTCACCAGTGAAACCAGCAACCATTGAGTCACCCGCACCAACAGAGTTTTTAACTGTCCCCTTAATTGGTTTGGCAAAGTAAGCAGCCTCTGGTGTGACAAGCAGAGCTCCATCACCTGCCATTGAGATGATAACGTTTTGCGCCCCTTTAGCAAGGATTTCACGCGCATATTTTTCAACATCAGCCAAACCATTAAGTTTGACATTGAAAATAGCTTCTAACTCATGGTTATTTGGTTTTACCAAGAGTGGTTGGTAGGCCAAGGAATCAAGCAAGGTTTGACCTTCAAAGTCACAGACAACCTGTGCACCAGTTTCACGCACTAGTGGAATCAATTTGTTATAGACCTTGTTTCCAAGATTGCTTGGTGCTGATCCAGCAAAAACAACCACATCATCAGCACTTACACTTGAAAGAACTGCTTCCAATTCAGCCAATTGATACTCATTAATGACAGGTCCTGCACCGTTAATTTCAGTTTCTTGGTCAGCCTTGATTTTAACATTAATACGTGTGTCTTGATCCACAGCTACAAACTTAGTTTTAATACCTTCTGCATCCAAACCATCTGTCACAAAACGTCCTGTAAAACCACCGATGAAGCCCG
>NZ_KV809582.1:253162-274268 GCF_001812625.1 Streptococcus sp. HMSC064H09
CAAAACGTCCTGTAAAACCACCGATGAAGCCCGTTGCAGTATTATCAACACCTAAACGTTGCAAAATACGACTAACATTAATCCCCTTACCGCCAGCGAACTTATCATCACTCTCCATGCGGTTAACTTCACCAATCTCTACTTTGTCGATACGAACAATGAAGTCGATTGATGGATTCAGCGTTACAGTATAAATCATACTTCAATAACCCTCGTTTTCTCTTTTAATTCTTTTAGGAGCTCTTCTTCCGAAGCATTTGTAATTATGGTTACTTTCTCGACCTCTGCTACCTTAGCATAGGTAATCTGACCAAGTTTAGAGGCATCAGCTAGAACATAGGCTTTTTGCGCATTGGCTATAACCGTCCGTTTGATAACTGCCTCTTCCATGTCTGGTGTGGTGAAATAATTAGCATCAACGCCATTAGCACCAATGAACGCACAATCAAAATTCAGTTGTCTAATTTGCTCTTGAGCAGTACTTCCAATAGACGCATCCGTTGAATGTTTAACCTTTCCTCCAACAATCCTAGTGCTAACACCGAGATCTACCAGCTTAACCGCATGGTGGATAGAATTAGTCACAACCGTTACCTGACGATTGGCCAAATGTGGAATCAAAAGTTCATTTGTTGTACTAGCCTCAAGAAAGACGACATCACCTTCCTTAATCAAATCGGCAGCATAACCAGCTAACTGAGCCTTTTCTTGAACGTTTCTAATAGCTTTTTGACTATTGGCAATTTCTTCCTTTAGACCATGAATGCTTTCAGCACCACCATGAACACGTTTAAGTTGGCCATCTGCCGCTAACTCGTCCAAGTCACGACGAATCGTCGACTCGGAAGTATCACTTAACAAAACAGTTAGGTTTTCCAAAGTGACAAAACCATCTTGTTTCAACTGAGACAAGATAATCTGCTTACGTTCAGACTTTAGCATAATCTCTCCTTCTGTAATCGTTTACAAAATCTATTATACTAAATTTTTAATAACTGTCAACTAGAAACAGTCAAAAAAAATCAAAATATTTCATTATAAAATACTTATCTACCAAAATGACGCAATTTGATAAGAAAGTTCTTACATTTTCAAAAAGAATACCCCTTTCAGTATGAAGGGCAAAATAAAAAAGCCTTTCGGCTCTCTTATCTTATTTGGCATAGTCAACCGCACGGAATTCACGAATGACTGTAACCTTAATATTTCCTGGGTAATCCAAATTCTTCTCAATTTGTTCACGTACCTTGTGAGACAAGATTGTAACTTCATCATCTGAGATTTTGTTTGGATGAACCATAATACGAATCTCACGACCAGCTTGAAGGGCGAAGCTTGTTTGAACACCGTCAAAGCTTGATGCAATTTCTTCCAAATCACGAAGGCGTTTGACATAATTCTCAACAGATTCATTACGAGCCCCTGGACGAGCCGAACTCAAAGCATCTGCTGCAGCTACAATAACTGCAATGACACTCTCAGGTTCTACATCACCATGGTGGCTGGCAATGGCATTGACCACAACTGGATGTTCTTTGTACTTACGTGCAAACTCTGCACCAATCTCTACGTGGCTACCTTCGACTTCTTTGTCAATGGCTTTCCCCATATCGTGAAGGAATCCAGCACGACGAGCAAGGGCAACATTTTCACCCAATTCACCAGCCATGATACCTGCTAGTTTACCAACTTCAACTGAGTGACGAAGGACGTTTTGACCATACGACGTACGGAACTGCAAGCGTCCCATAATCTTAATCAAATCAGGATGAAGATTCATAGCACCAATTTCGTAGGCTGCCTCTTCACCATATTCACGGATACGGTTATCCATTTCCTGACGGCTCTTCTCAACCAACTCTTCAATACGAGCTGGATGGATGCGTCCATCCTTAATCAAGGCTTCGAGAGTCATACGTGCAATTTCACGACGAACGGGATCGAAACCAGAAAGGACAACCACTTCTGGAGTATCGTCAATAATAACGTCAATACCTGTTAGACTTTCAAGCGTACGGATGTTACGCCCCTCACGTCCAATGATACGACCCTTCATATTGTCATCTGGAAGGTGAACAGTAGTTACTGTTTGTTCAGTAACATAATCTCCAGCCAAGCGTTGCATAGCTTGCGCCAACACGTTTTTGGCTTTCTTATCAACAGTATCTTTAACCTGTGCTTCTGCATCTTTGATACGTGTTGCAATCTCATGAGTCAGATTATTCTCAGTCTCCGTTAAGATTACCTCACGCGCTTCTGCAATGGTCATTTGACCAACACGTTCAAGTTCAGCCTGCTTCTCAGCCTCCAACTGAGTCACATTCTCTTCACGCTCATTAAGATGTTTAGATTTGTCAGCAAGACTCTGCTCTTTCTTCTCGAGGGCAAGTTCTTTACTTGATAGATTTTCATCCTTACGATCAAGGCTAGTGGCACGTTCTGTCAAACGATTTTCCATCTGTTTAAGCTCTTGACGTTCAGATTTGAATTCTTTTTCAATATCTTCTCGATATTTTCTAGCTTCCTCTTTTGCTTCTAACAAGAACTCTTTACGTTGAGCCTTACTCTCGCGTTCAGCAGTCACACGCAGATGATCTGCATCATGCTCTGCCTGACTACGAAGGTTCACAGCGTCTTGTTCTGCCTTTAGCAAGGTAGTTTCTGCTTGTTCCTTAGCTTTGCTAAGTTTAATAGAAATTGCTAAATATCCAACGACTAAACCAATGAGTGCAAAGACAACTAAAATTATCATGTTTATCATGTCTTTACCTCAACTTTTCTAAGGTTTCCCTAAAGAAAACCGTCTTCTAGTGTATCATATTTATAGCGATTTCTCAATATATACTAGAACTTTAAACTGATTTTGTGGTATCATAACTCTATTAGAATAGGGAGGTATTACCATGCCAAAAGACGTTACTGTTGAAAGTTTTGAACTTGACCACACTATTGTAAAAGCACCTTATGTCCGTCTTATTTCAGAGGAAGTTGGACCTAAAGGAGATATCATCACAAACTTTGATATCCGTTTGATTCAACCTAATGAAAATAGTATTGATACAGGTGGTCTTCATACTATCGAACACCTACTCGCTAAACTGATCCGTCAACGTATCGATGGCCTTATTGATTGCTCACCATTTGGTTGCCGTACAGGTTTCCATATGATTATGTGGGGTAAACAAGATCCTACAGAAATTGCCAAAGTTATCAAATCTAGTCTTGAAGCTATTGCTAACGAGATTACATGGGAAGATGTTCCAGGGACAACCATTGAATCTTGTGGTAACTACAAGGATCACAGTCTTCATTCAGCTAAGGAATGGGCTAAACTTATCCTTGAACAAGGTATCTCAGACCAAGCCTTCGAACGCCATACCGTATAAAAAACATTGGGGTATATCCCAATGTTTTTTAATATTTTCTAAAACGTTGATAACGCGCTTCAAGTAAGTCTTCTGTTGATAATTGGCTTAATTCTGCCAACTCGTCTACAATTGCTGTCTTAATTGCTTCAATAATTTCACTTGTAAAGTAACCACGTTCTGGGATAACCTTATCAACGATTCCCATGTTAAGCAACTCGCCTGATGTAATCTTCATCAACTCTGCCGCCTCTTCTGAACGTGAGCCATCTTTCCAGAGGATAGTTGCAAATCCTTCAGGACTCAAGATAGAATAGATGGTATTTTCAAGCATCCAAACCTTATCGGCTACTGCCAAGGCAAGAGCTCCTCCCGAACCACCTTCACCAATGATAATGGCAATAATTGGCACCTTAAGGTCGCTCATTTCCATAAGGTTACGCGCAATTGCCTCACCTTGTCCGCGTTCCTCTGCCCCAACACCAGGATAAGCACCTGCAGTATTGATAAAGGTAACGACTGGACGACCAAACTTTTCAGCCTGTTTCATGAGGCGAAGAGCCTTACGATAACCCTCTGGATGAGGTTGGCCAAAGTTACGGTTGAGGTTATCTTGTAGGTTTCTACCTTTTTGGATACCCACTACAGTAACCGCTTGGCCATTTAAACGACCAATACCACCAATAATGGCACCATCGTCACGGAAATTACGATCGCCATGAAGTTCGATAAAGTCATCGAAGATTCCTTGGGCAAAGTCCAAAGCAGTTAAACGGCCTTGGTCACGCGCTTCTTTTAAAATACGTGCTACGTCGCTCATTGAACACCTCCATGGAATGATAAGAGTGTGGCAATGGTATCAGCCAACTCTGTACGTTTAACAATGGCATCAACAAAACCATGTTCTTGAAGGAACTCAGCCTTTTGAAAATCATCTGGCAAAGTTTCGCGAACTGTGTTTTCAATGACACGACGACCTGCAAAACCAATCAAGGTTTGTGGCTCAGCTAAGATGATATCACCTTCCATGGCGAAACTTGCTGTAACCCCACCAGTTGTTGGATCTGTCAATACAGTCAAATACAGCAAGCCAGCATTCGAATGACGTTTTACAGCAGCTGAAATCTTAGCCATTTGCATCAAACTCATGATTCCTTCTTGCATACGGGCCCCACCAGATGCTGTAAAAATAACAACTGGAAGTTTTTCCTCAATCGCATGTTCAAAGAGTTTAGTGATTTTCTCACCAACAACAGTCCCCATTGAAGCCATAATAAAGTTAGAATCCATAATGGCCAAGGCTGTTTTTTGCCCCTTGATAGTTGCAACACCAGTCACGACAGCTTCATCAAGACCAGTTTTTTCCTTAGTCGCTGCTAGTTTCTCCATATAACCTGGAAAATTCAATGGATTTTCAGTTTTAATGCCTGTAAACAGTTCTTGGAAAGATCCCTCATCAACTGTTAAATCGAGACGTTCTTTAGCGGAAATACGGAAGGTATAAGAACAATTTGGACAAATTTTAGCTTGTCCCAAGTCCTTTTGATAAATAGCTTGTTTACAACCAGGACATTTTGCAAAAAGTTCATCTGGAACTTCTGGCACTTGGTGATCAATCCCATTACGTACAGAACGGTTAGGATTGATACGGATATACTTTTCTTTTCGATCAAATAATCCCATAAACTCTATTCCTCACGATTCTGATAAGCTGGTAGGAAGGTCTCCATCAAGAAGGAAGTGTCATAATCCCCAGCGATAACGCTACGATCTGAAATCAAATCCAACTGGAAGTCAGCATTAGTCACAACACCATCGATTTCGAGCTCGTAAAGAGCACGTTGCATCTTCATGAGTGCCTCAAATCGATTTTCTCCATGAACAATGATTTTGGCAATCATTGAATCATAGTAAGGTGGAATAGTATAGCCAGGATAGACTGCACTGTCTACACGGAGACCAACACCTCCACTAGGTAGGTAGAGATTGCTAATTTTCCCTGGACTAGGTGCAAAGTTGAACTTAGGATTTTCTGCATTGATACGACACTCAATAGCATGTCCCTTGATTTCAATATCATCTTGGGTCACAGAGAGTTTTTCACCTGCGGCAATACGGATTTGTTCTTTAACAATATCCACACCACTTACAAATTCTGTAACTGGGTGCTCAACTTGAACACGGGTGTTCATTTCCATAAAGTAGAACTGACCTGTTTTCTCATCAAGAAGGAACTCGATAGTACCCGCATTTTCATAATTAACAGCCTTAGCGGCACGGACAGCCGCTGAACCAATTTCGTGACGAAGTGTCTTACCAATAGCAACTGACGGTGATTCTTCCAAAACCTTTTGGTTATTACGTTGAAGAGAGCAATCACGCTCACCTAGGTGAACAATATTACCATAGCTATCTCCCAAAATTTGAACCTCGATATGACGAGCTGGGTAAATAACTTTTTCAATATACATCGCCCCATTACCAAAGGCTGCTTTAGCTTCTTGTGACGCAGATTCGAAGGCAGGAGCTAACTCTTCTTCAGTGTTAACCTTACGAATCCCCTTACCGCCACCACCAGCAGAAGCCTTAAGCATTACTGGGTAACCAAGACGGTTGGCAACCTCTAAAGCCTCCTCAGCTGTAAAGACTTCACCATCTGAACCAGGAATTACAGGGACATTAGCCTTAATCATTTCAGCACGGGCATTGATTTTATCACCCATCTTGTCCATGACTTCGCCTGAAGGACCAATAAACTTGATGTTCATTTCTTCACAGAGAGTGGCAAATTTAGAGTTTTCACTCAAGAAACCAAACCCTGGATGAATAGCTTGAGCCTCAGTCACAATAGCAGCTGATAGGACACGATTCATATTCAAATAAGAATCCGTTGATTTTGCAGGCCCGATACAAATAGCTTCATCAGCGAGCATAGTATGGAGAGAATCCTTATCCGCTTCAGAATAAATAGCAACCGTTTGGATACCCAATTCACGCGCTGCACGGATAATACGCACTGCAATTTCACCACGATTGGCAATCAATAATTTTTTAAACATAAAACAAGATAACATCAGACATTTTTTGATAGTCTGTGTTGATTTCCTTTCTATGTGATAGACCAATATCTAAAGAAAAATCCTTTCCGACTGTCGCCAGAAGGATTTTCACAAAACATTAGCTTCCAATAGCAAAAGTCAAAGTACCTGATGCAGCAAGTTTACCATCGACTTCAGCCTTAGCTTCAACAACAGCAATTGTTCCACGACGTTTAACAAACTTAGCTGTCATAACAAGTTGGTCACCAGGAACCACTTGTTTTTTAAATTTAACCTTATCCATACCTGCATAAAAGACTAATTTGCCCTTGTTTTCAGGTTTAGACAATTCAAGAACACCAGCTGTTTGCGCAAGAGCTTCCATGATAAGAACACCAGGCATAACTGGGTATTGAGGAAAATGTCCATTAAAGAAAGGTTCATTGATCGTTACATTTTTAATAGCTGTGATTTCGTCTTCTGAAACTTCTAGCACACGGTCAACCAAAAGCATTGGATAACGGTGTGGTAAAGCTTCACGAATAGCATTAATATCAATTGTCATTTGATGCGTACCAATCCTTTTCCGTAGTCAACAACTTCTTCATTCGCTACCAAGATTTCAGTAATAACACCATCTTTAGGTGCTGGCACTTCATTCATCACCTTCATTGCTTCAACGATAAGAAGCGTTTGACCTTTCTTAACAGTATCACCAACAGAAACAAAGGCTGGTTTTTCAGGTGATGGAGACAAGTAAGCCACACCAACAAGTGGACTTTCAACCACTTCACCTTCAGCAGCTTGAGCAGGAGCAGAGGCTTCTTCAACTGGTGTTGCTGGAGTTTCAACAGCGGCAGGTGCTGCTACTGGAGCAACTGGAGCTTGAGGAGCTGGCGCAACTACTTCAACTGTAGGAGCTACTGGGGCAGCTGTTACTGAACTTATTTGATTTTTGCTCAAGTTCAATTCTTCACCATTATTTTTGTATGAAAATTCACGTAAAGTTGAAGCATCAAATTGAGCCAATAAATCTTTGATTTCAGAAATATTCATGAATTAAGCCTCCCAACGTTTAAAGGCAAGAACAGCATTGTGTCCACCAAAACCGAAGGTATTTGAAATTGCGTACTCAATATCAGCTTCTTGACCTTCACCATAAACAACATTAGCTTCGATGTAGTCAGACAATTCTTTTGTACCAGCAGTTTTCGGTACATAGCTATGACGAATAGCTTCGATTGTTGCAATAGCCTCAACTGCACCAGCAGCACCTAGCAAGTGACCTGTAAATGATTTAGTAGATGAAACTGGAACATCTTTACCAAGTACAGAAACAATGGCACCACTTTCACCCTTTTCATTAGCAGGTGTTGATGTCCCGTGAGCATTGACATAATCAACATCTTCAGGTTTGATACCAGCTTCATTAATAGCCAATTTAATTGCTTTAGCAGCACCTGAACCGTCTGGAGTTGGTGTTGTCATGTGGTAGGCATCACAGTTTGATCCGTAACCAACAATCTCAGCCAAGATGTCAGCACCACGTTTTTGGGCATGTTCCAAGCTTTCGATAACGAGAACCCCTGCACCTTCACCCATAACAAAACCATTACGGTCTTTATCAAATGGAATTGATGAACGTTCTGGATCCTCTGTTGTTGAAAGTGCTGTAAGAGCATTGAAACCACCAATACCAATCTTAGTGATTGAAGCTTCAGCACCACCAGCCAAGACAACATCATGCAAACCGAATTTAATTTCACGGAAGGCTTCACCGATTGCATCATTGGCAGAGGCACAAGCAGTCGTCACTGATTTACATACCCCTTGAGCACCAATTTTAAGAGCAATGTTACCAGCACCCATGTTTGAAAGTGCTTTAGGGATAAACATTGGTTTGATACGTTTCATCCCACGTTCGTGCATACGAATGATTTGATCTTCAAGTTCTTGAAGACCACCGATACCAGATGACACGATGACACCAACACGATCACGATCTTCTTCTTCCATGTTAAGTCCTGAATTTTCAAGAGCTTCCATAGCAGCATAAATCGCATAAAGTGAGTAAGTGTCCATACGGTTAGTATCTTTTTTCACAAAGTACTTATCGAACGGGAAATCTTGGATTTCACCAGCGTTAAAGACTGGAATTTCAGAAGCATCGAACTTCGTAATTGGTTTGATACCAATTTTACCGTCATGAAGACTGTTCCAAAATTCTTCTGGTGTATTACCGATTGGTGAGGTTACGCCGTAACCTGTAACAACAACACGATTTGTAGACATATATATTCTCCTTTTGTCGGATGGATATTCTAATAAATGATTTTTTTGATATTGATATTCAATTATTGCATGGTCATACCACCATCAATAGCGATGGTTTGACCTGTGAGATATTCTTGACTAGCCAAGAATGCTGCAACTTCAGCCACTTCTTCTGCTTGACCAATACGTTTCATTGGCACTTGAGCAATCATAGCATCTTTCATTTTCTCTGGAATAGCGTCAGTCATATCTGATTCAATGAAACCAGGAGCAATAGCATTGACACGGACACCACGAGCCGCAACTTCACGCGCAACTGATTTTGTAAAACCAATCAAACCAGCTTTTGAAGCCGCATAGTTAGCTTGACCAATATTCCCCATGAGACCTACAACAGATGACATATTGATGATGGCACCTTGACGAGCCTTAGACATTGGTTTTAAGACAGCCTGTGTCATATTGAAAGCACCAGTCAAGTTGATTTTCAAGACACGTTCAAAATCTTCTTCACTCATTTTCAACATCAACTTATCGTTAGTGATACCAGCATTATTGACCAAAACATCAACACTACCAAGCTTTTCAATAGCTTCAGCTACCATACGTTTAGCATCTTCACCGTTAGAAATATCACCTGAGATACCTACAACAGTTACACCATAATCTGCAAACTGTGCAAGCAAGTCCTCAGAGATTTCAGAACGTCCATTTAAAACAACATTGGCACCAAGACTAGCAAATTTGTGTGCCACAGCTAATCCAATTCCACGTGTTGAACCTGTTACAAAAACATTTTTATTCTTAAGTTCCATGTTTACCTCGTTTTAAGCATTAAGAAGGGCATCAAGACTAGCTTGATCTTCAACATTATGAGTTGGTAAGGTTTTATCAATTTTCTTCAAGAAGCCTGACAAGACTTTTCCTGGACCAATCTCAATTACTTCATCTACACCAAATTCTTGGATAGTGGCAATCGAATCATAAAAACGTACAGGTTCCATCACCTGACGAGCCAAAAGTGCTTTGACGTCTTCTGACTTCATGATTTGAGCCTCAGTATTACCTACTAAAGGAAGCGTAAAGTCCTTGAATGACACTTTCTCAAGTTCTGCTGCCAATTTTTGACTAGCTGATTCAAGTAAAGCTGTATGGAACGGCCCTGAAACATTAAGAGGAATCAGACGTTTAGCACCAGCTTCTTTAAGCAATTCCACAGCATAATCAACAGCCTCAACTTCACCACCAATAACAATTTGTGCTGGAGTATTATAGTTAGCAGGCGTTACTACACCCTTTTCAGATGCTTTTTGACAGATTTCTTCAATCAAACTTGGATCTGTATTCATGACAGCAACCATTTTCCCACTCCCAGCAGGAGCAGCTGTTTCCATGAATTCTCCACGTTTAGCAACCAAGGCTACCGCATCCTCAAATGAGAGTGCTCCAGCAGCAACTAGGGCAGAATATTCACCCAAAGAGAGACCGGCAACAATATCAGGAGTGATACCATTTTCTGCCAAAAGGCGATAAATGGCTACTGACGTTGTCAAAATAGCTGGTTGAGTATAGCGTGTCTGATTTAGTTTTCCTTCGTTAGAATCAATCAATTCACGCAAATCATAACCTAGAATACGACTAGCCGTATCAAATGTCTCTTTGACAACGGGATAAGTCGCATACAAATCGCTCGCCATGCCCAATTTCTGAGCCCCTTGACCAGCAAATAAGAACGCACGTTTTGTCACTATCCTAATCCTTTCGACGTTTTTAGACGTTTACATCTGCCCAACGAGCAGCTTCTTCTTTAATCACCTTGGCAGCACCTGTGTATAGGTCTTCCAAGATTTCTGCACATGTTTCTTCTTTACGAACAAGACCTGCAATTTGTCCAGCCATAACTGAACCATATTCCACATCTCCATCAACAACCGCGTTACGAAGGGCACCTGCACCAAGCTCTTCAATTTCCTCTTGAGTCTTCTTACCAGCCAAGAAATCTTTTTCAGCTTGGTTATATTCAGTAGCCAATTTATTCTTAATCGCACGAACTGGGTGTCCAACAACTGAGGCTGAAATAACAGTATCAATATCTTTAGCCTTCAAAATCTTATCTTTGAAATTTTGGTGTGCATTAGATTCTTTAGCAACAGCGAAACGCGTACCAACCTGAACAGCATCTGCTCCAAGCATAAGAACAGCAGCCATACCACGTCCATCAGCAACACCACCAGCTCCAATAACTGGGATAGATACCGCATCAGCAACTTGGCGAACAAGTGCCATAGTTGTCAATTTACCGATGTGACCACCAGCTTCCATACCTTCTGCGACAACAGCATCTGCTCCAAGTTTTTCCATACGTTTAGCAAGTGCTACCGATGGAATAACTGGGATTACTGTAATTCCAGCTTCGTGGAAACGCTCCATATATTTACCTGGATTTCCGGCTCCTGTTGTAACAACCTTAACGCCCTCTTCGATAACGAGGTCGACGATGTCATCTGCAAATGGTGACAAAAGCATGATATTAACACCGAATGGTTTGTCAGTGATTTGTTTTACTCTATCAATGTTAGCTTTTACCACTTCTTTAGGGGCATTACCACCACCAATAATTCCGAGTCCACCAGCATTTGAAACGGCTCCTGCCAAGTCGCCATCAGCAACCCAGGCCATACCACCTTGGAAGATTGGATATTTAATTCCTAACAGTTCTGTAATACGAGATTTCATTTTGCACCTTTTTTCGATTTTCTAATCAAATAAATAGTTTAATAATCAAAGTAATTGTATAAACAAAGGAGAATATCCCAAATAAGAATATTCTCTATGCCCTGCTTATTTAGTTTTTTCTTCTACGTAAGCAACAAGGTCACCAACAGTGTTAAGACCTTCTTCAGTTTCGATTTGGATATCGAACTCATCTTCGATTTCTGAGATAACTTGGAACACGTCAAGTGAGTCAGCGTCAAGTTCGTCAAAAGTAGTTTCTACTTTTACTTCTTCTGCATCTTTCCCAAGTTCTTCAACGATGATTTCTTGTACTTTTTCAAATACTGCCATTTTAATTTCTCCTTTAAGATAAATATATTTCTTATAATCTATGCTGGTGCATAATTTATATAACTAGATTTTAACAATAAGACTGCCCCATGTCAAACCCCCACCAAAACCTGATAAGAGAATTGTTTGACCGCTGTCTAATTTTAAGGTCCCATTCGCCACGTTTTCAGAAAGCAGAATTGGGATACTTGCCGCACTGGTATTACCATAAGACATCATGTTTGCCAAGAATTTGTCACGATTGACATCGATTTTCTTAGCCATAATATCCAATATACGAATATTAGCTTGATGAAGAAGGAAGTAATCAGGCTCACCTTTTTCTTCAACCAAGGCCTTAATACTCTTTGAAACCGTCTTAACGGCAAAATCAAAGATTGCTTTCCCATCCATTTGCATATAGGGATTAGGCTGATCAGACTCATCTGAATAAGGCGAGATAACTGCAGAGGCTCCTGACTCAAGACCACCCTTGCTACCATCGGTATTTAAAGATTCTCCCAAGAAATGTTCTTCTTCAGTTTCTTCCAAGAGGACTCCGCCAGCACCATCTCCAAAGAGGACAGCTGTTGTACGGTCAGACCAGTCTAAAGTTTTTGAAAGAACTTCAGAACCAATGACTAAACCTTTTTTGTATGCGCCTGACTTTATCAATTTTTCTGCGGTTGCTAAAGCAAAGACAAACCCACTACATGCCGCAGTAATATCAAAAGCAAAGGCGTTGACTGCACCAATTGCTCCTTGAACTCGAGCCGCTACTGAAGGCATAGAACTATCAGGAGAAATCGTTGCAACTAAAACAAAGTCTAGCTCCTCAGGAGCTAATCCTGATTTTTCTAATAGCTGATGAGCAACATTGGTAGCTAAATCACTCGTATTCTCATTCAATGAGATGCGACGTTCCTGAATACCTGTACGTGAGCGAATCCACTCATCGCTAGTATCCATGATTTTTGATAGGTCATCATTAGTCACGACCTGAGCAGGTGCATAATGGGCAACCTGACTAATTTTTGCAAATGCCATTATTTCAACTCCTCAAGAAATGCGTGGAGATTTTCCAATCCCTTGCTCATAACCTTCAATTCCTCGTCGTTAAAGCCTTCTGTAATCCTCATCACCATTGATTTATGAAAACGACGGTGAAGACGATATACCAAACGACCCTTTTTAGAAAGCGAAAGATGGACCACACGACGGTCAACTGATGAACGTGTACGGACAATATAACCTTTCTTTTCAAGTTTATTGAGAGATGTTGTTACAGTACCAAGAGTTAGCATGAGTTCTTTAGCTACTGCACTTGGTGTCGTATCTGGATGTGTACCGATCACATCAATGGTATGCATTTCCTTGAGGGAAACATCGTTAAACTTTGAATTCTTTAAACTTGCTTCTTCGATAATAACTACGTTATTAAAAATATCAACAAGATAGCCATCAATTTTGTCGTAATTCACACCAGACTCCTTTCAATAAAACTTTGACTTTCAAATTATATCAGACTCAAACTAATTTCGCAAGCCCGATTAAAAAACTTTAGTTTTTCTTTTAGAAAATATGGCTATTTCCCTTGGAATTTAGGTCGACGACGCTCACTATAAGCACGTACCCCTTCTTTGAAGTCTTCTGTGAAAGCAAGAGATTTTTGCAAGTCAAGTTCCAACTTAGCGTAATTTTCCCATCCTGCAAATTCAGATTCCCAAACCATTTCTTTAATGGCTTTAAAAGAATTCACTGAAGAGCGGTTCAATTTTTTAATCAATTGACTCACAGTTTTTTCAAGTTTTTCTGACTCAACAACTTTGTAGGCAATTCCCCAGTCCAAGGCTTTTTCAGCTGATACTGGCTCTCCTGTCATGGTAATTTGAGTCGCACGGTTAATACCGATTGAACGTGTCAAAAGGTAGAGACCTCCAGCGTCAGGTGCCAAACCAACACCTACAAAAGCTTGGATGAATTTAGCTTTATCAGATGCAATCGTAAAGTCTGCTGCAACAGCTAAGTTAGCTGCAGCACCTGCACATGGTCCATCAACTACCATGATGACTGGCTTAGGCAATTTTTTAAGAGCAAAAGAAATTTCATTTACCTGCTCAGCAATACGAACCAAAGACTGTACATCATCTACAGCAACCGCTTTTTGCATTTGATCAAGGTCACCACCAACAGAAAAGACTTTTCCATTAGCATTGATTACCAAGAATTTTACTGACGCATCTTGTTTAGCTTCCTCAATTGTAGCCATAATCTCATCACAAACCGGAATATTAAATCCATTTTGCACTTCTGGACGATTAAGCGTTAAAGTTGCTACTCCATCTTCAACACTATAAAGAATTGTTTCGTAAGCCATTTTTTGCATTCCTCCGATAACTAGTTCCTATATGAAAACCGTATGTTCTTTATATTTTTATCACAATTTTATTTGATGAATAGATAATTTGATTATCAAATCATTCATCGTTATTTTCTAGTATACCATAGTCCATCTAAAGGTCAACAAAAACTTAGAGTTTTTTAATTTGATACATCAAAACACCGAGTTCTACAACTCGGTGTCTCTTCTATTTTAATAAATCTAAAACATCTATAAGGTTATCCAACAAGCCTTTGGCTGCACCTTGATCCATGCCAAAACGATTATCTTTAATGGCCCAAACCTCAACACCTGCAGCGACTCCAGCAGCAATCCCCTTTTCGCTATCTTCGATAATCAGCGCCTGATTTGCTTCTACGTTCAAATGCTGTAATGCTGTCAGATAAATCTCTGGATTGGGTTTACTCTCTTTAAATTCTTCTCCTGAGAGAACCACATCAAAGAAACCGTTCAAATGATTTTCCTCCAAAGCTCTAAGGATATCTGCCTTTACTGAGCTAGAAGCTAAACCTATTTTCAACCCTCGAGAATTCACTTCATTCAAGACCTTGAAAACATCAGGAAAGATTAATTCTTTATAGGGTAAGGGGTTGTCTTGTTTATAGGCATTATACTCTTCTTGTAAAGTTGGCACATCCCAGTTATCATAGTCATCTCTGAGAATATTTTCCCAAACTTGCTTGGTATTTCCACCTATAAAGAAAGACGGGGGTAAATGGTCTATTGAAATTCCCTTTTGAGCTAAGAAATTTGCACGTCGATCATAATAATATTTTTCAGTGTCAAAAAGGACACCATCCATATCAAAAATAATTGCCTCTACCACGGGATATCCTCCTTTTCTTTCCTTATTGTACCATAATCAGACTAAATCTTACTTGCTTTTAAAAACAATGTGACAAATTGTCAGAATTTTGCTATAATTGTAGAGTAATTTAAAATTTTTGGAGTAACTATGAAAGTCATCAAATTCGGTGGGAGCTCACTTGCTTCAGCCACACAATTAGAAAAAGTCTTAAACATTGTAAAATCTGACCCTGAACGTCGCTTTGTCGTAGTATCAGCCCCTGGTAAGCGTAACGATGAAGATACCAAAGTCACAGACGCCTTGATTAAATACTATAAACACTACACAAAAGGTGCTGATGTCAAAGCTGACCAAGAATGGATTATTAACCGCTACCAAGCTATGGTCGATGAGCTAGGCTTCAAATCAACAGAAATGGCGAAGATTGCTAAATCTATCAACGATCTTGCCACTCTTCCTATTGAAGACAATGATTTCCTTTATGATACTTTCCTAGCTGCAGGGGAAGATAATAACGCAAAATTAATCGCAGAATATTTCCGTAATAACGGTATTGAAGCACGTTACGTTCACCCTCGCCAAGCTGGTATTTTTGTCTCAAGCGAACCTGGAAATGCTCGTATCCTTCCAGGAGCTTATGACAAGTTGGAAGAGCTTCGTGAATCAGATGAGGTTCTTGTAATCCCTGGTTTCTTCGGTGTTACCCCTGATAATCAAATTTGTACTTTCTCACGTGGAGGCTCTGATATCACTGGTTCTATCGTTGCAGCTGGAGTTAAGGCAGATTTATATGAAAACTTTACAGATGTAGATGGTATTTTCGCAGCCCATCCTGGTGTCGTTCATGAACCACATTCAATTCCAGAGTTGACTTACAAGGAAATGCGTGAATTGGCGTATGCTGGCTTCTCAGTTCTTCATGACGAAGCCCTTCTCCCTGCCTACCGTGGTAAAATTCCACTCGTTATTAAAAATACAAATAACCCAGACCACCCAGGCACACGCATTATTCTTGAACACAAGGGTGCAACTGTTCCTGTCGTTGGTATCGCGAGTGATGATAAATTCGTCAGCATCAATATGAGCAAATACCTCATGAACCGTGAAGTTGGTTTTGGACGTAAGGTTCTCCAAATTTTGGAAGATTTAAACATCCGTTGGGAACACATGCCTTCTGGAATCGATGATCTCTCAATCATTATTCGAGAACGTGAACTTACCCCAATCAAAGAACAAGAAATTCTTTCATACTTGACTCGTGAACTCGGTGTTGATGAAGTTGAAATTGAACATGGCCTTTCAATCCTCATGATTGTTGGTGAAAATATGAAAGACCACATCGGTGTTACAGCGACAGCGGCTAAAGCGCTCTCTGAAAAACATATTAACCTAGAAATGATTTCTCAAGGTTCTAGTGAGGTTTCTGTTATGTTTGTAATTGAAACCGAGCAAGAAAAAGCAGCTGTCAGAGCTCTTTACGATGCTTTTTTCCGTAGTGGCGATTAATCTAAAAACCTATCTCCTTCAAGGGATAGGTTTTTTCTTTATGAAAAAATAAGTCATCTCTCATGATATCTACTCCAATAGCAAATTCATTGATCAATTATACACAGCAATTACTAACCAAAAAACACTAACTTTCGTTAGTGCTTTTTTTACAAGATATTTTCGTAACTTTCACGAACGGCATCTGGCCAAACTGAAGTTTGAACCTCACCAATATGTTTCTTACGAAGCAAGAACATAGCCATACGTGACTGACCAATACCTCCACCAATTGTTAGTGGGAAAAGGCCATGTAACAAGGCTTGGTGCCAATCCAATTTCAAACGTTCTTGGTCGCCAGTAATTTCAACCTGACGTTTAAGGGCATCTTCATCAACACGAATACCCATTGATGACAATTCAAAGGCATGTCCTAATTGTTCATTCCAAACCAAGATATCCCCATTCAAACCATGGTAACCATTCTCAGACTCAGTTGTCCAGTCATCATAGTCAGGTGCACGACCATCATGTGGTTTTCCATCAGGAAGAACACCACCGATACCAATCAAGAATACAGCACCATATTCCTTAGTAATAGCATCTTCACGCTCTTTTGGTGTCAAATCAGGGTACTTCTCAACAAGTTCTTCTGAATGGATGAAGGTAATTTTCTTAGGTAAAATAGCTTCAATATCGTAACGTGCTTCAACTGCTAGCTCAGTCAAACGAATAACCTTATAAATGGTTTCAACAGTTTCTTTCAAGTAAGCGATATTACGATGTCCGTCAGGAATAACTTTTTCCCAGTCCCATTGGTCAACGTAAACAGAGTGCGTTGCATCCAATGAATCTTCATCTGGACGAAGAGCCTTCATATTAACCACGAGCCCTTCACCTTCATTGAAACCAAAACGAGCCAAAGTATGGCGTTTCCATTTTGCTAATGAGTGAACAACTTCGTATGTTGCGTCAGGAATCTGAAGCACATTAACAGTTACAGGATTTTCAATACCGCTCAAATTATCCTGCATACCATCCCCGACCTTACTCAAAATAGGCCCTTGCACTTCAACGACGTCAAGTTTATCAATCAAATACTGTGTAAAAGTATTCTTCACAAAAGAAATTTCCTCTTGTTGATGAATGAAGCTCTTTTTCATACGCTCCTCCTTTAAAAAATCGATAAGCCTATTATACTCCTATTTTTCAGAAAAATAAAGAAATTTTCCAACAATTTGGAAAATTTCTTGTTTTTTATGTTAGGTTTTATCACATTTTCTTAGTCAGCTTCACAACTGCTTCTGTTCGAGCTGTATGAGGAAACATGTCTACTGACTGAATATAATTAACATCATAAACTTTAGCCAAAGAAACTAGGTCTCTAGCCAAAGTAGATACATTACATGAAACATAAACCATTTTTTCAGGAGTGTAGGCCAGTATCGTTTTAAGTAGCTTATCATCTAAACCAGTTCTAGGTGGATCCACAATAAGAGCATCTGCTCGATAGCCTTCCTTGTACCAACGAGGAATGATATCCTCAGCCTTACCCACCTCATAGTGAGCATTCTCCAACCCAAGTGATTTAGCATTCTTTCTAGCATCCTCAATAGCCTCTGGAATAATATCCATACCTCGAATACTCTTTACCTTATTTGCAAAAGCAAGTCCAATAGTACCAACCCCACAATAAGCATCAATAAGGTGTTCAGCCTTACCTACATCCAAAGCTTCAACGGCCTGACCATAGAGTACCTCTGTTTGTTGAGGATTCAACTGGTAAAATGCACGAGGAGAGAGAGCAAAGCTATAGTCCAGTACCTCTTCTTGAATAGTGTCTTGCCCCCAAAGAATTTCCGTCTCTTGACCATAAATCTCGCTAGATTTCGAATAATTATAATTGACAGCAATAGTTACAATCTCTGGAAAACTTTCCGTCAACTCCTTAACTAATTTAGTGAAAGAAACTGATTTAGAGGTTACAAAAATCAACTGGACCTGATTTGAACCCAAAGCACGTCGTATCATAACGGTCCGAATTCCAGAAATTTTACGCTCATTATAAATTGGCAACCTGTATTTATCTAACAAATTTGTCACCTTATTCATGATGACTTGAGTTAGCTCATCCTGAACTAGGCAATCATCAATATTAATGAGGCGATGACTCCCTTCCGCAAATAAGCCAGCTTTGACTGAACCACCAAAAGAACGGGTTTGAAATTGTAGTTTGGCTCGGTAATGTTGTGGTTGCTCCATCCCTATTGTTGGACGAATGTCATATGACTCAAAATTATCCGGTTTAAACTTCTTCAAGGCTTGTCCTAATAAGTCAGTTTTAAACTCTAATTGCTTATCATAACGAAGATGCATTAACTGGCAACCGCCACAGTCTTCATAAATACTACATGCAGGTTCAACACGAAACTTAGAAGGCTTATTAATCTTTAATAATTTTGCCTGAACAAAGTTTCTCTTAACAGAAACAACCTGACAGAATACTTCTTCACCCTTCAAAGCCCCTGGCACAAAAACTAGAGTTTTCTTATAAAAACCAATGCCTTCGCCATTGATTCCCATGCGTTTTATCTTAAGCGGGATACGCTGTTTCACTTGTAAATTCATACTACCATTCTAACATTTTGATATAATAATAACTATGAAAATCACAAAAATCGAGAAGAAAAAGAGACTTTATCTCCTTGAGATAGACAAAAAAGAGAGTCTCTACGTTACAGAAGATACCATCGTTAAATACATGTTGACAAAAGAAATGATACTGGACAAAGATCAACTAGAGAATATTAAATCCTTTGCCCAGTTCTCGCATGGTAAAAACTTAGCCCTCTATTTTATTTCATTTAAACAACGTACTGAGAAAGAGGTAAAAGATTACCTCTTTAAACATGAAATAAACCCTCATATAATTCCAAAAATTATTGATAATCTAAAAAGAGATCACTGGATTGATGATTACAAACTCCTAGAAAGTCTAGCTCAACAAAATCTGAATTCAGGTGATAAAGGAGCCTATGTGCTGAAGCAAAAATGGCTTCAAAAAGGTTGTAAAAAACAGATCATTGACGATGTTTTAAGTCAATTTGATTTCTCAGAAATAGCCATTAGAGTAGCTTCAAAACTGTTACGAAAATATCAGGGAAAACTACCATCTAAAGCCCTAAAAGATAAATTAACTCAAAGCCTTATCAATAAAGGTTTTTCATTTCAAGAAAGTAAACTAGCAATCGATCATCTAGAACTTGAAGCAGATGAAGAAACTGAACAAGCTCTCCTTTATAAAGAAATAGATAAGCAATATCAAAAATTTAGTAAAAAATACGACGGTTATGAACTTAAACAGCGCTTGACACAATCTTTAGCCAGAAAAGGTTATGACTTTGATGCCATAGCATCCGCTCTAAGAGAATATTTATAGGAATTTCCCCTCTTTTCACAAAATTATGATACAATAGTGAGGATAACCCTTATTGTAGAAAGAGGACGCCATGAAATTACCAAAAGAAGGCGACTTTATCACAATTCAAAGTTATAAGCATGATGGTAGTTTGCACCGTACTTGGCGCGATACTATGGTACTAAAGACAACTGAGAATGCTGTTATTGGCGTTAACGACCACACCCTCGTTACTGAAGCAGACGGAAGACGATGGGTAACACGTGAACCTGCTATTGTTTATTTCCACAAAAAATACTGGTTTAATATTATAGCCATGATTAGGGATAACGGCATTTCCTACTACTGCAATTTAGCTAGTCCATATATTTTGGACCAAGAAGCACTAAAATATATTGACTACGACCTAGATGTCAAAGTCTTCGCTGATGGTGAAAAAAAATTGCTAGATGTAGATGAGTATGAAACACATAAAAAAGAAATGCATTACTCTCCTGATATTGACTATATCTTAAAGGAACATGTTAAAATCTTGGTAGATTGGATTAACAATGGTAAGGGGCCATTTTCACAATCTTATGTTAACATCTGGTACAAACGTTATCTTGAACTAAGGAATCGTTAAAGTTGTCATAAAAAAGACTAGTAATAATACTAGTCTTTTTTTGCACTAAAAACTAATGCTTCGGAATCTAAGTCCATATTCAAAAGATAACGCCCTTCTTCTACTTGAACAAGGTACCCTAATAATACTAAAGCATCGACAAAAATATTCCTCCTCTTTTGAAGTACATATTCCTTCCTTATGTATTTTAATAGAAAAGTCGTTACATGTTTCAAAAAGTATTCAGGATTAACATCCCCTAATATGTCATATAATCTATTCTGCTCTTCAGATAATGGTAGATTTTCTCTTAATTTATAGAAATAATTTGAAATCGTAAGTTCGTCTCTCGTGATACCCGTTTGTTCGATAATAACAACTTCATTAGTAGAATTAGATATCTCAGTAACAAAACTACGATTTAATAGTTCTAAATAACAAGAAGAATCATCATTAATAAAAAAATGCTGGTCTAAGTCAATTTTAGAAAAATCCGACACAAGACTAATTAATAAACGGTAATGTTTCTCAAATCGTTCTATATAGCCTACTTTTACAAACTCCTCAATTAATTTATCTATATTCTTTTGAAAAGGGAACTGCCTTTTTATTGCTCTCATGGTCACAGGCTGATTAAGATATAGATAATTCACTATTTCCATAAAAAA
>NZ_KV809582.1:274368-275520 GCF_001812625.1 Streptococcus sp. HMSC064H09
AAAAAAGCTTGCTTACATAGTTTGTTTGGGTTAAATTGTATTATCATAAGAAGTATTATACCATTAATCAGACCACTAAAAAAAGGCCTGACGGCCTAATTTTATGCATTAAAGCTTTCAGTCAACTGTGGTACTACTTGTTTCTTACGAGAAACGGCACCTTCAAGGAAAGCATGATTATTTTCTAAAACAAAATCAAAACCATTTTCAACTTTATCAGTATTTGAACCAAGTGCAAGAATTTCTGAATTTGAATTAAGGATATCAGTAATCATTAAGACAAAGTCAGAGTATCCATTGTTTTTAATTGAGTTATTAATAGCTTCTTCGATTTCCTCTTGACGAGAAAGAACATCAGAAATATCAACTGTATTAACTTGTGCAACACGAACTTGATTACCATTCAATTCAAAAGTTTTGGCATCAATATCAATAAGTTCCTCAGCAGATTTTGATGAAAGATTAGTACCAGCTTTAAGCATAGCAAGTCCATATTCTTCCAAATTAACTCCAGCAATTTCTGCAAGTTCAGCTGCTACTGCAGGGTCTGAAGCATGTGTAGTTGGAGATTTTAGAAGAAGAGTATCTGAAATCAAACCTGACAAAAGCAAACCAGCCACTTCCTTAGGAACTTCAACATTGTTTTCTTTGAACATACGATAAACAATTGAAGAAGCTGATCCAACAGGCTCCAATCGCATCATTAATGGATTAGCGGTTTCAAAGTTAGCCACACGGTGATGGTCTACTACCTCAATGACCTCAACATCCTTAATATCTGAAATAGATTGTTGAAACTCATTATGGTCTGTAAGAATTACTTGCTTAACTCCCTCTGACAAAGCTGATTCAACAACTCGTGGTGCCTCAACACCAAAATAATCAAGAACGAAAGCAGTTTCTTCGTTAGGAGTACCTAAAGCAACAGCTTCAGCATCAACTCCAAGTTGACGTTTCAAATAAGCGTACCCATAAGAAGACCCGATTGCATCAGAATCAGGGTTTTGATGACCAAAAACAAAAACTTTAGACATAAATTCACCTCAAAAATAGTATTATAAGCTATTATAACATATAAAAAAAAGAAACAAAATAAAAAGAGTAACCTAAGTCACTCAAAAATATAGTCCGTACGGGATTCGAACCCGTGTT
>NZ_KV809583.1:0-52335 GCF_001812625.1 Streptococcus sp. HMSC064H09
GTTTGTGGCAAGTCTGTTAAGACAACTTTTATATCTTAACACCCAATTTAGTTATTGTCAATAGGGTTTTGAAAAAAATAAAGCAGTATAATCATGTACTGCTAAATAAATTATTTAAAAATTTCTTTTACTTGCATTATAACCATATTTTTCGATGAAATCTTGGCGAAACTCAAGTAAATTGTCATCTATAATAGCTTGTCGTACCTTGGCCATTAAATTTACCAAGAAGTAGAGATTATGGTAACTTGTCAGGCGAATTCCAAACGTTTCATCTGCTTTCAACAAATGTCTCACATAAGCACGTGTGTAATTCTTACATGTATAACAATCACACTCAGGATCTATAGGACTAAAATCTTCTGCATACTTCGCATTTTTTACCACGAGACGCCCTTGACTCGTCATACAAGTTCCATTACGAGCAATTCGTGTTGGGAGAACACAATCATACATATCAACGCCACGAATAACACCGTCAATCAAACTATCTGGTGCTCCTACTCCCATGAGATAACGTGGTTTATTCTCAGGAAGTAAAGGTACAGTAAAGTCTAGAACTGCATTCATCTCTTCATGAGTTTCTCCTACTGCAAGACCTCCAATTGAATAACCTGGAAAATCCATAGAAACCAAATCCTGTGCAGACTGTCTGCGAAGATCTTCAAAACCTGCTCCCTGCACAATTCCAAATAGGCCTTGATCATGTGGGCGACGGTGTGCTTTTAGCCCTCGTTCTGCCCAACGACTTGTCCGTTCAATAGAGTTTTTTACATAATCGTATGGTTGGTAAAATTGAGGACATTCGTCAAAGCTCATCATAATATCTGAACCGAGATTGTTCTGAATCGAGATCGCTTTTTCAGGAGATAAAAACATCTTACTTCCATTAAGGTGATTTTTAAATGTTACACCTTCTTCAGAAATATTGCGTTTTTCTGCCAATGAATAAACTTGGAAACCACCGCTATCTGTAAGAATCGCTTGGTCCCAATTCATGAATTTATGGAGTCCTCCAGCTTTAGCAACGAGCTCATCACCAGGTCTTAGCCATAAATGATAGGTATTGGCCAAAATAATTCCTGAACCCATCTGTTTTAATTCTTCAGGAGATTGCGTTTTCACTGTAGCTTGGGTACCTACAGGCATAAACATCGGTGTTGGAAAAGTTCCATGAGGCGTGATAATTTCCCCCAGACGTGCTCCTGTGTGTTTTTCTTTCTTTATAAGACGATATTTAATAGGAAAATCAGTCATTTATACTCCTAACATTAGGAAAAACAGTCCTAAGTATTTTTTAGTCAGTGGTCATTATCCACAACCGCTTTAGTTTATCAAAAATTACAAGAATTGTCAGCTTTATATTTTCAAACTCTCGATGAATAGCATCAAACACCAACACTAACATTCATAGCAAACAAAAAAGCAACAGTCTCGAGCACTGTTGCTTTCAATAATGTCTTAAGCTGAAAGAACTTTACGTCCTTTACGACGACGAGCTGCAAGAACACGACGTCCGTTTTTAGTTGACATACGGTGACGGAACCCGTGTTTACGTTGACGACGGATTTTACTTGGTTGATAAGTACGTTTCACGTTGAATACCTCCTGATAGATTTTCGTATTCGTTTAGCCGGCTATTTTTGATCAGTTACTAAACATACCATACCATTTTATAGCAATAGCTTAATCTTGTCAAGAATTACTTAGATATTAATTTCATTATATCTTTGAAGCCCGAAGGCTAGTAATAATTGTAGACTACAATGCTATCCCTATATCATTGCTTGCTCATAACCTTCTTGCTATTTTAGCTATTTTCTTGAGCATCTCTTTTCGCTTATAATCACTCATATACTCAACGGGTGAAATCTGGGTAACTTTGACCGATTTAATACCACAAGGTTTTAGGACTTGAAATTTTAGGACTTTGCTATAATCTTGAACTAAAGGTAGAATAATTTTCGGTGTATTATGGGTTGTTATAATCCAAGCTCTCCCAGTCAGTTTACCATCCAATCCACGGGGTGTATTTTCATAGGCAAAACCAGCAACAAAAACGCGTTCAATAAATCCTTTCAAGATAGCCGGCATTCCACTCCACCAAGTTGGAAAAATAAAAATCAACTGATCTGCCCAAATTATTAAATCTCGGTAGTCTTTCATAGCTACATCGTGCGCTAGGTCTCTTCTCCTATGCGTTGTATCAAAGTGTAAAACAGGATCGAACCGCTCTTTATACAAATCTAGAACCTTTAACTCATGTTTAGACGATAAATTCTCCTTGACTGTCTCTAGTATAGAGGCATTGTAGCTCTTGTCGCTTGGATGTGCGTAGATAATTAAGGTTTTCATTGTTTCGCTCCTTTAACGTAGATATCTAACATAGTACTAACAGTCTCTTCAATAGTGTTACTATCGAAATTATCACCAATAGGACTCCTTACCAAAACAGCTAATCCAGTAATAAAACTCCAGATATGAACTAATATTTCTACCTCACTACCCGAAATATTCATTTTACTTTTCAGCTTCAGAACCACACTCTTAAAGTGCTCAAACCCTGGTAAATGGGCATTAACAGAGATGCTGTCCTGGGTTAGTTCCATATAATTGAAAGGAAACTTAATAAACAAAGCCTCAAAGCTATTTGTTTCTTTTTGAGCAAATTCCACAAAATTACGGCCCATTAATACTAATTGACCTCTTACATCAAGCGAAGAGTCTACCCCTTGTGTCAGATACTTCAAAAAAATTTCAGATAAACGCTCCAAAACTACTTGAAGATATACATCCTTATTTTCAAAGTGCTTATAGGGTGCTCCATGGGTGACCCCGCATCTTTGAGCTACCGTTCGGATAGATAGTTGATCGATACCTCTTACTCTTATCTCCTCGATTCCAGTTGCGATTAACTTTTCCTTCAATTCAGCAGTATTACGTTTCATTTTGACTCCTATTCCATATCAGTAGACAGCGGCTACTTTTAACTAAAAGTATACACCGTTTACTTTTGATTGTCAAAAAAACTAGCCTTCAAATAAGACTAGTTTCTGTAAGCAATAACGCTATTCTAATTATACTTTTGTCACAACAACGTAACGATTAGGATCGTCCCCTTCCGAGTGACTTTCAACCCCTTCAATTTGAGAAAGTGCCTTATGGATAATTTTTCGTTCGCTATTCGTCATTGGATCCATAACATACTCTCGGCCTGTTTCTTTTACTTTAGCTGCTGTTTTTTCTGCTAAATCAATCAAAGTCTCTGTGCGCTGCTCCAAATAATCACGAACATTAAGAACAACACTAAAGCGTTTAGAATGACGATCGTGCAAATAATTTTGCGCTAAAAGTTGTAAAGACTTGAGAACCTTGCCATGATAACCGATAACACGACCAGGCTGATCTGTTTCAATCTGAATGATAATATTGCGACGATTGTGACTAACCTCTAGGCTAGCATCAACATCCATTTCATAGATAATTTTTTCGAGATATGATAAAACATCATCTGCAGCTGCTTGAATATCTTCTAAATTATTTTCAGAAGAATCATCCGAACTAAACTCAGATGCCACAAAATCACTGAAATCTCCTGCTGGAGTTTCCAAAGTCTGAACTTTAGCGATTGATTCTAGTTGAGGTTCAAGCGAACTTGCCATAAATTCTGTAGCATCCTCTTCTGATGACTCACGTTTAACAGATAGAGGAATAATTGTTGCCTTTGGTTGCTCCTGTTTCTTATCTAGCAGCTCTTCACCAAGGGGCTCTGTAGACACTGGTTGCTTTAAGTTTTCTTGTGCAATTTCCTTATTATCTGAAACCGTAACGAGTTTTGTCACTTTATTGAAAGCAATCGTTTCGTCTTTTGGACTTGCGACAGAATCGTCGAATTGTTTTATAGCATCAGGAGCCACTTTAACGGTGTTTTGATCTGCTTCATGAGCTATCTTTTCATTTATTGGTTCAACGCTAACTCGAGCTGGCTTCTTTCCGAACCCTAAAAAACCTTTTTTCTCACGAGAAATCACCTTAATATGAGCCCTCATACGGGGTAAATTAAGATCTTTCAAACCTTTTTCGATAGCTTGTTCGACTGTTCGTCCAGAATAGACAACCATAATAAGCCTCCTTATTTACGTTTATGCGCCTTTTTCTTGGCACGACGAATCTTAGCTTTACGTTCTTTTTCTTCCGCTTCCAAACGATTACGTTCTTCGATGATTTTAAACGGATTATTAAAAACCAAAATCTGAATAACTTGGAAGGCGTTTGAAACCGCCCAATAAAGTGCTACCCCTGAAGAAATCTGAGTTCCAAACCAGAAAATAAAGATTGGAAGCATGATATTCATAACAAGAAGCATTGCACTACGATCTTTAGCTGCCTTATTGGTCAACCAAGTTGAAAGGAAGGTGAAAGCAGCCGCCAAAATCGGAAGAATAAAGTAAGGGTCTTTCTGACCTAGGTCAACCCAGAGGAATGTTCCTTCTCGCAATTCTGGTACTCGTGTGAGTGCTCCATAAAGAGCCATCAAAATAGGAAATTGGATCAAGAGAGGAACGAAGCTTGCGTAAGGATTTACACCATGCTTTTTATAAAGATCTTGTTGTGCATAAGCAAGAGCTTCACGATTCTCGCGTCCAGGATACTCACTCTGCAAGCGACGTAACTCTGGCTGCAACTCTTGTAGTTCACGGCTTGACTTAATTTGGCGATTATAAAGAGGAATCATTACCGCACGAATTAAAATTGTGAAAATAATAATACCTAATCCAATAGAACCACCAAATGAAAGCCCCTGAATAGCCTTCCCAAATATTAAAATAAGACGTTCCCAAAGGCCTGTAGAGTGACTTGTAACATCACTTCGTCCACATGCGGACAAAAGCAAGAGAGCACCTGCACCTAAAATAGATATATTAAGTTTTTTCTTCACTAAAAACTCCTTTTTAATACGATAAAGAACTGCTTCGCTTCCATTCATTAAGAGTATCTCAAAAATCAGGAGTGATCTTAGTTTATCCTACAATGTAAAGAAGCAAAATAATTTTTTAGTCCTTATATAACTTTGCTATTTTTAAGACATGAACGAGATTGCTATAAATGTCTTGATAACTTAAGTCTTCGACACCTTTACGAGCAATAACGACAAAATCTTGATGTTCTAACTGAGATGACATGTCCATCAGTGCATGTCGTAGACGACGTTTTACCCGATTCCGAGTAACCGCATTACCAAGACGCTTACTGACTGACAAACCCACTCTAAAATGAGGTAGATTACGATCCAGACAGTAGACAACAAATTTTCGATTAGCAACACTGTGTCCTGCATCAAATAATGCTTTAAAGTCTTTCTCTTTCTTAACGCGATAAGATTTTTTCAAAATGCGACTCCAAACTCAAAATTAGTACTATTATATCATAAATAGCAAAAAAGCCCAAAACCTTATGGTTAGGGCCTTAGAGACTTATTTTTTTAGAGCTTTTTGAGCTTCTTTGATTTGCCATTTAACCTGGTCAAAACCAGTTCCACCAAGGGAATGACGACGTTCAACAGCTGTATGAGATTTGAGTGTCTCATAGATGTCCTCTTCAATTAAATCTGAAACTTCTTGATAACGTTCGAGAGGAACATCCTGAAGGTAATAACCAGCTTTGGTACACTCAAGAACGAGCTTTCCAACAATCTCATGTGCTTCACGGAATGGAAGGCCTTTAGATGCAAGATAATCAGCCAACTCTGTAGCATTTGAAAAATCTTTCTCTGTTGACTCTGCCATATGTTTATCGTTAACAGTCATTGTATTGAGCATGCCTGCAAGAATATCAATAGCGACAGTAATCGTCTCTACCGTATCAAACATACCCTCTTTATCTTCTTGGAGATCTTTATTGTAGGCCAAAGGTAATGACTTCATCACCGTCAATAATCCAATCAAATTGCCATAGACACGACCTGATTTCCCACGAATTAGTTCTGCCATATCTGGGTTTTTCTTTTGAGGCATAATGGAAGAGCCTGTTGAAAAAGTATCAGATAGAGTTACAAACTTAAACTCGTTAGAACACCAGTTAATGATTTCTTCACAAATACGTGTCATATGCATCATTAGAATACTTGAGTTTGACAAGAATTCGAGAATAAAGTCACGATCGGAAACAGCATCCAAGGAATTGCTATATGGTTTTGCAAAGCCCATTAAATCAGATGTCATATTACGATCAATCGGGAAAGTTGTTCCTGCTAGGGCAGCAGCTCCGAGTGGAGAGATATCCGTATGCTTGATATTAAATTCAAAACGTTCAGCATCACGTGTGAACATGTTGTAATAAGCCATCAGGTGGTGACCAAAAGAGATCGGTTGTGCATGCTGCAAGTGGGTGTAGCCTGGCATAATTGTGTAGGTATGTTTGTCTGCTAGGTTGACTAAAGTACCACGTAAGTTATCAAGTTTCTCAATAACTTCCACGAGTTTGGCTTTTAGATACAAGTGCATATCCGTTGCCACTTGGTCGTTACGTGAACGTGCTGTATGAAGTTTTCCTGCTACTGGTCCAATTTTAGCTGTTAAAAGACTTTCCATATTCATATGAATATCTTCATTAGAAACATCAAATTCTAGTTTACCAGCCTTATATTCCTCAAGCAGCTCTTCCAATCCCTGTTTAATTTGTAAAGCTTCCTCTTTGGTAATAATTCCTGTCTCACCAAGCATAGTGACATGGGCAATAGACCCTTTAAGGTCAAACTCTGCCATCTTTTGGTCAAAGGAGATTGAAGCACCAAATTCTTCTACCCATTTTTCAAGACTAGCTTCGAACCGACCGCCCCATAGTTTATGATTTTCTGCCATAGTTTTATTTTGAAGATTTCCCTACACTGAGATAATCTTCCATCCTTTCTTAATACTTATAACAAGCAACGACCTCTTGGGTCACAATAACTTAAATGAAAAAAGCTAGATAGTATTTGTCTAGCTTAATTTGTCTCTCTGGACACTTGTTTTCCTAAATCCCGATCTCAGTCGTAGTTTATTTAGGCTCGTGACGCCTCTCAGAACGCCTTAACGATAATAATATAAGTTATAAGAAAAGAGTATCAGATGTGACTCCCTGTCCACTTTTATCTGATAAGAAGCATTTTTCTTCTAATATCCTACTTTTCTTATGAAATCTGTCATTAATTGTCAAATGGATGGTTAACTTGAGAATTTACCTGTGTTGGAAGCCCCCAAAGCTTGATAAATCCAATCGCAGCATCCTGATCAAAGCTGTCCGCTGATGTGTAAGTAGCCAAGTTTTCATCATACAATGAATTAGCTGATTGACGTGCTACAACCTGAGCATGCCCTTTATAAAGTTTGACTTTAGCGATACCATTAACAACTTTTTGTGTTTCCTTAATATAAGCAATGATAGCTTGTGTTGCCGGGCTAAACCACAAAGCATTGTAGATAAGGTTTGACAATTCATTTTCAAGAATTGGTTTGAAATGAGAAACTTCACGTACCAAAGTTAGGTCCTCAATTTCTTTATGAGCTGTCAAAAGCGCAATAGCTCCTGGGCATTCATAAATTTCACGTGACTTGATACCCACAAGACGATTCTCAACGTGGTCGATACGTCCAACACCATGTTTGCCAGCAATAACATTCATTTCTTGGATAAGGTCAGCCAATTTCATTTCTTTACCGTTAAGGGCAACTGGTTTCCCTTCTTTGAAGGTTACATCGACATATTCAGCTTCATCTGGTGCAGACTCTGGTGAATTAGTAATTCCAAAAGCTTCTTCTGGAGCTTGATTCCAAGGATTTTCAAGAACACCACACTCGTTAGCACGTCCCCAAAGGTTTTGATCGACTGAGTAAGGATTATCAAGGTCTGCTGGAACTGGAACACCATTAGCCTTAGCATACTCAATTTCTTCCTCACGAGACCATTTCCATTCACGCACTGGCGCTACTACTTTAAGACTTGGATCTAGGGCAGCAATGGCAACTTCGAAACGAACTTGGTCATTACCTTTACCAGTACAACCGTGAGCGATAGTTGTTGCTCCTGTTTCATGAGCAATCTCAACTAATTTTTTAGCAATAATTGGACGGCTAAGCGCTGAAACCAAAGGATATTTTTGTTCATAGTAAGCGTGAGCCTGAAGTGCTGGAAGCACATAGTCTTCAGCAAACTCATCTTTGACATCAAGCACGTATGACTCGATAGCTCCAACTGTCAAAGCTTTGTCATGGATGAACTCAAGATCTTTACCCTCACCGACATCCATACAAACAGCGATAACATCGTAATCTTTTTTAAGCCATGTAATAGCGACTGAGGTATCAAGACCTCCCGAATAGGCAAGAATAACTTTCTCTTTTGACATAATATTTTCTCTTTTCTTATATTTTCTTACGGTTGCTATCTCTATCAACCTTACGAGATTTATTATATTGCATATTTATTCACTTGTCAACACTTTTTTGTTATTTTTTTATATTTATTTCGTTTTTATTTGTTTTTATTTACTATTTTGACCTAAAAAGTGCCTAATTCTTAATTTTTATTCATTTTTATGCAAAAGGTGATGAAAAATAAAAAACACTTTTGAAACTATACAAATAGATTCAAAAGCATCTTTAACTATTTATCTTCTAAAATGCCAAAAGGCCTGTACAAAGTACAGACCTTTTGAACAACAGCATCATCGGTAGAGAACACAACAGCAATTTTAGATAGAATGAATGAGGGAAATTATTATGTTTAAGGGACTAACTTAAACCATACATTCTTCTTGCTCTCTAACCTTGATTACATTATAGCATGCAATCCCCAAATGTATATCTTCATTTCCTAAAATGTCGAATTTCACTCACAGAATGTATTTTTTTATCCTAATCTGCACTAATCCCCTTAAAAACAAAAAAGGCTTGATTTCTCAAGCCTATTAATTTCTATAAAAAAGATATGTAATTGGACGAGCGGCCAATAAAAAATGGGGATTAGGAAAAAGTTATATAAAAGTACATTATTTATTTTCATAAAGTGTATGTAGATTTCAATAAGATTGACGATGTCTCATTTCCGAATCACATATCTTGATTACATAATAACTTTTTTCAATTTAATTGTCTACACGATTTCATAGAATGTCGTTTTTTCATCCTGAACTGCATTTTTTTTAGTTATTTTTTTATAAATCTCTAAATTCCATCACTAAAGGACATCTATTTTGTGTTTTTACAGAATTTGCTCACCTATAAGATAATCAATCACCTATAAAATAAACACATGCTTTTTTAGACTAAAAAGAACATTAGTCGATGACTAATGTTCTTTTACATCTGACCATTTTTTAAGCAAGGCCTTCATTTTCAAACGTGAAACTGGACAAGAATCGCCATTCTCAAAGTAAATCATCAACTGACTCTTATCAATACGAGAAATATTATCCAAATTAACTAAAAACGAACGATGACAAGAAAAGAGTTTTTTATTCACCGAAGTAATATCTCCAAGATTGGCATAAAACTCCAAACGCTCTGTTTTGGTAATCAGCATCACCTTATGAGGTGTCACAGCAGTCGCAAAATAATAAATATCTCTCATAGGGACTTGGATTCGAGACTGTGCTGTTTCAAACACAAATATCTCATCATCATCCACATCTCCAACTTTTTGATTTACAAAAGTCAATGTTTGTTTTAGTTGTTGTTTGAACTCTGCATTAGAAACTGTCTTATCAATAAAATCTAACGCAGAAACCTTGTATTTAAAACTAATCGGTGCAAACTCTGAGTGAGTTGTCACAAAAATAATAACCGCATTAGCATCTTGTTGGCGAATTTCTGAGGCGACTTCTAGCCCCTTCTTTCGCTCACCATCAATATCAATATCTAAAAGGAAAACCTGATGGTTACCCTTCTCGTTGATACCGGACAATAGTTTGTGGGGTTTAGAAAAAACTTCAAGTTTTCGTACGGAAAACGTGCCCTCTGAAACCAATTCTCTGATGATGTCACTAATACGTGTTTGCTGCATTAAGTCATCTTCTAAAATGTAAATATTCATATTAGGGCCTCATTTCTAGTATTTGCATCATTTTATGATTCTGACTACGGACAGAGAAGGACGTATTCGGATAACGTTCCAAGATATCTTGAACAGCATTAACACCTATACCACCCCCAGGATGAGGAGTCTGGGTACTCATCATTGAAAGTGGAACTTGCTCATCTGCAATTGTACTTTCAATAATAAAACTCTGGCAATCTTCTTCATCAAAATAGGCCAGACTAATGAAACCCTCACTGGCTTTACGAGCACCATCAATAGCATTATCCATGAGATGACCCAAAACCACAGCTAAATCTAAATCAGTTAGATAGTTATGAGTCACTGGATCTGGAATCTCTGCATGAATATTGAGTCGATACATCTGAGCTTCATGATATTTTGATGAAAGTAGACTATGAATACTTGGGTTTTGGATATTATCCAAATCTGTGACCTGAGTCGAAAAGCTGTGCTGATCTCGATTGACATAAAGATCAACTAAATCTTTTTTGTAAGAACGAATATCTCCTGTTCTTTCGATATCTCTCAAATTATTAAGCAGAAAATTATAGTTAGAGCGAACATGCATCAAGTCTCTATACAAACCTTCCACCCTAGTATTCTCGCGCTTCAAATCATCAAGATAGTTGGCTTGCTTCATGGCCAAATCCTGCTCTATTTTTTCCTTAGCAAACTGGTTCACAGCTCCTAGTACAAAGAGGAGTAAGTAGAGATATCCCATTACCAATGGTACACGAAACCTACTCTCAAGATGTAACTCTGGAAAATAAGTATCAAATGTCGACACCAAAAAGATAACTAAATAATAAAGCAAAAGAAGCATGTTGACCAAACCCAGACGGTTCTTTTTTTCTTGTTGGGCAGCAACTTTCAAGATATCTGTAAAATCTAGACGTAAAATAAAATCTACTATTCTGACCGTCAACATGACAAAGGAAAGTGGTACCATAGACCACCAAATATTGTTGTTTAAAGTAGCAGCAGTTATGCCAAGTATCGGTGGGAAGAAGAAGGTAGCCAAAAAACGTCTTGCCAAATCGACGAGTACCACCGGGTAAAAACCTAGAAAAAAGCGCTCTACAGAAGTGACACTTTTATTCAGTTGATAACTAAATGTCAATGTTACAATGGCTACTAAGGGAGGTACTATGCCTATATAGCGTCCAATGAGTTGTCCCCAAATGCATAGAGCAACATCAAATAACAAATAAAGCATACGATTTTTAAGATTAGTGTTTTGCCCACCAATACGTAAGTAGATATCCCAAATGATGACAAACATCAAAATTTGAAATAAGATGTTACCTAGCATAGTTATCCTCCTTTCTACGATTATAGTCCTACCGTAACAATTTGATAGGTTTTAAATAATTCTTTTTTATTTGTTAAACCGATACCGTTTGACCAGCAAAACTGGGCAAAATCACGACTAATAGTCAGACTATCGTCTAGTTTCGGATCAGCTTCCTGGTTGGTATTCTCAAGAATAAAGCTGAGATTGCCATCCTCATTCTGTTGAATAAGGAAACCAATATCTGTCTCCGGCTCCTTGGCCCAAAGTTTTTCAGCTAAGTTCACGCAACGTTCCAAAACTCTAATAAGAACTGCAATATTTAAATTGTTAGGATAAGCATCAACGTTGACATCCAACCTAACGGTGATACCCTTTTGTTCCAAAGGAATGATTTGGTTTACAATCCAACTTCTTAATACCGGATAAGGAATCTCGAACAGAGGAGCCAACTTATCATTTAAGTCCAAATTATCAAGTTTAAGATGATTCAAATGCTCATGATAAACGGATAAAACCTCTGATAATTGATTTTTAGCCAATGGAGTCTCAAGAGCTACCAAAAGACTCTCAAAATCTTTTTCAATAGGCTTTACTTTTGTAAAAAGATCCTCAATATGTTTATTATAGACCTCCAAGTTA
Organism: Streptococcus sp. HMSC064H09; assembly: GCF_001812625.1. Taxonomy (NCBI): domain Bacteria; kingdom Bacillati; phylum Bacillota; class Bacilli; order Lactobacillales; family Streptococcaceae; genus Streptococcus; species Streptococcus sp. HMSC064H09. The sequence goes on from NZ_KV809583.1 coordinate 12,011, forward strand.
TAGACATAGGTCTCCACAGCTTCCTTACTACGTTCTCTGACAAATTTATGAGAATATCGGTTCAAGGTTGTTACCATTAGGAGATAAACTGCCATTGCAATAAAAATTGGCTCTCCCACATCACTACCTGTTGATACCAAAATAGTACTACAAGTAATGTAGAGTGCAAAGGTCAGATCAACGGCTATCAACAGACGTTCGCGACCACGTGAATAAATCAATTCCTTGACCTTATCAACATCTGAACTTGAAAGATAATTGACATAGAGAAAGAATGGGTAAATCAGTACAAAAGATAACAATTTGAGGAAGAAGTTTTCTTGAATCTCACTCAAAGTCATATTTGTAAACAAATTATTAAATACATAATATGGTGTAAAAGTCGCAAATAAATCTGTAAAAATAACCGAGAAAGCTCCAAAAAAGAGGCTTGCCCAGAGCGTCAAACGATGTTCCCGACGTTCCTTTAGGGCCAAAGCTAAAAAGATAACAACTTGATAATAGAAGCCATCACCTTTACCAAGTGATACCACTATACCTAAGAGACTTAAACAAAATACTTTCCAGTAAGCTAGTGTGCTCCTTGTTAGTTTTTTATAAATAAACCAGGTAATATGAAAACTAATAATCTGAATAATACTATTTTCAAGAGATACCATGGTCCAAAGTTGTAAGTTCATGATAATATTTCCTGTTTATACTCAAGAGACATTTTCGTCATCTTCTTCAATGAGTTCTTGACCCGCCTTTTTCAAAATATCCTGATAGGTTTGTTCAATAAGGTCAAAATCCCCACTATCAATACTTGTCTGCATACTAATGAGTATATTTTCATAATCATGTTTAAATGAGCGTACACTCTTATAGGCAGTTTCGATTTTTTCATTATAAGCTTCCAGACTCCTCAAATGCTCCTCTTGTTCTCTAAGAATTTTACTATCACGAACATCTTTACCGTAGGAAACAAAACGAACAAGAATATACATGTGTATAAGAAAACCAACCCAAATATAAATTTGAGGGTAACCCGGGAGGTAGGTCTGACTCAGGAGCAAGGAGAATATCTCCTGTTTAAAGAGGATAAGCAGATAACTGATAATTAAAATATGATCAACTTGCAAAAGCATGCTCTTATATTTATCCTGCAAGTCCTGATATGGTTCCTTAAAAAAGCTATCTAAACCGAACATTTTTTGCAAGCCTAGAAAGAAAGGAAGAACAACACTATCAACAGCCAAGATTCCTAAATGGTTTGGAACCAACTCGACCGGCTTATTAAAGAAAACTCGGAAAAGATAAAAACTAAAGAAACTTGTAATCAAGGTCCAAAAGACAGGGGCAAAGAAAGCATAAAAATACTTTTCTTCTCGTAAAGCCTGAGGTTTTTCAAGAAAAATAAAGACTAGGAGATAGATTGCATCTGGAATATCAATTTGCCATAGAACCTTGGCTAACCACTTAACGGCAGTTACTACGATTACATAAGGAATATAACGGTAAGTAAAAACATCTAGATAAGCCATTCTAGCTAAAATCACAAGATGTGAAACGACAACAACCAAAGCAATAAGGCCATCAATCGCAAGTTGCATTTGCTTTTCCCCTTTCTATTTTCCCTTATCCTCCACAAATATTATCTTTGATTTATCAATTATCCTGAAAAGAGAGGACCTGAGTAAAATGATGGTCACAACTACGAGTCTCAAGATTTACTTTTGGATAGCGATTAAGTATATCTGCGACCTTGGACAAACCAAGTCCTCGACCTTCACCTTTACTAGAAACCCCTTCATCAAAAATCCTTGACACAGGAATACGTTCTTCTCTGGTTGTATTATCAATAACCAAGATAAGATAACCTTGATTTTTAAAGAAGGATATGGTTAAAGTAGGATCTTCAGAATCCACCGCCGACTCAATAGCATTGTTTAAGAAGACAGAAGAAATCACAACCAAATCTAAGGCCTCTATCTGAGTTGACGATATAACATCTGGTAACTCCAAATTGACCTTAATTCCTAAGTTCTCTGCCTCAAGCACTTTAGCAGAAAAGAGACTCTTGAGAGACGTGATTTCTAAGTTGATCAAACGTGACAATTCATAATTTGACAAAGTTAAGCTATTTCCAGATTTCTCTAAAAGCTCTGCATACTCTTGTTTCAAAGCAGGTAAGTCTCGACGTTGGATACTAACCTCCATTGTTTTAAGTCCTTCAAGATAATCCTTCTTCACCTGAGAAATATCATTATAGAGATTTTCTAAACGGTGGCTATATTCCTCTAAACTTTCCTCATGTCTAGCCATTTCTTCGGCCAACTGGTTTTTCACTCTTCTCTTAGAATAGATATTAAGCTGAGCAAAGAGCAAAATAAAGAGAATGGAGTAAACAATCGTAATACTGCCTGCTAAATAAATAAAGAGGCCTGTGTAAGGAAAGATGTTACTGGCATAGAAAATAATTAAAGATAAAACAATATAAGCCAGAGTAACCCCAACCAATAAGCGTTGCCTAACTTGGTAAGTATGGTTATTTCCCATAACATTGAGAGCACCAAAGTCAATAAAGAATACTTTGACAATCAGATGAAAAATTGGATAAATCAAGAGATAAGACAAAGCAATAAGTACTGGGGTGTCCTTGACCTGTAAATAATTAATTTGAAAAATCCATGGGAAAAAGTAAAGTTGAAGCAGTTTCGAGGTGACTTCAACAAAAACCCACGGCAAAAAGGTGAAAAGAAAAGAATTCTTTTCACTACTCGATATTTTATTTAAGAAAAGATAGCAGAACAAAAGTGCTAAGAGCGACCCTGTAATACCTCCGACAAATAGAGAGAGCAAGAGACTCCCTGCGATAAACCAGCATTTACTCTTCCAAGTTTTGAGCAAACCTGACATATCGTGACTAACAATTAAAATAGCCAATAGACGTAGAACCGTAAACAAAACGATCATCTCTAGACTCCCCCCTTTCCTTTCAAAAATCAACCTACTTTATTGTAACATAAATATATAATTTAGCGTCACTCCTATTAGAAAAAGCTAAAAATATAAATTTATTTTTTCTCGGTTAAGAACTATCAATTATTAATATGAGCGTCAGACCATTTCCCATATCCCTTACTTTTCATAAACATAAAAAAGAGCTTAGTTTTTCTAAGCTCTTTAACTGACTCATTACCTCTTTTTATGGGTACATGCCAATGACGTAGTAGAAATACCAACCAAATCTTCTCATAATGCTCACTCCTCCCTACTTTTTATTACCAATCTATTATAAAACTAATTTAAAGTTTTGAAAATGATGATATGATTACGAAATATCATCATTATATTACAAATACACTCTTAGTAATACCCCATTAATTGCTGATACATTGTTTATGTGCATTCGAAAACCCAACAATTGTTGGGTTTGTTTTTATAATGTTGCAAGAACTTGATCAATATGTTTGATTGATTTTTCACGTCCGAGCAAGAAAATAGTATCTGGCAATTCTGGACCGTGCATTTCTCCTGAAACAGCAATACGGATTGGCATGAAGAGATTTTTCCCTTTGATTCCTGTTTCTTTTTGAACAGCCTTAATTTGTGGGAAAATGTTTTCAACAACAAACTCATCATCAGACATAGCTTCGAGTTTGGCTTTAAAGGCTTTAAGTACTGTTGGTACTGTTTCACCAGCCATAACCTCTTTTTCAGCCTCTGTCAATTCTGGGAAATCTTCAAAGAAGAGATCTGTAAGAGGGACAATTTCTTCTGCTGCTGTCATTTGTGGTTTGTAGAGTTCCACTAATTTTTCAGCTTTATCTGTCAAACGACCAGCTTCTTCCAAGAAAGGTTTGCAAAGAGCAAAGACCTTATCGAAATCTGCATTCTTAATGTAGTCGTTACTCATCCAGTCCAATTTCTTCTGGTCAAAGGCCGCTGGTGACTTGCTTAGACGGTTTTCATCAAAAAGTTTAATGAGTTCTTCACGAGAAAAGATTTCGTCTTCACCGCCAGGATTCCAACCAAGAAGAGCAATGAAATTAAAGACTGCTTCTGGAAGGTAACCTTTTTTACGGTAATCTTCGATAAATTGAAGGGTGTTAGTGTCACGTTTAGACAACTTCTTACCAGTTTCAGAATTGATGATAAGGGTCATGTGTCCAAACTCAGGTGCTTCCCAACCAAGAGCTTCATAAACCATGAGTTGTTTTGGTGTATTGGCAATATGGTCATCTCCACGGATAACGTGTGAAATTTGCATATCATGGTCATCAACAACTACCGCAAAGTTGTAAGTTGGGTATCCATCTTTCTTCTGGATAACCCAATCACCACCGATATTACCACCTTCAAATTCGATATCTCCCTTAACGATATCATGCCATTTATAAATCCCTGACTCATTAACCGCCAAACGAACTGTAGGTACAATACCTGCCGCTTCACGTTCTGCGATGTAGGCAGCTTTTTCTTCTTCAGTCATGCCAAGGAACTCGTTAATGTAACGAGGAGTTTCACCAGCTGCTTCTTGACGTTCGCGCTCTGCAGCCAACTCTTCTTCAGTTACATATGACTTATAGGCTTTACCTTCTGCCAAAAGTTGATCAATATATTTTTGGTAAAGCGGTAAACGTTCTGATTGACGATAGTTTTCATGTGTTTCAGGACTTTCATCCCAGTCAATTCCCAACCAACGCAAGTTATCAAGCTGTGAACGCTCACCATCTTCAACGTGACGTTTACGGTCAGTATCTTCAATACGGATAATAAATGTACCGCCATGATGACGTGCATAAAGGTAGTTAAACAATGCTGTACGAGCATTACCAATGTGTAGAAGCCCTGTTGGACTTGGTGCGTAACGAACGCGGATATCTTTAGCCAAGATAAATCTCCTTTTTATGTTTCATTCTTCAGTCTTTGGATACCTATTGAGCCTAAAGTCCCTTTCTTAGGACTAACTTAAGATGATAAGTACCAGTAGGCAACTCTATCCCCCAAACTTTCCAAATAAAAATCTAGAAGCGAGTACCAATCTTTCTTATTATATCACAATCTAGGGGTGGTTCGAGAAATTTTGTTAAAAAAACGACTACCTAAAGGTAGACGTTTTCGATAGATTACTTAACGTGTTTGGCAAGATCTTTTTGAGCTTTATCATTAGATTTCGCTCTTTCTTTAAGCCAATCTTTATAAGCTGAATCGTATTGTTTCTTAGTCACAATATCATCTTGAGATTTAAGATACTTGAAGTAGTATGTAGAACCTTTATCACCAGCTTGAGCATAAGCTCCTGAGAATGGCTTAATACGAGAAACTACAGCGGCTGCACCGTTATAAGTAGTCGTTGGGATATAAAGTGCACTATCCGTCAACCATGCCTGAGCTTTTGCATATTTTTCATAACGAGCCGTCAAGTCTGTTGTTTCCTTAGAAGCATCATCAACCAATTGGTCATATTCTTTAAGACCTACTTTTTGAACCGCTTGACTATTTGGATCGTCATAACCCATGAAAGATTTAGTATTTTCACTATTTGTAGTCTTCAAAACATCAAGATAAGTTGATGGATCAAGGTAATCAGGCTCCCAAGCCACACCTACTGACAAATCCCAATCCTCTGCCGCTGCATTTGAAGCAGAGTAGGTAATGTTATAGAAATCATCAGTTGACAATTGGTGAAGATCAAGTACAACATTATCTTTTCCAAGAGCTGATTCAATAGATTGTTTAAGTGACTGCACTTGGTTCACAAAGATTTTATTTGACTGATTGACAGGAACATCCAAATGGATTGGGAACTGAACCCCTTCTGCTTGAAGAGCTTCTTTGGCTTTAGCAAATTCAGCCTTAGCTTTTTCTGGATTATAAAGACCATCTTGACTATCTGCAAGATTCACACCAGACCACTCATCACCATAAGCTGGAAGTTGATCCATTACCATTGTTCCGAAGTCCTTACCATCTGCTTGAACAAAGTCTGGTTTAACATAGATATTACGAACGGCAGTACTACCACCCTCTTTACCGTTAAGTTGTGCAGCATAATTCGTACGGTCAATAGCAAAACCTAATGCTTGACGGAAATCTTTGTTAAGAAGAGCTGTCTTAGTTGATGTCTTTTGCTGATCATTTTCTTTAGATGTATGGTCATAAGTTTGACGATCGATATTAATACCGACACCTTCTACAGCTGCTCCAGGTTGTGTATAGAAAATATTGTCTTTGTACTGTTTTTCAACTTTAGAATAGTTTGAGCTAGTTGGGTATAGACGAGCTAAGTTATAGACTCCATCAGTGAAGTTACGTTCCAAGGATTCTTGGTCTGTACCATCATCGTAAGTCAATTTGACTGTATCAAAATAGACATTATCCTTATCCCAATAGTTTTCATTCTTGGTGAACTCAATAGATGACTTCGTTGTCAAAGATTTAAGAAGATATGGACCGTTATAAAGAATAGATGTTGGGTCTGTTGACTTACCAAAGTCTTTACCTTTAGATTTCAAGAAATCTTCATTAACAGGCCAAGTAACTGAGTAGGTCAATTTTGAATTCCAGTAAGGTTCTGGTTGACTAAGCGTATATTGCAAAGTGTAATCATCAACTGCTTTGATACCTACATTTGAGAAGTCCTTGTTGGCACCTGACAGGTAATCATTCAAGCCCTTAACAGAGTTTTGTAGCAAATAAATCGCTTCAGAATTAGTATCAGCAGCATGCTTAAGACCTGTTACAAAGTCTTTAGCTGTTACATTGGCATACTCTTCGCCGTCTGAAGTGTACCATTTGACACCCTTACGAATCTTGTAAGTATATGTCAAACCATCTTGAGAAACAGACCAGTTTTCAGCGACAGAAGGTTTTAGATTCCCATATTGGTCATTTTCAAACAGACCATCAACACCGTTACTAACGGCTGTCGTCATGTTTTTCTTATTTGTAGAAACATAGTCTAGGGTTGCAGGATCGCCACCGTAAACATAATTATAAGTCTTACCAGATGTCTTACTTGATGATGAGCAAGCCGTTAAAACACCTACAGATAATAGGCCTACGGCTGCTAGTAAAAATACCTTACTCTTTTTCATTCATTGCCTCCTTAATTCGCAACGTAAAAAGTTCAAAATCAATAATTATGTGTATACGTTTAAATTATACCATAAATTCGAAAAAGCAGCACTACTTTCTGAATATTTTTTATTTTCTACTCAAATTTCGTGCCTAGAGTAAGAAAAAAAACCTATCCGAAGATAGGTTTTTTACTACTCTTACAATGAGTTAGGATCAACTTTGATACCAGCACCTTGTGTAGTAGTGATTGAAAGGTTTGTGATGTAAGTACCTTTCGCTGTAGCTGGTTTAGCTTTTTGGATTGCATCGTTAAATGCTTTGAAGTTTTCAACCAATTTTTCAGTTTCGAATGAAACTTTACCGATGATAGCTTGTACGTTACCTGCTTTATCAGCACGGTAAGTGATTTTACCACCTTTAGACTCTTCAACTGCTTTAGCAACGTCCATAGTTACTGTACCAGTTTTAGGGTTTGGCATCAAGTTACGTGGTCCAAGGACACGTCCAAGACGACCAACGATTGCCATCATATCTGGTGTTGCAACAACAACGTCAAAGTCAAGCCATCCACCGTTGATTTTAGCAACGAGTTCGTCTTCACCAACGAAGTCAGCACCTGCTGCTTTAGCTTCTTCAGCTTTAGCACCACGAGCAAATACAAGAACGCGTTGAGTTTTACCAGTACCGTTTGGCAATACCATTGCTCCACGGATTTGTTGGTCAGCTTTCTTAACGTCGATGTTAAGGTTGTATGATACTTCAACAGTAGCATCGAATTTTGCGAAGTTAGTTTCTTGTGCAAGAGCTACAGCTTCTTCTACGCTGTAAGCTTTTGTGCTGTCGATTTTCTCAAGAGCAGCACGCATTTGTTTGCTTTTTTTAGCCATGTTAATTATTTCTCCTTGTGTAATGTGGTCATAACGACTTTCATCTTCCACGTCACTCAGCGAAGTGAGACGACGTCTGTGGTTTTCTTGTTAACTGAATTAGTCAGTAACAGTGAATCCCATTGAACGTGCAGTACCTTCGATCATACGCATAGCTGATTCGATGTTTGCAGCGTTCAAGTCAGGCATTTTAGTTTCAGCAATTTCTTGTACTTGTGCACGAGTTACTGAAGCAACTTTAACTGAGTTTGGAGTACCTGAACCTTTTTCAACACCTGCAGCTTTTTTCAAAAGAACAGCAGCTGGTGGTGTTTTAGTGATGAAATCAAATGATTTATCTTCATACACAGAGATAACAACTGGGATAATCATACCAGCTTGGTCAGCTGTACGAGCGTTAAACTCTTTAGTGAATCCCATGATGTTGATTCCGGCTTGACCAAGAGCTGGTCCAACTGGTGGAGCTGGAGTCGCTTTACCAGCAGGAATCTGAAGTTTTACGATGTTTTCGACTTTTTTAGCCATTTTGTAATTTCCTCCTATTGTGGTTTTGGCGGTAAGTAAGTTTTGTTACCTCCCACAAGTATGTTTTTACATACCTTATCTATTATACAGAAATTCTTTTTAGATGCAAGAATTTCTTATTAAGTTTAGGAAAAAATTTACATAAAGGACTTTTCGAGGTAAAATAGACTTATGATTCTATATAAATTCTTTGCTATAGCATTTTTGATTTTAACACCTATCTTTGCTTTTATTATCCACCGCTTCTTCAGTTTAAAATACCTCGGGCTTAATTTTGCTGACCTTACCTTCCCTCTTTATTTTATTGAGGTGGTTGCTGTGTCAGCCCGTTTCTTCACCCATAGCTTTTTGCCTTACATCACTATCTTATTATCCTTGGTGGCTATCATTATCACAATTCAGATGCTAAGAAAAACACAATCTTTCAAGTTTAAACGTTTTCTTAAGTTATTCTGGCGTATCAGCTTTTTTATCACCAGTCTTTTCTATTTAGGGACTGTGATTCTCATTTTTATCGTTTCTTAAAAACTAGATTAACTCAGCATTTATATTTTATGCTGAGTTTTTTTATGTCAAACCATGAAAAAAGCAGGCAATCATGCCTGCTAAACTTTTCGGTATTAGGGATAAACTTGAGTCATTCGACCAGTATCTACATCATAAACCGCACCGGAGATGATAACATCCTCAGGGATAAGCGGTGACTGACGAAGAATAGCCATATCTTCACGAACACTCTCTTCTACATCTGTGAATGGAAGAAAATCTTGATCAGAAACATCAACACCAAGTTCCTTATTGAGATAGGCGGTAAACTCGTCGTTCTTAAAGGTCTGAGCACCACAATCTGTATGGTGAAGAACTACGATTTCTCGTGTCCCCATCTGTTGTTGAGAAATGACCAAAGAACGAATCATATCTTCCGTTACACGACCACCCGCATTACGCAAAATATGAGCGTCACCTAGGGCCAACCCCAAGGCCTGGGCAACGTGAAGGCGTGAATCCATACAAGTCACAATAGCCACCTTAGTCTTTGGTTTCAAGGGAAGATGGGCTGTCCCGTGGAGATCAACATAGGCTTTGTTGGCATTGAGAAAGTTTTCAAAATAAGACATAATAACTCACTTTCTAATGAAGAAAATAATTTGACTATCAAATTATTTAAACACTATCTTATCATCTTTTTATTAACTTGTCAGCTATTGAGTTCGCAATATAAAAAGGAGAATAGATGCTAACAAGCATCCACTCTCCTTCAATTTATACTATGAACGTTTTGGTAAGTATCTATTAAGCAAGCCTGCAAAGGTTTGAAGATTGAGACTTTGAACATAAATTTCACCTGTTCCTCTAAAGGTATTCACAACACCCTCTCCTGTCCCAATAGACTGCCAGAAACCATTTTCCAAGTGAATATTGTAATCAAGTGTCTGACTCCAGGCAACGACATGAGCATTATCAATAGTCACTTCTTGGTTGTTTAGCTCAATTTTTTTAATAGAACCGTAGGCATTTGCCAAGAGTGTTCCTTGGCCTTGGGTTGTCATCACAAAGAAACCACCCTGACCACCAAAAAGAGCCTTACCAACAGACTGGAGCTCCATTGTATAGTAAGCTGTGCCATCAAGTGCTAGAAAGGCACCGTCGTTGAGTCGGTACTGTTTTTCACCTAAATAAAGTGGAATCACCTGACCTGGAGAATCAGGGGCCAAGGCTATATAGCCGTTATTGGACTGCGAGACAACCTGAGTAATAAAGCTACTTTCGCCCGAAACCATTGAACGCCCAACTGCTTTTACAAAGCGACCTAAACCTGATCCACTGGCATTTAATTTGGTACTCAGTGTCACATTCGGTGTGTGATATACCATACTGCCACGCTGGATAAAGACTGTTTCACCTTGATTAAGAGATAACTCAACTAAAGGGAACTGCATGTTGCTGTCTGTGAAAAATTGCATAATAAATACCTCCCTATTCTTAAGAAAAGTATAGCATCGAACAGGTATTTTTGCAAGCGCTTCCAAATTCTGGCTTTGAGGTATTTTTTTAAGAAAAGACTTTTTTGAGTACTTCTCCCACTGTCGTAACTCCAACGACCTGGATACCTTCTGGAATTTTCATGCCATGCAGGGAATTCTTCGGAGCATAAATCTTAGTAAAACCTAATTTAGCAGCTTCATTAATGCGCTGTTCAATGCGAGTTACTCGGCGAATCTCTCCAGTCAACCCAATTTCTCCTATAAAAGCTTCTTGTGGATTGGTTGGAAGCTCCTTGTAACTAGAAGCAATCGCAACCGCTACAGCAAGGTCAATAGCTGGCTCGTCCAATTTGACACCACCAGCCGATTTGAGATAGGCATCTTGATTTTGGAGAAGAAGGCCACAACGTTTCTCTAAAACAGCCATAATGAGGCTGACACGGTTAAAGTCCAGTCCCGTCGTTGTCCGCTTGGCATTACCAAAGACGGTTGGTGTCACCAAGGCTTGAACTTCAGCTAGGATAGGTCTGCTACCTTCCATTGTCACAACAATGGCAGAACCTGTAGCACCGTCTAGGCGTTCCTCTAAGAAAACCTGGCTAGGATTTAGCACCTCTACCAAACCACCAGACTGCATCTCAAAAATCCCAATCTCATTGGTTGAACCAAAACGGTTTTTGACTGCTCGTAAAATACGGAAGGTATGATGACGTTCCCCCTCAAAATAGAGCACAGTATCCACCATGTGTTCCAACATACGTGGTCCTGCCAGCTGTCCCTCCTTGGTCACATGCCCAACAATAAATGTGGCAATGTTATTGGTTTTGGCAATCTGCATGAGTTCAGCAGTGACTTCACGAACCTGAGATACAGAACCTTGAACGCCAGAAATCTCTGGACTCATGATGGTCTGAATAGAGTCGATAATGAGGAAATCGGGTTTTATGGCCTCTACTTGGCTGCGAACGGCTTGCATATTAGTCTCAGCATAAAGATAAAATTCGTTATCAATATCACCTAAACGTTCGCTCCGCAATTTGATTTGCTCGGCAGATTCTTCTCCAGATACATAGAGGACCGTACCCTTGTTAGCCAGTTGCGTTGACACCTGTAAGAGGAGGGTTGATTTCCCTATCCCTGGATCTCCTCCAATAAGAACCAGACTGCCCGGAACCACACCGCCACCTAAAACACGGTTAAACTCGTCCATATCAGTCTTTATGCGGGCATAATTGATTGAGGATACTTCTTTTAATTTAGTTGGTTTAGACTTTTCACCCGTCAAACTGACACGGGCATTTTTCACCTCCTGCACCTCAACCTCTTCTTCAAAAGAGGACCAAGAAGAACAGTTGGGACAGCGCCCTAGATATTTGGGTGAATTGTAGCCACATTCTCGACAAACAAAAGTTGATTTTTTCTTTGCTATGATAATTCTCCTTCTACGATTACTCCGACAGAATGCCACTTATGCAATGTTTTTTTAAATTTCTTCTGGTTGGCAACTCCGACAGCGGACAAATCAACAGAAACCTGATAATTCTCCTTGACAGCTGCCAAAATGGAAGCCTTGACACAGCCATTGCCATCTACCCCTATAAACTCTAAGCTTTTAGCAGCATTCCCCTCCAGAAACTCTTTTAAATCTGGATTAGTAAAGCAAGAAGCCCGACGCTTCTCAAAGATACAAGAAGATACAAGCAGCAAGCCGGTCGTAAATTTCTTCTTTCTATCTTTTCTCTCCCAGAAAAAACGATTGAGAATATAGATAACCCGGTCGCTGGGATAGCTAGCAATTTTGTCATTTACAGCTGCAATCAGTTCTTCATGATACGCTTTTCCAACAGCAACATAATCTGACTGCATATCTACAACTAATAAATAGTCTGCCATATTCTTTCTCTATTTCCCTGTCGATCCGAAACCACCTGTACGAACACCGTCAGCTTCATCTCCATCTACAATTAAGAAGGGCATAAAGACACCTTGAACGATGCGTTCCCCAACTTCAAGAGTCACGGGCTGATCCGTAATATTTTTCATCTGGGCGAAGATGTGACCCTCATTCCCTGGATTTCCATAGTAATCGCCATCAATAACTCCAACAGAGTTGATCAAGACCAGACCTTTTTTGCGAGGATTAGAAGAACGATCATAAAGATATAGCACCTCACCCGCTTGCATATAAGCCTTGACCCCAGTTGGGACGAGGACGATTTCTCCTGGTGCAATCACTGTGCGCTCTGCCACCTTTAAGTCGTAGCCAGCTGCATGGGCTGTCTCCCGTTTTGGAAGCAAGTCCTGATTGGTATAGGTTGATACAAGTTCAAATCCACGAATTTTTGTCATTATTTTTCCTTTCGATACATCTATAAATTAATTCTTGTAAAACTAGCCATGCTAGCTTCAGACTTTTAAATCTATCCTATTATAATCTATTCGAAATAAGATGACAAAGGTAATAGTCTAATCACTTTCTCATTAAACGAAGATTGACTTTTAACCAGGAAAACGCTAACATAATAATAGATATAATACTTTTAAGGAGAATTGTCATGAAATTCATCGGACTTGTTGGTACGAATTCAAAACGTTCAACTAATAGACAATTATTGCAATATATTCAGAAACATTTTGCAGATAAGGCAGACATCGAACTTGTTGAAATCAAAGACCTCCCTGTCTTTAACAAACCCGCTAACAAACAATTGCCAGAAAGTGTCCTTGAAATCGTTAAAAAAATCGATGAGGCTGATGGGGTTATTATTGGAACACCTGAGTATGACCACTCAATTCCAGCTGTTCTCATGAATGCTTTAGCTTGGGTCTCATACGGTGTTTTCCCTCTTTTGAATAAGCCTGTTATGATTACAGGAGCATCTTATGGAACTCTAGGAGCTTCTCGTGCACAGCTACAACTTCGTCAAATTTTGAATGCTCCAGAAATCAAAGCTAACGTGCTTCCAGACGAATTCTTGCTTTCACATTCCCTTCAAGCTTTTGATAGCAACGGCGATTTAGTTGACCTCGATGTCATCAAAAAATTAGATGCTATTTTCGATGACTTCCGTCTCTACGTCAAAATTACTGGTAAACTCTCACATGCTACAGAGTTATTACATAAAGAAGCTGAAGACTTCGACTGGGAAAGCCTATAAGACAGGAGAATATAAAATATGAAATTTGTTGGACTCGTTGGAGCAAATTATGATCAATCATATAACCGTAAACTGCTCGAATTTATCAGAAGACATTTTAAAATTAAATTTGAACTTGAAGTTTTGGAAATTGATGAAGTTCCTATGTTTAACCAAGATGAAAAATGGAATGAAAGTTTCCAACTTCGCTTACTTAATAACAAAATTACACGCGCTGACGGTGTCATCATTGCAACACCTGAGCACAACCACACTATCTCTGCAGCACTTAAATCAGTATTAGAGTGGCTATCATTCGAAGTGCACCCTTTTGAAAACAAGCCTGTAATGATTGTTGGTGCTTCTTACTACGACCAAGGAACTTCACGTGCCCAAGTGCATTTGCGTAAAATCCTTGAAGCGCCTGGTGTTAATGCTTATACACTTCCAGGTAATGAATTCTTGCTTGGAAAGGCTAAAGAAGCTTTTGACCTTGAGGGGAACATTACTAACGAAGGTACTATTAATTTCCTTGAACAATGCTTAGACAATTTCATCCAATATGTAGGAGTGGTTTCTAAATTGAAAAAACCAAAACCAATTGAACCTGAAGACTTGGATTGTAACAACCCAATCGCTACAACTGTTACCGAAGTTGATCCTGACGATCCAGAGTGGGTAGAAAAAGTAGCTGAAATCACTGGTGCGGTATCTGGTGATACCTACGTGAAATTGGACCACGGTATTTTGACGGTTAATCAAATTGACATGTTCCTCAAGGCTATGCCATTTGAATTGACCTATGCCGATGATAACAACCAGTTCCTCTACTACAACAACGCCCATCAAGATCCTGACACTATGTTTGCCAAACGTGTGCCACCTCAATCTGGTAGCCGTATGTCAACTGTTCACGGCTCACTTCCACCAGCTCGTATGAAAAATGTGGAATGGGTTATCGGTACACTGCGTAATGGTAACCAAGAATATGTTCGTACGATTGTTCCTGGGTCACCTGAAGGAGTTATCAATACGCATAACTATCAGGCTATGTACTATGATGATGGTTCTTATGCAGGAATCAATGAAATCGTCTTTAACTTTAAACCATGGCTTGACTGGTATCTCGAAACAACTGGTCAACGCCTTGTCGGAGGAAGCGGTCCTTTTGCACCAGCTGCAGCTAGTCATGGCGGTAGCGACGCCACATCTGGTGCATCAGATGCGGGTGGTCATGGTGGCGACGCAGCCCCATCCGCAGATGCCACATCTGGAGCATCCTCATATTAAGACTTGGAAAAGTTGGGACAACTGTCCTGACTTTTTTTCATGGTCATCCTAGATTAAGTTTCACTCGAGCTTGCGCATTTGCCATGCTCCATGCCACATATTTTAGAGGTAAACCTATGTCTCAATTTCAAGAAAAAGTATTCGCTGCTTGTGCTAAAAAAGAAGCTCTCTTTGACGAAAGTCTGGGGCGCTATGCCTTGCGTTCTATGCTTGCAGGAGCTTATCTTACCATGTCGACTGCTGTAGGAATTATTGGTGCGGATGTTATCGCAACAGGTATTCCAGCCCTTTCTCGTTTTGTCTTTGCCTTTATCTTTGCCATCGGACTGGTCTTCGTTCTCATATTCAATGGAGAGTTGGCTACTTCAAACATGATGTTCCTGACCAGTGGTGCCTATTATGGTAAAATCAAATGGAGCAAGATGTGTACCATCCTCCTCTACTGTACCTTCTTTAATTTTGTCGGTGCCCTTATCTTGGCCTGGTTCTTCAACCAATCCTTCTCTTTCCAACATTTGACTGACAAGAGCTTCTTAGTTACTGCTGTCTCAACCAAGCTTGGAAAAACAGATTGGATGAACTTTACAGAAGGTATTACAGCGAATATGTTCGTTAATATTGCCATCTTGGGCTACATGCTCCTCAAAGAAGAATCTGCTAAAATTTTCATTGCGCTATCAGCTATCTTTATGTTTGTATTTTTGATTAATGAACACTTGATTGCTAACTTTGCCTCTTTCATGTTGCTCGGTTTCAACGGTGTGCGTGACGCTGTAGGTAATTTCACTTTGGCAAATATTCTACGTCAGTGGATAGTCGTTTTCTTCGGTAACTGGATTGGCGGAGGTATTTTCATTGGTTTGGCATACTCTTGGCTCAATAAAACTAAAACACCTCACATTGATTAGGAGACCTCATGCGTCAAAAGACATTCATCAAACAAACCAGTCTAGCTATTCTACTCTATTTTATTTGCCTAGCCCTTGCAGTTGCCATTGATTTAATCTTTTTCAAAGTCAAAAATATGTATCATACGCCTGCTTTAGCTGCTATCTTTGCAGGTTGGGTCTATTTGGGGCTTATCAGAAAAACTAAACAATTTGGAGCTATTACCTGTCTGGGTATCTTTATGTCCCTCTTCTTCTTTGCCTCTGGGCACTTTGTTCTAGCCTTTCTTCCTAGCTTTTTAGCCGGCCTTGTCGCTGATTTTCTAGCTAAGAAAGGGAACTATGAGAATAATAAACTTAATCTACTCTCCTATATGATTTTTTCCCTAGGGAACTTAGCACCCATTATCACCATGTGGCTTGCGCCCAAAGCTTATATCGCACAGCTCCTGGCCAAAGGGAAAACTCAAGATTATGTCAATCAAGTTATGGTTCCCTTTACAGGCAGTCATGTCTTAATCCTGATTGGAGGAACGCTCATGGCTGCCCTCATTGGAGGCTACATTGCCCAAAATTGGCTGAAAAAATAAATGGCCATCAGCCTTCCTAACAGAGAGTACAAGACAAACATGCTTTTCTTATGTTATAATGAAAAAGAATACAGTCTTTTTCTACTTTGTTAGAAAGGACCTAAAGGGAGACCTAATGATGAAAAAACAAAAAATCGCTGTCTTGGGCCCTGGTTCATGGGGAACTGCCCTTGCTCAGGTACTCAACGACAACGGACACGAGGTCCGTATTTGGGGAAACATCCCTGAACAAATTGATGAAATTAACGAGAAACACACCAACACCCGCTACTTCAAGGATGTGGTTTTGGATGAAAATATTAAAGCCTACAAGGAACTGTCTGAAGCCCTAGATAGTGTCGACGCTGTTCTCTTTGTTGTTCCAACCAAGGTTACTCGCTTAGTTGCTAAACAAGTTGCCGAACTTTTGGACCACAAAGTCGTTGTCATGCATGCTTCAAAAGGATTGGAACCCGGAACACACGAACGTCTTTCAACAATCCTTGAAGAAGAGATTCCTGAGGAACTTCGCAGTGACATTGTTGTCGTATCTGGTCCAAGCCACGCTGAAGAAACTATCGTTCGCGATATCACTTTGATTACAGCAGCATCTAAGGATCTTGAAGTGGCACGCTATGTCCAAGGCATTTTCAGTAATAACTACTTCCGCCTCTACACCAATTCAGATGTGATTGGTGTTGAAACAGCTGGTGCTCTTAAAAACATTATCGCGGTAGGTGCAGGTGCCCTCCACGGTATGGGATATGGGGACAATGCTAAGGCAGCCGTTATTACTCGTGGACTTGCAGAAATTACTCGTCTTGGTGTGAAACTCGGTGCCGATCCTTTGACTTACAGCGGTCTATCTGGGGTTGGTGACCTTATTGTTACAGGAACTTCTATCCATTCACGTAACTGGCGTGCTGGGGATGCGCTCGGTCGTGGAGAAAAGCTAGAAAACATTGAACGTAACATGGGAATGGTTATCGAAGGTATTTCAACCACAAAGGTTGCCTACGAAATCGCCCAAGAACTCGGTGTCTACATGCCAATTACAACAGCAATCTACAAATCTATCTATGAGGGTGCTGATATCAAGGAATCTATTCTCAATATGATGTCCAATGAATTGCGCTCTGAAAATGAATGGGATAAAAAATAAAAATCTAAGGAGTTCTCATGAAGAATCAAAAAGTTAAAAAAGCTATCATCCCCGCTGCAGGACTCGGGACACGCTTTTTACCAGCTACTAAGGCCTTGGCCAAAGAAATGTTGCCAATCGTTGACAAGCCAACCATCCAATTTATCGTTGAAGAAGCCCTCAAATCAGGTATTGAAGATATCTTGGTGGTTACTGGTAAGTCAAAACGTTCTATCGAAGACCACTTTGATTCAAACTTCGAGTTAGAATACAACTTGGAACAAAAAGGTAAGACAGACTTGTTGAAATTGGTTAATGACACCACTGCTATCAACCTCCACTTTATCCGTCAAAGCCATCCGCGTGGTCTTGGAGATGCAGTTCTTCAAGCCAAAGCATTTGTCGGAAATGAGCCATTCGTTGTCATGCTTGGTGACGACCTCATGGATATCACTAATGACAAAGCAGTACCTTTGACTAAGCAGCTCATTAACGACTATGAGGAAACACATGCATCAACCATTGCAGTTATGCCTGTACCTCACGAAGAAGTTTCCTCATATGGTGTCATCGCCCCTCAAGGCAAAGGCGAAAATGGACGTTATAGCGTTGAAACTTTCGTTGAAAAACCAAATCCAGAAGATGCACCAAGTGATCTTGCTATCATCGGACGTTACCTTCTAACACCTGAAATTTTCGGTATTTTGGAAACTCAAAACCAGGTGCTGGAAACGAAGTCCAACTGACTGATGCCATCGATACACTTAACAAGACACAACGCGTCTTTGCTCGCGAATTTACTGGAGACCGTTATGATGTCGGTGACAAATTCGGATTCATGAAAACGTCTATCGATTACGCACTTAAACATCCTCAAGTTAAAGATAACCTCAAGCAATACCTCATTGACTTGGGCCACAAACTTGAAGGCAAAGCAGCTAAAAAAGACTAAAATAAAATCCATCGAACATAACATTCGATGGATTTTTCATATGGCTTAAAAATAAGTGAATCCTAGAAGAATCAGCAATAGTAAAATATAGGTTAAAAGAGCTGTAGAACGCCAACCTCTACTAAATAAGCGACTTTCAACCTTGTTGGCCAAAAAGATAGCTGCAAGAGCACCTCCAACTAAACCACCGAGATGGCCTGTAATCCCAACACTAGGTGTAAAAAGGTTGAAGATTAAGTTAATAACAATCAAAGCCAAATAATTACGGCCTAACTGATTAAGCAAGGGGCTGTGACTGTAATAACCAAGAATCACAACAGCCGCAAAAAGTCCAAACAAGGATGTCGAAGCACCAGCTGCAATAACATTAGGCGTAAAAAGTAAGGTAAAGGCATTTCCCATAACACCAGCTAACAAATAAAGCCCTAGAAAACGTAGAGTCCCAAAAATCTGCTCAGCCATTTTCCCCATAAAGTAAAGAGTAAGCATATTAAATAGAAAATGCTCAACACCTATATGCACAAAAATTGGTGTTACAAGACGCCAAAGGTTCAAGGGACTGTACTGAACAAACGCACCGTACATAGCTCCCATCTTAAAAAGGCTCAAAGGCGAGGTCGCTTGAAAGCCGTTTAAAAGATATTGACAGATAAAAGTCAACGTCGTAAGCCCCAACAATAGATAGGTTGCTGGGTATTTTTTCCACTCATTTACTGGCATGTGACGACCTCCTTAACAGGAATATCATAGCTGTCTGGTTGAAAATCATGTTTCTGGCAAGGATAAACCGTACTAACTGTCTCCCCTTCAAAATCAGACAAATAGCGGTCATAGTAACCTGCTCCGTAACCAATACGATAGCCTTCATCATTGAAAACTACTCCTGGCACATGAATCAAATCAATCTCTGATTTTTCCACAGCCAAATCAGACGCAGGTTCCATCAAGCCAAAAGAGGTTGCAACAAGATTATCTGGATCATAATCCACAAAAATCATTCGACCTTGTTTATATGTTTTAGGAATCAAAAGTCGTTTACCATCCTTTAAAGCCTGATTGATTAAAAGATTGGTATCATATTCATGAGGAAAAGACAAATAAGTCGCAATCACCTGAGCCTCTTTATAAGCAGGTAAGGCAATCAATTGCTCCAAAAGATGTTTATCTATCTTAGCCTTAGTCTCAGGTTCTTGTGAAGTTAATTGAGCCAAGACTGTTTTTCTAAGTTCATTTTTCATAGGTTTATCATATCAAAAAATCTACCAAAAGTCAGACTTGGTAGATTTTTTAGCTTTATCGACTCTGATTAGGCTTCTGCCTTGTGTTTAAGGAATTTTCCAATTTCAGCCACTGCAAAAGCGAGGGCATCTTCGTTTGGACTCATCTTAGGATGGTGAAGTGCATATGGCGTGTCGATTCCCAACCAGAACATGACACCAGGAACCTTACTAAGCAAATAACCAAAATCCTCTCCAGTCATAGCCGGTGGACAATCAATCAGGTTAACTTCTGGGCTAGCATCAAAGAAGGCCATCAACTCTTTGGCCAAGGCTGGATTATTTTCCACAGGAAGATAACCACCTTGTTTCAACATGATATCCACTTCCATACCAAAGCTAGCTGCTACACCTTCTGCAATCTGGCGCACGCGCTTCTGGATAAGGAGACTCATTTTCTGAGTAAGGGTACGAATAGTTCCATAAACCTCTGCAGTTTCAGCGATAACATTATTAGTAGTTCCTGCATGGAAAGAACCAAAGGTAACTACCCCACCCTGAATAGGGTCAACATTACGACTGACAATCGTTTGCACTTGAGTAATAAAGTAAGAAGCTGCTACAAGAGCATCATTGGCCTCATGTGGAAAGGCCGCATGTCCACCTTTCCCCTTGAAAGTAACGAGGACTTCACAAGTTCCAGCAAAAAGGGTACTTGTGTTAGTCGCAATATCACCTACCTTGAAATCTGGACGGACGTGGAGGCCATAGAACTCATCTGGCAACCAATCTCCAAAGGCACCAGCTTCATACATAAGCATACCACCAGCTTCATTTTCTTCGGCTGGTTGGAAGAGGAAGAGCATGTTATTTTTAGGCTGTACTTGAAGCATCTGGTCCAAAAGACCAAGTGCTGTGGTCATGTGCATATCGTGTCCACAAGCATGCATACGACCTTCATGAGTAGACTTGAAGTCAAGATCTGTTTCCTCTACGATTGGGAGGCCATCAATATCTGTACGCCAACCAATGGTTTTTTCAGGAGCATGCCCGTGAAGATAGACAAGAATTCCTGTACGCCAAGTACGTTGCTCCACAAAGTCCTTACCTTCAGTCATTCCAGCAATACGCTCTAAGAGATAAGCCTGAGTTTTAAATTCTTCCAAACCAATTTCAGGAATTTGGTGAAGGTCGCGTCTGATTTTAATTAAATCAAGTGTCATGTTTTGTCCTTTTTATTGTCTTATTTTATAGAGAATCTAGAAATAGAGGCCTTACAGGCCTCTACTATCAATATGTTACAAGTTACGCAAAGCGTCTTCGAGTGCTGTTTTTTGTTGTGTTTTTTCATCGATTTCCTTAATAATGCGAGCTGGAACACCAGCTACAACCACATTTTCAGGAACATCTTGAGTAACGATAGCTCCAGCAGCAACGACTGAACCGTTACCAACTTGAACACCTTCAATAACAACAGCATTAGCACCAACAAGAACGTTGTCACCGATACGAACTGGATCTGCTGAAGCTGGTTCAATCACTCCAGCAAGGACCGCACCCGCACCGATGTGGCTGTTTTTACCAACAGTAGCACGACCACCAAGGATTGCGCCCATATCAATCATAGTACCAGCACCGATTTCAGCACCGATGTTGATAACAGCGCCCATCATAACAACAGCATTATCTTCGATAGTTACTTGGTCACGGATAATAGCGCCTGGTTCGATACGCGCATTAAGGTGACGTTTATCAAGCAATGGAACAGCTGAGTTACGGCCATCTTGTTCTACAACGTAGTCCTTGTTTTCAGTCAAATTCGCAAGAAGTGGTTCGATATCTTTCCAGTCTCCAAAAAGAACATTACCAAGCTTAGTGACAGAAACTGGAACAGCGGTTGCCAATTCCCCTTCAAAAGTTACTTTAACATTCGTTTTCTTTTCAGCATTACCGATAAAAGCGATAATTTCTTGTGCGGACATTTTTTGTGCAGTCATGAGATTCTCCATTCACATAAAGTTAGGAATTATTATACCAAAAATTCTGATAATTGTCTTTGCTTTTGCCAAATAGAGTGTATTTTTATGTAAAATTTGTCTTTAGAGCCTCTATGTCAGTAATCACTCGATCTGGTTTGATTGGGGATTTCTCCAACTCTCGACGAGAATAAGGGAAGGTATTCAGCAAGATACCATCAATCCCAACTGCCTCAGCCACAGCAATATCAGTCGTCAGGTCATTTCCCACCATGACAGTATCAGATGGCTTTAACCCATGATCATCCAAAACTTGCTTTAAAAATTCAGGTTGAGGCTTACAGATACCCACATCCGAAGACAGGTAAATGGCATCAAAGTAAGGTCTTAACTCCATTAAGTCAATCTCAGCATTAGTAAAGGCTGCTTGAGCATTAGACAAGAGATAGAGACGACAACCCTGCTCTTTTAGAAAGGTCAAAACCTCCTTGGTATGCGGATAAGCTAACAACTGCTTACGAGATAAGACGCGAAAGACCATGGCTATCAAATTTCCCCAATCGTCCGGCTGACTAGAGTTACTAGACTGAGGCCGAGCATCTACATAAAGCTGGTTGAAAATGTGAGCTAAATCAACTTCTGGATAAGCAACTCCTTTAATCTCTATTAACTCCTTACGAGTCTGAGCCACACGCTTAGCATAAGATTTTTTAAGACCTTCACCCTTATAATCCGCCCCATAAGCTTGGTAAAGTTGGGCTAATTTATCCCATAACATAGGATCCTTCTCATCGGTTAGGATATCAACCAAGGTACCATAAAAATCAAAAATGTAGTTCTTATAGGCTCTATTTTTCATCACTTTTTACCCATTACTGAAACTTTCTTACTTATTGCTCCCATCATACACCTTTTAGGAAGACCAAACAAGCTAACTGAGATATTTTCCCATCAAAAAAATCCCAACGACTGTTAGGATTGCTTATCATCTCTAATACGACCAACCAGCAGCTCTCCCGCAACGGTTAATTGCGTCACTGAAGTCAGGTCCAAAGTATCCTTATTGGCATGGAAGAAAAGAGGTGTCATCTCAGCAAATGTTTGAACATGCTCTGATGGCATAGACCAAGTCTTAGCAATCGTCACACGCTCCAAAAGCTCACAAGACTCTTGAAAATGTTCCAGAACATCCTGGTTAGAATAAGCCTGCGCCTCCGGTAACAGTTGGCGAAACTCTTTAAGATGACCTTCGTGAGGAATAACCTTGAAAATCAAGCCTTGATCAGACAAAAGTCTTCCAAATTCTTGATAATTAGCTGGTGAAAAGATATCTAAAATGACATCGATACTGTGTTCACGTAAGGGCAATTGAGCCAAATCACCAACGAACCAAGCTACGTTTTTCTGAGGATTTTGACGTGCCGCAAGAAGGATTGAATCCTTAGCCAAGTCAAAGGCCATGAAATCCTTGTCAAACTGTTGAGCCAACTGACGGCTATAATAGCCTTCACCACAGGCAACATCTAACACGTGCGAGTGTCCAGGAAGGTCACGCAAGCGCTCTGAAATCACCTTCAGGATAGGATCGTAATAGCCTGCTGCTAAAATCTGACTCCTCTTTTCAAAAGAAGCCATATCATAGTGCTTATCTCCCTTAGTCTGTCTTAAAAAATTGACAAAGCCCTGCTTGGCAATATTAAAGGTATGCCTATTCTGACAAACCAAGCTAGACAAATCCAAATGCATTGGTACCTGACAGATTGGACAAGCAAAAAGGCTCTCTTGATCTTTAAAAACACTAAATTTGGCCATAAATCCTCCTTAACACAAAAAAAGAGCACACACCTGAAATCGCTTAGGGCTGCTGGATTCCTCCCCTGACCCGCTTCACGCACAGATGTTGCTCCGAAAAATATTATACCATAAATCGAAGTGATTGCAAGTAGAGAACTTATGATAAGACTAGCTAGTCCTATTTCCTATCAGTCCCTATTATTTCCTTCGGTCAGTCTAAACTTCGATAAAACATAAGACTTACCATGTTGACATTTATGTCACTACTTTTTTATTTCTCGACACCTTATAATAAATCCATAGCTTGAGAAAAGCACCAAAAGCTAGTGACATGGCTGACTTTATTGAAAGGAGAAGTCATGTTTAACATATCTCTTAACTCATGGTGAGAGGGTACGAGATTTTAAAACTCACCAAAAATAAAAAAGGAGAACAATAATGACTAACAAAGAAATGAACACTTCTGATTTAGCCTCAGTAACAGGAGGCGGATGGAAGACTAACCTTGCCGTTGGAGGGCTCTGCCTAGCTTCAGGACCTATTGGAACTATGATTTGCCTTGGTGCCTACAACGGCTACATGGACTCTGCACGATAAAAAGAAAGGACATATGAACAATGACTAAGACAATTAACAATCGTAAACACATGACTACTCAAGAACTTGAAGCTGTATCAGGTGGAGTGGTTCCTTGGGTGGCTATTTCTGTTGGCATGGCTGCTGCGAAACTGACTTATGACCTTAGCTATGCTGCGGGTAAATCTTTCTATAACCTCACCCACTAACTAACAGAACTCACCTGATATCTCAAAGATTTTGAGGATGATAACTCATGAAACATACCATAAATCGAACAAATGATACTACTACTAATCAATCACCTAAAATGAATAACTATTTACTCGTAAAAATAGCTTTAGCTGGAATTATCAGTAGCCTACTTCTGATACTCCTAATCAACCTTATCTTTCATATACGATTAGGAACACCAATTATTGATGCTAATTTGAAGTCCGCTTTTGGTACTCTGATTCTCTTTATGCCTATTTTTCTTCTAACAGGAGAGAAAGAAAAAAATAAAGCATAGAAAGAGTGACTTAAACTGTCTTCAGGAAAACAAAAATACTCATCTTCCATTAAAAATGCAAGTCCAAAGGGACTTGCACTTTTGTTTACATATCTTGCATTGTTTCCAATTTAGCCAATCGTTTGGCTTCTTTTTTGCGTTCACGACTCTGGCGGAAGAAGTCTTGCATAATCTTAGCACACTCCTCCTCCATGATACCGGTCTCTACTTCCACGCGATGATTGAGACGCTCGTCTCGTAGGATATCGTAGAGGCTGCCCGCACCACCAAACTTTTGATTACTTGCTCCATAGATAACTTTAGGAATACGAGCCAGGCCGATGGCCCCACTACACATGACACAGGGTTCAATGGTCACAAAGAGGGTACAATCTAACAAACGCCAATTGCCCTCGGTCCTATTAGCTTCCTGAATAGCCATGACCTCCGCATGCATAATAGCTTGATTGAGCTCCTCACGTGCATTGTGCCCACGACCGATGACTTCGCCATCTTTAACGATGACACAGCCAATTGGGATCTCTGCTTTATCTAGAGATTTTTCGGCCTCCTTAAGAGCTTCAGACATAAAAAAGTCTTTCTCTTCTTGGGTAAAATCAAGCATTAGTATCACTCCCGTTCCAAGATTTGCGAGATATTATCTCGCTTAGTCCTTCTATTATAGCATAAGAAAATCAATACCAAAGATCTCCATTTTAAAGGACACAAAAAAAGCTAAGACGAATCATCCTAGCTTCAAACACATTAGTCTGGTGAGTCTTAGGAATCACACCAATGTGTTCCCCCAAGGCTAGACGAAAAGTCAACGACCGCTTAACATCCTAATTCATATGTCAGTCGGAGTGTCATAGTCAATTGTCTGTGAAATCAATTATGGACCTGTGGCCTCACAACAATAAACAAAAATGCAACTGCCTCAAACAATTGCAAGGATAGTGTTCTAGTTGTGATATTTCACACTTTCCTTCCAAACAAATAATGCCTACTATAAAAGTAACTTTTATAGCTTTTTCCTTACCCACCTATAGTTTATCACGAAACCTCTATCATTTAATTTAAAAATTGGTAATAAAACAATGATATAAATGAGAAAGAACTGTTAATTGTGTACACTGTTTTGGCTAATTAACCAAATAGCAAAAAACCATGTTATAACTACATTTTAAGGTTTTTCAAATAACTTTCTCTACTCTATCCATACTTTTAAACCCCTATCATCCTAAGTCTTATCTAATTTTACTGTTTATTAATCTAACAGGTGTTTAATGTTTTATCTCCAACAATTCTTCAAAACAAGGTATGGAACAAGATAATGATTTTTTAGAGAGGTTGCTTCAAAGATAGGAGACCTAGATAGCTAGTCAAAGGATAAACTAGAAGGGAAGTTCTTCTTCCAAGACGAGGTCAGCCAAGTCATTATCAGGATTATTCTCCCTAACAGCACGCTGAGCACGACTCTCCAGAAGTTGGAAAGAGGAACAAAGCACCTCAGTAACGTAATGGGTTTGGCCATCCTTATCGTACTTACGGGTACGAAGCTCACCATCAAGAGAAATTAAACTCCCCTTGCTTGCATAAGAGGCTAAGGTCTCAGCCAAAGGCCCCCAGACAACCACTGTAATAAAGTCAGCCTCACGCTCACCATTTTGCGTCTTATAGCGACGATTAACCGCAACTGTGACACGTGTAAAAGACCTATCGCTAGCAGTCTTAACCATTTCAGGAGTAGCTGTCAAACGTCCAATTAAAATTACTTTGTTATACATTTTTTTACCTCCACCTATCTATTCGTAAGAGGAAGTAAAAAAAGTGACAGATTTTGAAAAAGCAAGAATAAAAATAAGATATATATCACATTATTGACTTCAATTAAATAGAAAAAAGTAAAATCTATTCGGTTGAAAAGCAGGATGAGTTCTGCAATAAATGTACTTGTCACTAAATATTAGACATCTGAAGATGAGCTGAGCTACTAGCAAAGGAAGTAGGAAGCTTGGTATGAGCTGTCGATTCAAAGAACAGTTATTGCCATACAAACTTGTCATTAGTTTACTTACTCAAATCATCCTCTGCTGACCCAGAGTTACCACTTAAAATAATTTTAACACTCCGTTTTGAAATTGTTTTATTGATAGAAGAGAGACGAGAGTCCTTTGCCTTTTTCTTTGTAAGCTGAAATAGTTTGGAATCCACTTATTGCATACTACCAATGACCAATACTATAAAAGATAAAATATTTCCTAGCACATGAACCATCAAGGGATAGTAAATATTTCCTTTTTCATTCACATAAATAATTGAAAGGGCTACTCCGCCACCTAAGTAACCAACTGCACTGACCCACTCTGATAAAGACAAACTGTGCATATGGGTAAAGGCGAAAACAAATCCTACCACACAAATGCTTAGCCAGCTTGGCAAATGTCTCTGTAAACAATGCAATAAATTTTGACGGAAAAAGAGTTCTTCCACCAAAGGTCCAATGATACAGGCGAAAACTACTATCAGTAGTGGTTGTTCTTTAAAGGTGCTTTGTATATTAGCCTCGTTTAGTCCTTGTTCACTTAGTCCCAAAACCTGCCTCAATATTGCCGATAGTAGTCCAAAGAAAATGGTCACCAGGACAAGTAAGAGCCAGCCTTTTAAAACCCCCAAGAAAAATTTTCTTTTAGAACTTCTGACCTCTTCCCACTTTTTGAGCAATTCAGACTTAAATAGGAAGCAACCATACAAAAACATGATGGTATAAACTAAATAGGTCGTTAAAGAAGAAGGTAAGGGAGCATCAAATACTCGTATACCATCAAAAACAAAGAGGACTGTATAGAGAATCATAAAAACAAGGACTCCCTTATGTTTGTTGTAAGTCATTGAACTTTCCTTTCTTTTATAATCATCACCAAATCTGAGTCTGACAGATAAATAAAACACAACTTGATTAATAAACTTGAAGCCACATTTTTTAGATAATTGCTCGGATAAAGTTGTTTTGGCAAATAATAGAGATTGAGAGCAATACTATTATATTTTGATGATGAACTTGGTAAGTATAAAGAGGTTCTCGAAAATTTTGAACCATTTGCCAGGATGAGCTCTCCTGAAAAAAAAAGCGACTTACTTACCGCTTCTTGTCTTATTTACCCTTTCCAGTGTTTGGCTGGATCAAAAGCCTCACCAACTACTGCTGAATCATCAAGTTCAATAATACCACGTTTTTGTGGAGCATTTGGAAGTGCCAACTCACGTGGGGCACACATCATACCATAACTATCTTCACCACGAAGTTTTCCTGGGAAGATAAGGGCACCGCTAGGCATCATAGCACCAGGAAGGGCTACGATAGTTTTAAGCCCAAGCGCTGCGTTTGGTGCTCCTGCAACGATTTGGACCTTCTTATCACCAATGTTCACTTGACAGATGTTAAGGTGGTCACTGTCTGGATGTGCAACCATTTCATCAATTTGTCCAACCACAAAGACTGGTCCTTGTGTGTTTTCCAAACGCTCTTCAAAGCCCTCTTTAGCCAATTCCTCGTTCAAAACAGCTACATCTTGGTCTGATAAGAAAACTTGACCGTTACCTTCGATATCAATGAGGCTTGACGCTTCAAAAATATTCCAAGCAAGAGTCTTGCCTGTTTCATCAGCTGTGACACGCGCCACTTTACCTTTACGTTCTACGCTACGTTTGATGTCTTTAGTATCTTCTAAGATAACCAACAAAACGTCGCCAACTTGTTCTTTATTATATGCAAAATCATGGATTCTCCTTCAATAATTCTTTTTCTAGATTTTAAAATCGACTGATATGCCAAGAATCGTCGTTACTACCATAGCGATAACTAATCTTGTCAATTTTCCAGTCACTCTCTGTTAATTTTAAGATAAATTGTTTGTGGTACCAAAAGTCATTCCCATAGGAAAATTCAAGAAACATCTTAGCCTTACTCTTCATAATAAACTTAACTCGACAGGGCTCTAACACAAAATCATAGGTGCCTGGAGAACCAAAAGAAGCTGAAAAACCTCTTTTATAACAGTTATCAGTCAAGTGTTTTTGAGCTAAAGGAGTCAACTTCACTTTAAATTCATCAAATAACTCCATTTCTCCAGGAATAGTCTGATGTGTAGGAAGATTATTTTCCTTTTTGTAGGTGTTTATTTCTTGGTGTTTTAGGAAGATATCACTTTCAATTTTGGAATGCTCTACTAAAACTTGGCATAATTCTTCGATGATCCTCTCATTTTTTTCTGTCAGATACTTTTCTTTGGTTTCTGAAATATCAAAAGAGATATTAGGAAAGTGATTGATTTTCATCTTTTAAATCTCCGACAAAAAGGCATTGATTTCTTCTTTGGTTTTACGAGCTTTATTGACCAAGCGCCCCAATTCCTGACCTTTCTTAGTCACAACAAAACTTGGGATACCAAAAATATTCCAAGTTTGTGCCAAAGCCATATAATCATCACGATTAACACGCACAAAGGTCATATCTGGATGGAGGGCTTCGATTTCAGGCATAACGGGATAGATGAACTGGCAGTCTGGACACCAGTCGGCAGTGAAAAAGAAAACCACCTTTTGATCACTTTCGACATAGCTTGCCAGTTCTTCAAGATTCTTAGGAATAATCATACCTGCTCCTCCTCATAGGTCAAGATATCCTCTGCATAAACAAAGCTATAGGCACGTCCATCCTCTAAGACGATACCTCCTGTAAGCCCTGAATTTTCCTTATCAGTGGGATTTGTATAAAGGACTGCGATAGTCCCCAGGTGTGATAATTCTTGCCTAATATCTTGGATTAATGCAGCCTTCTTCATTTCTGCACGTGACTGTCTATACTTCTCTGCCATTGCCAAGAGACCTAAAGCTCCTACGCCTCCAGCAAACAAGGCCAATGTTTTACGTTTCATAAGAAACATTTTACCATAATTTTAGATGAATGGGGAGAGGCTACCTATCTCTTAAGAATCGTGCTAAAATAGTAGCAAGTACTACTCAAGGAGGATTTTATGACTACCCTATTTGACAAGATTAAAGAAGTAACTGAACTCAGTGCTACTTCAGGCTTTGAAGCTCCTGTACGCGACTACCTTCGCAAAAACATCACCCCACTTGTAGATGAGGTCCAAACAGACGGTCTCGGTGGTATTTTCGGTATCAAGCATAGCCAAGCAGAAAATGCCCCTAAGGTGCTTGTGGCTGCCCACATGGATGAAGTTGGGTTTATGATTAAGGAAATCAAAGCAGACGGGACTTTCCGTGTCGTCGAACTTGGTGGTTGGAACCCACTGGTTGTCAGCTCACAACGCTTCACCCTACACACTCGTGACGGTCGTGTCTATCCTGTCATCTCAGGTTCAGTGCCACCTCATTTCTTACGTGCTAGCGGTGGAGCTTCAAGTCTTCCTAGTGTTTCTGATATCGTCTTTGATGCTGGTTTTGCCAACCAAGAAGAGGCTAATGCCTACGGCGTTTTCCCAGGTGATGTCATCATTCCTGAATCAGAAACGATTCTCACAGCCAATCAAAAGAATGTCATTTCTAAAGCTTGGGATAACCGTTATGGTGTTCTCATGATTCGTGAACTCTTGGAAAACGTTAAGGATCGAGAACTCAACAATACTCTAATCGCTGGGGCCAATGTTCAAGAAGAAGTTGGTTTACGTGGTGCCCATGTCTCTACCACTAAATTTGATCCTGAAGTTTTCTTTGCAGTGGACTGTTCTCCTGCAGGTGATATCTATGGTAATCAAGGTAAGGTAGGTGATGGTACACTTATTCGTTTCTTCGATCCAGGTCACATCATGTTGCCAAATATGAAAGATTTCCTTTTAACTACTGCTGAAGAAGCTGGTATCAAATACCAATACTACTGTGCTGCGGGCGGAACAGATGCTGGTGCCGCTCACTTGCAGAATGCTGGTATTCCATCAACAACTATCGGTGTTTGTGCCCGCTACATTCACTCGCACCAAACCCTTTATGCGATGGATGACTTCCTAGAAGCACAGGCCTTCTTACAAGCTATTGTTAAGAAGTTGGATCGCTCGACAGTAGATTTAATTAAAAACTACTAAGACAAGGAGTAACCCATGATTATAGGTTTTATCGGTGTCGGAAAAATGGCAACAGCCATTATCAACGGCCTAAATACAAGCTCACATCGTATCATTATTTCAGGGTCTTCCTTGGCTCGTTCACGCCAGATTGCAGAGGAACTAGAGGTTGAAGCGGCTGCTTCCCATCAGGAATTGTTGGATAATGCTGACCTGGTCATCCTTGGTATCAAACCTCAAATGTTTGATAAGGTACTAGCCGATCTCAATTTCCATCAACCTATCATAAGTATGGCTGCTGGAGTGACCTTAGAACGCCTTGCTTCCCTCACCAGTCCAGACATTCCTCTTATTCGTATCATGCCGAACCTTAATGCTCAAATTCTCAAAAGCACTACTGGTCTTTGTACTAATGATAAGGTATCCGAGGACCTTTTGGCAGTTGCCAAGGAAATCACAGACAGTTTTGGAACCACTGTTGAATTGGCTGAGAAGGACTTTGATACCTTCACTGCCTTAGCAGGTTCTAGCCCTGCCTACATCGCCCTCTTTATCGAGGCTCTAGCCAAGGCTGGTGTCAAAAACGGCCTAAGTAAGCAGGTCGCTCTGACCATTGCCACACAGACGGTTCTAGCTACTGCTGAAAATCTCAGTCTTGGTAGCAACAGTCCACATGATCTTATTGATAAGGTATGTAGCCCTGGTGGGACTACTATCGCCGGTCTCATGGACCTTGAGCGTACAGGCCTCACCCATAGTGTAGTTTCAAGTATTGATACAACCATTGCTAAAGCCAAAAAACTATAAGAATAAAGCTCGGAATCTTCCGAGCTTTATTTGATATATGGCGCTAAAAATTGTAAGAGTAACAACATTGAAACCGCAATACTATTGTTAATGATATGGGCCATGATACAGTACTCTAACTTTTGAAACTTACGATATGCTATCCCAAGGGCAAGCCCCATACCTGCATATACAATCCAAACACCGATACTATTCGGCATATGAACAAGGCCAAAAAGTAAACTACTAACAATCAAGCCAACAATAGAATCTGGATTAAAGACGCGTCCCATGAGGAGCCCTCGAAAAACCAGCTCTTCCACAATCGGTGCCATAATTACCGTAAACATTATGAGAAGGAAGGGATTCATATGGGCATTTTCTATGGCTGCCTGATTGGTGCTATTACTAACACCTTCCATCATCATGACTATAGAACCAATCCTAGTAACGATATAAATACCTAGGTAGGTCAAGCCAATCATACCCCAGGCCTTCAGGGAAGAAAGGGCCTTAAAGCCTTCGAAAAGCCCAAGACGTTTTCCTAAGAAAAGAGCTCCTGCGCTCATAAGAAGCAAGATAAAAATTAAGAGACAGACCAGCCTTATATCTTTGACACCTAAATAGATGGTTGGAACTTGATCAATAATTAGTATTAGGAAAGCTAGTAAAAAATAAAGAAAGCGTTTGAGAATTGACCCTTTGTTCATGAGAATCCACCTCTTTTCATCATCTGTTTGTACTTTTATTATAATACAACATGACTTATTTGACAAGACAAAAAGAAAACGAAAGAGGAGTTTTCCAAGATAATATAGACTCTTATCCTATTTTAGATAGGATGAGACGAATAAGAGCAAATCCCAATACTAAGCCATAGAGCAAGACTGATAAGACTGTAACATATGGCAACTGAATATTGACAAAGGCATATAGAGCAATCAAAGCAAAGATAAGCAAAAACTCTAAAATCAGAGTTGCAACTGCTGTCGCCATTAAAATCTGTTTATTTCGCTCATCGTAGGCAGCAATATACATCTGGTGAAGACGTTTAGGATGGGTAAGTATAGCAAAATAATAGATTGACAAGGCATAAACCCCAATGGTAAATCCCAATACTAATCCTAGAGTATAATCACTAAGACTGTTAGAGCGAACAATAAATAATCCCAAAATACCCAAAGAAAAGAAAGAGCAGGCTACTCGTGTAATGTATTTCTTAAATTCGGCCTCTGTTTTTCTATTTCCTAATAACATTTTTATTAACATATCTTAACACTCCCTCTATTATCCTTTATAAGAGCAATATACATTTTTTCAATGATAACTTTAATCATTCACCTTAAACGAAAAGACTGAGTAGTACACTTATGCTATTGTTGAAGATATGAACACCCATACTGTACTCGATACGCTTAGTCTTATAATATGTTATCGCAAGACCAGCTGACATAATACCATAGATGACAATTGTCTGAAGCGTAAATGCTGAGTGACCAGCCATAAAGAGAAGACTGGAAATAACAAGACCCGTCTTAAAGTATTTTCCAAAGAGCACCTTGGCTAAGAGTCCTCTAAAAATGATTTCTTCCATAATCGGAATAATAAAACCGGCGACTACTAGGTGAAGATAGAATGGTACGTGGGCAAAGATAGCATTTAAAGCATCTTGATTTTCCATAGTCGCATTGTGTGTTAACTGACCAATAAAATACCCTAGAAGATCACCTAGGAAAAAGATGACGAGATTAAGAGAAGCAATCGCAACGAGACGTCTCCAATTAATCTCTTTAAGCGATAAGAGTTTAAATCTATAAGCAATCACGATAAAAATAGCCAAACTCCCTAATGCCCAAATACCGTAACCTATTTGCTCCACAAGTGAAAACTTACCATCCTGAGTAAGTAGCGGGAAAGCACCTAATAGTGTTAAATCTAAGATTAGTAGAGTGAGCGCTAAAACAATAACACCAATTTTCTTCATGACTTGTTTAAACATATCTTTTCTCCTTAATCTTCCTCAAAAATAAAGACTTCTTCAATAGTCTTTCCAAAATATCTAGCAATTTTAAAAGCCAGTTCCAACGACGCATTATAGCGACCTTTTTCGAGTGAAATGATGGTCTGCCTCGTGACCCCCATCTCATCTGCTAACTCTGCCTGACTAATCTTATTAGCCTTGCGAAGTTCCTGAATTTTTGTTTCCATGTGGCACCTCAACCTTATCGTTTATTCTCAAATAGTTAAACTCCTTACTTTTCTTTGTTAAGTTAACTTTACATTTATAGTATAGTTCACTTTACATGTTTTGTAAAGTCTTTTTTACATTTTTTGTAAAGTTTTCTTTACTTATAGAATTACACATAAATAGAAATATTCGAATGATTCTGTCAGTGCATTCAAAAAAGCTAGCCAATCACTCAGCCAACTTTTCTGGTCTTATCAAATTTTTGATAACTTATTTAGTTTTAAGGCGCTCAACATCACGCGCAATCACCAACTCTTCATCTGTTGGGATAACAAATACTTTAACAGCTGACTCTGCTGTTGTAATGTCGCCTACATGTCCAAAGACATTCTTTTCAGGATCCACTTCAATACCAAACCAAGTGAGACCATCCAAAACTGAAGCACGAACTTCTGCAGAGTTTTCACCAATACCTGCTGTAAAGACGATAGCATCCGCTCCGTTCAACACACCGAAGTATTGAGCGATGTATTTACGCAAACGATCCACATAAAGATCATAAGCCAAGGCACATTTTTCATCGCCAGCATTCTTACCAGCAATGATATCACGCATATCACTTGATTTTTCAGAAATGCCAAGAAGACCTGATTCCTTATTAAAGACGTGACGGATACGCTCAGCATCTGCCATTTCAGGCTCGCGGTCAATAACAAATGGAATAATCGCAGGGTCAAGATCCCCAGTACGTGTTCCCATCATAACGCCACCAAGTGGTGTCAAGCCCATTGACGTATCTACTGATTTACCACCATCAACGGCAGTAATAGAAACACCATTTCCCACATGGGCTGTGATAATCTTAGTTTCTTCAATTGGCTTACCTAACAACTTAGCTGCTTCTTGAGAAACATATTGGTGGCTAGTTCCGTGTGCTCCATACTTACGGACTTGGTAGTCTGTATAGTAACGATTAGGCACTGGATAACGGTAGGCCACTTCCGGCATAGATGTATGGAAGGCTGTATCAAAAACAGCAACACTCGTAATATCTGGGAGGAGCTCCTTAAAGGCACGAATCCCTGAAGCTGCACCTGGATTGTGTAAAGGCGCTAAGGCTGACAATTCTTCAATCTTAGCCAAGGCATCTTCATCCACCAAGCTTGATTCTTTGAAATATTCTCCACCAGCAACCACACGGTGACCAACACCTGTAATTTCATCATAGCTCTTGATAATATCAAAACGAATCAAATCATCAAGCAAGATTTTTACTGCCTGAACATGGTCAGCAATATCTAGAGTTTGCGATTCTGAACGGTCATCAAATTTTACTGTGGAAACAGAATCTTTCAAGCCGATACGTTCAATCAAACCCTTAGCAAGAACAACTTCATCTGGCATCTCATATAGTTGCCATTTCAAGCTTGAGCTTCCTGCATTAATTGCTATTGTTTTTGTCATAAGCCACCTCTTTGTAAAACGCTTTCAATAATATAGTCCTATTCTAACATGTTTTGCTAGAAAATGGAATTATCTGATTTCCATTTTTGGAAATTCTCTGTAAAATCTTTGAGGACCTCTGAGTTTTGCAAATCGCTAAGTGGATAAACAAAGGTCTCAGGAGCATTTTCAGTTTTTTTTTTAAGCACAAAGATAGACTTCATGTTACGTTTATTGCCAAAAGCTGCTTCTGGAAGAGTGATAACAGCAATAATATCAGCATAGCCTGATAGCCATTTCTTAAGCAAGTCACTTTGTGGGCTTGTCAAAAGATTAGTTGGTGCCAAAAGAATAGCAATACCATCTTTCTTCAAGTACTTGAGTGATTGCTCCATGAGAAGGTGATGGGCATAGGTGTGTTCACCAGTTGCTGCAACCTTGAAACGACTCGCAATTTCATCATTAGGGTAGTAACCAACAGGTAGGTCACTAATAATAACATCACTCTCTTTGAGAATATGTGGTCGAACAGCATCTTCTTGAATGTAAACTGCACTCGAATTCACCACATCAGCAATACTAGCTGACAAATCGATAAGGAGATCGTCAACTTCCATTCCCATATAATTAAGGGTTTTCTGACTATTATTTAGAAGAGTTTCAGCCAAGTTTCCTGTCCCCGAACCAATCTCCAAAACATCTAATTGGTCGTCCTTGGTCAAACCTTCAAGTAGGTAAAGAATGATAAATCCAATAGCATCAGGTGTAAATTGGTGATTGGCTTGTAAGGCTTCCAATTGCCCTAGCTTGATAAACAAGAACTGAAAAGCACGACGCCACTCCTCTTTGCTTAGATTAAGGGCACGTAATTTCTCGTTGTTTTTGATGATGACTTCATTAGCTACCTCAGCCCCCAAATAATAGGAATTTTGCTCAATAAGCGCATCGTAAGCATGGGTTCCAAGATCATTTTCAATGGTTTGGACATTTTCTAACAACAGCTCAAAGGCTGTCTCAATTGCTTCAAAATTCATGATTTCCTCCGTCCTTCTATCATATCAAAAAGGAAAGAGAATTTCTATTTCTGCTCCTGCTTCTTCACATAACGATAGGTCTTGATTTGGCCTTTACTGGCAACTCTAACAATCACTTGTTTGTCCTTAACCTCATAAGTCGTAGTTCCCTGAGAGAAACTAAAAGCACCTGCTTTCTTGTCCGCCAAGTCCATGGTCATCTCTGCCATGAGACGACTTTGACTGGAAATCATTTGCGCTTGGTTCTGTCTAGAGCTAGCAACCACCCGCTCCAGATAAACATGCAGAAGAAGTGTGAAAATGCCAGCCATAAAAAGAGCGTAAAGAAGAACGCCTCCCCTAACCTGTTTTTTCAAAAGCATAAACAAAACTCCTTTGTAGCCCATTTTTAAGAGTCACTTGGATGGTGACTATCTGGTTATTTTGGCTAATTGTACTAGCTTTTACATTAAAAAGCATGGGTTGGTAGCCTCGACCGTCAGCATTTGTTTTTCGAAAATCAGTAGCACTTGATAGTCCAAAAGCTAAGTCTTGATTATCCTGCTTGACATAGAGTTTGTTCCCCTCTACCTTTACCAACTGACAACCTTCTAATTCTGCCTCCATTTGTTGAACGAATAGAAGCCAGTCTTGGCTTTCTTGTTGCTTGACCTGCTTAACATTGCTCACCAATACTGTGGTCAGACCTTGATAAACTTGAACTGAACCAGCAATCACCAACAAGGCCACTAGACATTCCAAGAGGGTAAAAGCACGAACCTTGCTATTGAGAGACATGAATAATCTCCTTTCCTGATTCATAAACCGCGATACCTTGCTGGCTACGTTTTACCGTCACTGTGATGCCATTTAAGGTCAACTGATCCTGTTTGGTCTGAACTGCCATGGTTGCCACACTCAAGACCTCCTGTTGGTGGAGATTCCTAGCCATTAACCTACGATTGGTATTGATTTGATCTAATATAAGACCACTGACAAGCACTAAGACAGCCATTGCTACCAGGCTTTCGATAAGAATATAGCCTCTAAGAGACCGTCTTTTTATATTTACCGCTGCCCATGTTAAGCTGATAGGTCACCACCTCCTTATCACTTGAAAAACGAATCTTGGTGAGGCTCGAGTTGCCTCCTTTAGCATCAAACATTAGCGTCTGCCCCTTATCAAGATGAATACTTTTAGGAATCACCAGACTGGATTTTCCGTTACTGATTTTATCCTTGGTCAACTGCAATTCAACATTGGCCCCTTCTGCCGCTGCCAAGCGCTGACTATCTCGGTATAGGTACTCAAAGCGCAGATAAAAAAGGTTAGTTTCAACCTGTTGAAAAACACCTGTCACTGAGCCTGACAAACTCAAAGTGAGAAAGGCAACCACTGCTAGTGTCACCAGACTCTCCAACAAGGTGAAGGCTCTAATTGGCCACTGAGCGGCTTTCGCCACCATGTTTCGCATAGTAATCATTGTATGAATCTGCCTGTTTTTGCGTGATTTGACCTTCTGAAACAAGAGCTGCTAAGCTAGCTGTCTTGTTATTCTTCATTTCATAAAGTTCTGCTTGAGAATCCACGACCTTGACCACAGCCGCATTTCCAGTCTCTTTAACAGAATCCTTCTGCTTACTCAAGTTAGGAACAAAAAGCAAGAGGAGGATACTGATAATGAGAAGCACGACTAGCATTTCAATTAGCGTAAAAGCTCGTAGTTTAACGGCATTCAATTTTTTAAACATCATTTTCATGACATCATTCCTTCCATATTTTGATACATTGGTAATAGCATGGCTGCATAGATCATTACAATCACGACAGCAACAATAACAAAAATGAGGGGTTGCACAAAGGTTGTTGCCTTATTAAGACGGTTAAAGAAAGCCTGCCAAACCTCTTCAGCATAGACTTCTAACTCATAGCCCAACCTAGCATTAGCCTCTCCATAAGCAATAATCAAGGATAATTCCTTAGTGAAAAAAGGGTGAGTAGCAATACGGTCAGGAAAACTCTGTCCTAGCATCAAGGCCTCTTCTAAATCAGCCCCTAGCTCACGAAAGAGCTTGGACTTTTGCTCTTGCATAAGAGAAACCAAGTCTAACAGGTCAATGCCTTGTCCTAAGAGATTTCCCCATTCCCTAGCATAATAGGCGGTCGTATATAGCCTGACAGTTTGGCCTATGAAAGGGATTTTTGCCATTCGTCGATAAAAGACAAGGGCTGGCTGGTGTTTGACCCATAGATAAAGAATTAAGCTTAATACAAGAAGTCCACACAAAGTCACAAAAAAGAGCTGGGGAAAGATTTGAACCAACTGTACAGCCCAATTATCCTTACCATCACCCTCTAACAGTTGAGGTAAAAGATAATTTTTAAGTCCTAACATAATCAGAATCAGGAAACCCAGGAGTAGAATAGGGTAGGTCGCTACCTCCATGAGTTTCTTACGAACCTTGGTCATGCGAAGCACGTAGGTTTCAATCTTGGTTAAACTCCCTAGAAGATTACCGTGCTTATCAGCAAGGGCAATCTGAGTAACAATATTGTCCGAAAAACCCACTGACGCAAACATCTGGTCTAGCCTGTCGCCTCGCATTAAGCTTGCTTTCATAAGAGATAATGACGATTCTTTCAACAAGTGACTTCGCTCCAAAAAGGCTACGATTTCAGTTAAAGTAAACCCTGCCTTTAGAAGTTGTTTGAAAAGCTGGATAACCTTGACTTGCTGATTAATCTTTAATTTTTTCCCCTTGGATATCTCCTTCAGTGAGATATCCTTGTTGAACCAAGCCTTCCAACTGTTGGTTCCAGCTGGTTGACGAATGGCTTTGGAAATTTTCACTGGCAAAATCAATCACACCTCCTCCCTTAATCAAACGCATATAGGCAATCCCTTGAAGAGCATTATCCAACTCAGACTTATCTACACCAAGGTCCAGAAGACGCTCATAAACACCTGCCACACTCTTTGCGTGAATAGTTGAAAGAACAGTCGCTCCTGTCAGACTAGCTCTAATAACTGCTCGAGCAGTCTCCTTATCTCGAATTTCTCCAATAATCAAAACATCCGGGCGGTGACGTAGTGATAGCTTAATCAAATTATCATAGGTCATGTCAATTGCCTGATTTACCTGGAGTTGCAAGACATTATCCTGTTTAATTTCCACAGGATCTTCAATCGAAATCACCTGCTGTCCCTTAAAACGCTCCTGAACCAATTCATGCATAAGCGTAGTCTTTCCAGAACCTACGGGACCTGCAAAGAGATACAAGCCACGATAATCCAAAGCATCCATAATCGGCTGGATTCCTTGATTCCAATACACCAATTCTCGACGTTCGGAATGTAGAACACGAATAACTAAACTTTCTAAGCCGCGATAATCCCCAACGGTTGATAAACGCAGAGAAACCCTTTGACCATCACCACAATCATAGTCACAGGAACCTAGTTGACTCCTACGCTTCTCACCCACCATCATTCCCGCCACAAATTTAAAGTGACCAATAAGACTAGCCATGAAATCAGGCCGATATACATCAATTAATCTCCTCTCCTGGCCAACTCGCATATAGAGCTCGTAATTATCCCGACGTGGAATGACATAGATGTCTTGAGCCCCACAACTATCAGCATTTTTGATCATTTCCTTAGCAAATTCTGTTACCATAAGGACCTCCTCATAGACCTATTCGTAAAAAGTTTAAGAAAATGAAAAGAAGCCCGAAAAAAATTCGAGCTTCTGCATTGTTTAACGTTTAATTTTACAGTGGGCATGATTTGGAAGGTCATTTCGCTTTTCATATCCCGGACGGTATTTTTCCTCAGGAATTTCCTGCCAATCATCCAAAAGAGCAATCGATTGATAGACCTGCAGGTATTCGTCACACTCCTCACACCAGTGTTTATCCTCTTGGTCCCAAAAAGCAGTCATGACACTACTACGGCTGATATAACTTGGCAAGGTTTCTTCCATGGCAAACCAAAGTTTTTTATAGTACTTGAGGGCATCATAAAAATTTTCAAATTCCTTAGTACTGATGATATCTTCTTGCCAGCCTTCTAAGAACCACCACGGTTCCAAATCCCCTTTCATTTCAACTACTTGGTACATTTTTCTTTCTCACTTCATCTTTGGTGTTCCTATTATACAAAATTTTCTGGAAAAGATAAAAAAAATGGTCTTATATTTTATATTTATCAAAAATTGAAGAAATTCTAGTCATATAAATACGAAAAGAACTCACAATTCATTGTGAGTTCTTTTGATTTCGTTTGGCTCTATAATTTCTGTAGTGGGTAAAACCACT
>NZ_KV809584.1:0-253 GCF_001812625.1 Streptococcus sp. HMSC064H09
AAATGGCGCGAGACGGAATCGAACCGCCGACACATGGAGCTTCAATCCATTGCTCTACCAACTGAGCTACCGAGCCAAATTGCGGGAGCAGGATTTGAACCTACGACCTTCGGGTTATGAGCCCGACGAGCTACCTAGCTGCTCCATCCCGCGTTAATTATAAGGAGGATGTGGGATTCGAACCCACGCACGCTTTTACACGCCTGACGGTTTTCAAGACCGTTCCCTTCAGCCGGACTTGGGTAATCCTCCA
>NZ_KV809585.1:0-1405 GCF_001812625.1 Streptococcus sp. HMSC064H09
TATTTTCGTACATTTTCTTATCAGCTATTGCAAAAAAATCAACGAAGTTTTTATGTGATTGATAAGAGTCCGTATAAGCACCTAAAGATGCTGTAATCCCCATATCTTTGAGAGTAATTTCTGCTTGAACAAGTTTTATTAAAAATTCAGCTTGATTTTCAGAAACTCCAGGGAGTAAAACCGCAAATTCATCTCCACCTAACCTTGCTATTACAGCACTTTCAGGCATTATCTTCGTTAAAATATCACCAAATTCAATTAGAATCTTATCTCCCGTAGCATGTCCAAAGGTATCATTTGCTTCCTTGAATTTATTCAAATCAGATATAATAACCGTAATTTGTTCTTCTTTACGTGTCAGACATTCCTCAAAAGCAAGCTCAATATATCGTCGATTATGAACCCGTGTTAAAACATCTTCGTATGCCATCCTCTGTATTTCAAGTTCATGAAGTCTCTGCTCTGTAACATCAAGAACAAAACAAGAAACACCAATCACTTTTTGGCGATTGTTATAAATGGGAGAATACATATTTTGCCAGTAAAGCGTTTTGTCGTCTGTCTTAATAGTATCCATAAATATAAATGTTTCACCCTTTTTCGCACGATCAACATTTGCTTTTAAACGCGCAGCATCTTCACTATTAAGATAATTCATTGGAAAGTCACCAATTTTGGGAGTGAAATAAAAGATTTCTTCCATGAGCCGAATATCATTCTTATTAACCGCAATAAAACGATAATCTAAGTCTACAGCATAGACGTTAATAAGTTTCGAACTCTGTAAGATAAAGTGGGATAGCATATGCTGTCTTCGATTAAGGTAAGA
This sequence comes from Streptococcus sp. HMSC064H09, assembly GCF_001812625.1. Taxonomy (NCBI): domain Bacteria; kingdom Bacillati; phylum Bacillota; class Bacilli; order Lactobacillales; family Streptococcaceae; genus Streptococcus; species Streptococcus sp. HMSC064H09. Next base: position 830 of record NZ_KV809585.1, read on the forward strand.
TGCTAGGGTCCAAAGAACTAGTATTCCTATAAAGATTGCTAAAACGATGGGATTATCATGGTCAATCAAAACATCATCATACACTAAGCGCATTAATAACATTAACGCAGCAAAAATACTTAAGTACGTTAACAATCTTTGATGCTTGATTAAAAAATCACTTACTTTTCCTAATACCATTACAGCCTCACCATTCTAAGTAGTTTTAATACCTTCAGCATCCAAACTGTCTGTAACAAAACGTCCTGTAAAACCACCGATGAAGCCCGTAGCAGTATTGTCAATTCCTAAACGTTGTAGAATACGGCTGACATTAATACCCTTACCGCCAGCGAATTTATCATCACTCTCTATACGGTTAACTTCACCAATCTCTACCTTGTCGATACGAACAATGAAGTCGATTGATGGGTTTAGCGTCACAGTATAACTCATACTTCAATAACCCTCGTTTTCTCTTTTAATTATTTAAGGAGCCCTTCTTCCGAAGCATTTGTGATTATGGTTACTTTCTCAACCTCGGCTACCTTAGCATAGGTAACCTGACCAAGTTTAGAGGCATCAGCTAGAACATAG
>NZ_KV809585.1:1505-1934 GCF_001812625.1 Streptococcus sp. HMSC064H09
AGGCATCAGCTAGAACATAGGCTTTTTGCGCATTAGCTATCACTGTTCATTTAATGACCGCCTCTTCCATATCTGGCGTTGTGAAATAATTGGCATCAACTCCATTAGCACCAATGAAAGCACAATCAAAATTCAGTTGTCTGATTTGTTCCAGAGCTGTACTTCCAATAGAGGCATCTGTTGAATGTTTAACCTTACCACCAATAATCCTAGTACTAATACCGAGATCTACCAGCTTAACAGCATGATGGATAGAATTAGTCACAACCGTCACCTGACGATTCATTTCCTCTGGATATGGTGAATATTTGTCATAAGTTCTAAGCCCAGCCTCAACGTGACCAATACTTACTTTATTGTAAAATGCAACCAATCCAGCAGCAAAAGTTGTTGTAGTATCACCATGAACCAAAACCAAATCAGGTTGTT
>NZ_KV809586.1:0-217 GCF_001812625.1 Streptococcus sp. HMSC064H09
TTTGCAATAGCTGATAAGAAAATGTACGAAAATAAAAGTCAGAAAGGAGAACGTCGATGATGTTTCAAGATGTTGATATTGTCATTCCTGCCTATGAACCTTATGACCGTTTGTTGGAACTTTTGAAAAATATTCGGGATAAGGAAAATCAGATGTTTGATATTATTCTAGTCGATGACGGTAGTGGAGCTGATTTTGCACCGTTATTTGCAATAGC
>NZ_KV809587.1:0-204 GCF_001812625.1 Streptococcus sp. HMSC064H09
GTGTTGTGACCTTCACCCCAACGGATAAATCTTATTCAGGTGATGTTGTCCCAGTTAAGGTTCAAGCAGCTGATACAAATGGTACAACAGTAGAAACAACTTACACACCTAAGATTACTCCAGTCGTTCCAACTTCTGAAGATGCAACAACGACAGATATCCAAGGTGCCACTCAAACAGGTAAACCAACCTTCACCGAAGGAA
>NZ_KV809588.1:0-441 GCF_001812625.1 Streptococcus sp. HMSC064H09
CTCCTCCAGAAGAACCTAAGTTCCAACCAGAGAAGTATGTATTGAATGCAGAGAAATTCTCAATCACTGATAACAAACTTCTTGATGATGATTCTGAATTGGCTGACAAGTACGCAGATACAAATGCCAACCCATATGCGGATGGTACTGCAAACAACGAAGCTGAAAACATCAATACTAAGACTGTTAACCGTGGCGACAAGTTGGTTTACCAAGTATGGTTGGATACAACTAAATTTGACGCAGCTAACAAGGACAACATCCAATCAGTAGGAATCTCAGATGACTACGATGAAACTAAGTTGGATCTTGACGCTACTAAGATTAAAGCCTACGATTCAGTAACAGGTGATGATGTTACAGCTAAATTCGATATCACTGTTAACAACGGTGTGATCACTGCAACACTTAAAGATGGCTTCACTAAGTCACTTGGCGATG
>NZ_KV809589.1:0-217 GCF_001812625.1 Streptococcus sp. HMSC064H09
GCTGGAGCCTCAACGTCAATAGCGCCTTCTTTGATGATGGCTTCAACAGTTGCTTCATTAACAGGTGTAGGTTGTTCTTCAGCTGAAGCGTAGCTGAGTCCTGCAAAACTCAATCCCAAAGCAAGTCCTGTCACTGCAATAGTTACCCAATGTTTTTTAACTTTGTGAAGTTTAAAATGTACTTTCTTTTCCATGATAATTCTCCTTTCATTTTAAA
>NZ_KV809590.1:0-1800 GCF_001812625.1 Streptococcus sp. HMSC064H09
ACGTTTGTGCTTAGGATCTTTCACTTCAGAAGTTGATTCTGAGGCACTTGTTGAGGCTGACTCGGAAGCACTTGTTGATGCAGAGGCTGAAAGACTCGCTGAAGTACTCAATGATGTTGAAATACTTGTTGAAGCACTTGTTCTTTCAGAGGCACTCAAGAATGCTGATGTAGAAGCTGACTCTGATACTGAAACTCTTGATGAAGCGGATTCTGATGTAGATACACTTACTGAAGTTGATACTGAGGCGGAGACTGATGCAGACAATGACGCAGATACACTTGTTGAGGCTGAAAGACTTGCTGATGTACTCAACGAAGTTGAAATACTTGTTGAAGTGCTTGTGCTTTCAGAGGCACTCAAGGATGCTGATGTAGAAGCAGATTCTGAAGTAGATGCTAAAGCTGATGTGCTCTCTGATTCTGAGGCAGACACTGAAGCTGATTCAGATGCGCTTACAGATTTTGAGACAGAGACTGAAGCAGATGTGCTTGCGCTTTGCGACTCGCTCAACGATACAGACTCACTTGTTGAAATCGAAGCACTTACTGAGGCTGATTGTGATTCAGACACAGACGCACTCGCTGAAACTGACTCTGAGGCACTTATTGATTCTGATGCGCTTGCTGAAGTCGACGCTGAGACGCTAGCCGAAGTCGATTCTGAGGCAGAAACTGAAGCGGATTCAGAGGCACTTGCTGATTCTGACGCTGAAACGCTTGATGAAGCGGATTCTGAGTTTGAAACAGACTGTGAGGCTGAAATTGATTCACTTACTGATGATGATTCTGAATTTGACTCGGATTGCGATGTTGATGTTGATTCGCTCTCTGAAGCTGAAACTGAGTTTGATACTGATTGTAATTCTGAGATTGAAGCACTTAATGATACAGACACTGAATTAGAGACTGATTGTGATTCTGAAACAGATACACTCAATGACGCTGACTCACTCAAGGAGGCTGATTCAGAAGCCAAAACTGATGCACTTGTGCTCTCTGATTCACTCAAGGATACAGACTCACTAGTTGAAACTGAAGCACTTAATGAAGCTGAAACTGAATTTGAGTCGGATTGTGACATTGATGTCGACTCACTCTCTGAAGCTGAAACTGAGTTTGAAATAGACTGTGATGCTGAGACAGAAGCACTTGTTGATGCAGACACTGAATTAGAGACTGATTGTAATCCTGAAACTGATGCACTCAATGACGCCGACTCACTCAAGGATGTTGAGTTAGATGTTGAAACCGATTCACTTGTTGAAATGAAGCTTGAAGCCGAGTTCGAAACAGATTCAACAGTTGAAATAATCGCAGAAATTGAAGCACTGAAAGCTTGAGACTGACTTTCAAATACAGAAGCACTTAATGAGCTCGATGTACTCAATGACACTGATTCAGAAGCCGAAACTGATGCACTTGTGCTCTGCGATTCACTCAATAATGCTGACTCACTAGCTGAAACTGATGCACTTACTGACGATGAAACTGAGTTTGACTCAGATTGTGACTCAGAGATTGACGCACTTTCTGAAGTCGAAACTGAATTTGATTCTGATTGTGAAGCTGATGTCGACTCACTCTCTGAAGCTGACTCGTAATTTGAGATTGATTGAGAGATCGATGTTGATGCACTTTCAGATGCTGATGTTGAGTTCGATTCAGACTGTGATGTTGATGTTGACGCACTTTCTGAAGCTGAGACTGAATTTGATTCCAGCTGTGATGTGCTTACTGATGCACTTACTGACGCAGAAACTGAGCTTGATTCGGATTGTGACGCTGACGTTGATTCACT
>NZ_KV809591.1:0-231 GCF_001812625.1 Streptococcus sp. HMSC064H09
CTGACGCACTTTCTGAGGCTGACTCTGAGTTTGAAACAGACTGTGATTCTGAGACAGACGCACTTGTTGATGCTGACTCTGAGTTAGACACTGATTGTGATTCAGATACAGACGCACTTTCTGAGGCTGACTCGGAATTAGACACTGATTGTGATTCGCTTACTGATGCACTTTCTGAAGCTGAAACTGAATTTGACTCGGATTGTGACGCTGACGTTGATTCACTTTCTG
>NZ_KV809592.1:0-992 GCF_001812625.1 Streptococcus sp. HMSC064H09
AGGTCCTTGAGACGTTGAATACCCAAGTCCACTTCGTGCTTGACAAAGTCTTCACCGATAATTCCACTAGATAAGCTCACAATACCAATAGTAGAAACCATGTCTTGACCCTCCTGAAAATAGATTGAGCCTATCTTATCACAGGAGATGAGATAAAACAACAAGAATTAGAGTCAGAAGAAGACTTTTAGATCGAGAAAATAGTAAAAAAGCAACCGCTCGATGTGGTTGCTTTTTATAGTAGTTGTATTCTTATAGAGCAGTAAGGAAAGTCAGTCCGCCAAGGATAACCCCGGCTGAGTTTGGAATGATTAGAATCCAGTCTTTCTTAGGCTCTTGTGTCCATCCATAAATGACCCAGATTAAGCAAGAGACAGCTGCTGATAAAGGTTGGAATGGTTGAGCTTTGTTCCCTTGTAAATTGGCAAAAATTTGAGGGATGTAGGCTATAAATACAATAATCCCGATAAAGGCACCAATTGAACCAACAACTTGATTAATTCTCTGTTTAGTCATATATATTTCTCCTTATTACTTTATTAGTATAACAGAAAAACAACTTGGATTCAAGGACAAAACCTCGGGATTCTAAGGAAAGACTTTACATTAGAACGTTTTTAGAAAATGTAGCAACATTTCTTTGTCTAACTCACAAATGTCTGCTAAAAATGATTGGCCGTAAAAAGTCTTGACCCCTAGCTTATGCAACATGAGGTGGTTCATGGTTGTATCCGAGAAACCGAGAAAAATCTTTGGTTTGATAACCTTTTGTAGTTGGTCATTTTCAAAGAGGTAGGGTAGCAAGCGATAGGTATCGTCTCCACCAATGGCACATAGGATCATGTCGATGCTATCATCAGAAAAGGCATGAATCAAATCCTCTGCACGAGCTTCAGGATGTTCTTTGATAAAATCTAAGCCTTTTAGTGAATGGGGCAAAAAGATAGGATTGAGTCCCAGGTCCTTGAGACGTTGAATACCCAAGTCCACTT
>NZ_KV809593.1:0-125192 GCF_001812625.1 Streptococcus sp. HMSC064H09
CAGTGGTTTTACCCACTACAGAAATTATAGAGCCCTATATGAAAGGTGGTCTTCGCTTTTTTTGAGGTTTAGGTAGCTAGGAAATCTTATTTTTTGCAAGAAAAATCCAGCAAAATAAGGTATAATAGATAGTATTATAACGTTGCAGGAGGAAATTATGGCAAATCAAGAAAAAGTAGAACAAGCAGTCTATCAACTATTGGAAGCTCTAGGTGAAAATCCTGAGCGTGAGGGACTTTTGGACACACCAAAACGTGTGGCTAAGATGTATGCTGAAATGTTTTCAGGTCTAAATGAAGACCCTAAGGATCAATTTACAGCTGTCTTTTCAGAAGTCCATGACGAAGTTGTCCTTGTCAAGGATATTCCTTTTTACTCTATGTGTGAGCACCATTTGGTTCCATTTTATGGTAAGGCCCATGTGGCTTATTTGCCAAGTGGAGACAAGGTGACAGGACTTTCCAAATTAGCGCGTGCGGTTGAAGTAGCTGCTCGTCGTCCACAGTTGCAAGAACGTCTTACGGATCAAGTTGCTACAGCACTTGAAGAAGCTCTGAATCCTCGAGGAGTTTTTGTCATGGTTGAAGCAGAGCACATGTGTATGACCATGCGAGGTATTAAGAAACCAGGAAGTAAGACAATCACAACTGTCGCTAAGGGCCTTTATAAAGAAGACCGTGAAGAACGCAAGGAAATCCTTTCATTGATGCGTGATTTTTAGGAGTTAAGATGTTTATTGGCAAACATGAGATTGCAGGTATGGCCTGTATTATGGGAATCTTGAATGTCACCCCTGATTCTTTCTCAGATGGTGGCGATTTTGACACTGTAGAAGATGCTTTGGCTCAGGTTGAGCGTATGATTGCCCAGGGGGCTGCCATAATCGATGTAGGTGGCGAATCTACAGGACCAGGGGCAGAATTTGTGACTGAGGAAGAAGAGATTGCTCGTATCGTGCCAGTTATTCAGGCTATCAAGGCAAAATATGATGTGCTCATCAGTATTGATACCTATAAGACAGCCACTGCCAGAGCTGCTCTTGAAGCAGGTGCAGATATTCTAAATGACGTCTGGGCAGGACTCTATGATGGTCAGATGCTAGCTTTAGCAGCTGAAAAGAATGTGCCGATTATCCTCACGCATAATCAAAAAGAAGAAGTATACAATGATGTCACAGAAGATGTCTGTACCTTCCTCAGTCAACGAGCCCAGGCCGCCTTGGAAGCAGGTGTGGCCAAGGACAATATCTGGATTGATCCAGGCTTTGGCTTTGCGAAAAATGTCCAACACAATATTGACCTGCTAAAAGGTTTGGACAAGGTCGTTGCCTTGGGCTATCCTGTTCTTTTTGGGATTTCTCGTAAGCGTGTTGTGAACTACCTACTAGGTGGAAATACCCAAGCTAAGGATCGCGACCAGGGGACAGCTGCCTTATCTGGTTATGCTGTTACCAAAGGATGTCAGATTGTACGTGTGCATAATGTTGATGCCAATCGTGATATCGTTAAGACTATTTCAGGAATTTTATGATACTAAAAAAACTCAGTTCAACTGAGCTTTTTTTCTTAGTCTTGATTTGTCCAAACGCTGACAGATTTTTCAGAAACTGGGAAGTCTCCCCATCCGTCTTCGTCAATGGTTACAGTATCAGAGCAGTTTCCAAGAATGTCATAGAAGGCTTGTCCAGCCCAATCACTACCAATTTCCATAGACTTGCTGTTAGCAGCATCATTAGAAATCGTTACAGCTAATGGAGCCCCATCTTCGTTGCCAGAGCGTGTCCACCCGATACAGTTTGGATCATCAAAGTAGTCTGTTTGCTCACCGTAAGCTAGGTCTTTACGAGCGTAGAGCAAGGTATCTAGGCTCTCTTGGAAATTTTTTTGGGCAAATTCACCCTCAATACCATAGTAGTCACCATAAAATAGGCAAGGAAGACCGTCTTCACGGAGAAGGATGAGAGCGTAAGCAGCTGGTTTAAACCATTCTTCAACAGTAGATTCTAGAGCTTGTCCGCGTTGAGTGTCGTGGTTGTCTACGAAGGTCACGGCATGTTCAGGATGATTTTTAACCAAGGAATGATCGAAAATTGTTGTTAAATCATAATCAGCTCCCGCTGTGCTAGCGTTGTGTAGATTGTTGTGGAGGGGAACATCGACGAGGTCAAAACGTTTTTCAATCTTTTCAAGATAGGTATTGTTATCCTCCTCGTTACCATTCCAAAATTCACCAAAGACATAGAAATCCTGACCTTGTTTTTCTTTGACATCGCGAATAAAATTACGCATAAAGAAAGAATCAATGTGCTTAACGGCATCCATTCGGAACCCTTGAACGCCTGTTGTTTCAACGAACCAATCTGCCCATTCGTAAATATTTTCAATAACTTCAGGGTGTTTATAGTCTAGGTTGGCATACATAAGGTAGTCGAAGTTACCATTTTCGTTGTCAACCAAGTCGTTGTCTGCCCAGCCTTTGTTGTCACCTTGGATAAGATAGATACCACTTTTATTACGTTTGGCATCGAAGTCAGTTCCGTTAAAGTGGTACCAGTGCCATTCAAAATCGTCGTAGGCTTTATTGCGTCCGTCAAAGGTGAAATGTGTCCAGCCTTCGATTTCAAATGGTTCGCTGATTTCTTGGGTACGGTCTTCTGGGTCAACTTCGACCACTTCGAAGGTCTCAAGTTTATCCGCTGCCGCCTTGTGATTAAGCACAACGTCGGCCATAGGTACAATACCAACTTCTTTGAGTTGGTTGATAGCATTGAGATATTCTTCTTTGAGGCCGTATTTGGTGCGGACTGTTCCTTTTTGGTCGAATTCTCCAAGGTCAAAGAGGTCATAGACTCCGTAACCAACATCATCTTTGTTTGTAGCTTTAAAAGCGGGTGGCATCCAAACGTGGCTGATGCCTAGGTCTGCTAAATGTTGAGCATCTTCAGCCAAATTGTTCCAGTGTTGACCGTCACCTGGGAGATACCATTCAAAATATTGCATTGCGGTTTGATTTGTCATAGTTTTTTTCCTTATTAGTTGAGATAGTCTTGCTTATAATTCAGGAGTCTCTTTTTAGCTCCTGTGTCTATATTTTACCAAATCAGAAGAATTATGCAATCGATTGCATAAAGTGTAAATACACTAATTTCAGATTTGTCTAAAATATCATACTAATTAGAGACCAACTTTTCAACTGTTTTGTGCTAGAATAAAGAAGAGTCTAGTGTCTTAAGGAGAAATTATGGATAAAATTATTTTAAATGGTTGCCGTTTTTATGGTTATCACGGGGCTTTTGCTGAGGAGCAGACCCTAGGGCAAATTTTTGTGGTTGATTTGGAATTGACTGTTGATCTAACTAAGGCTTCACAGAGTGACAATCTAGATGATACGGTTCACTATGGTTTGGTTTTCGAAGCCGTGCAAAAACAAGTGGAAGATAAAAAGTACATTTTGATTGAGCGTTTGGCGGGTGCGATTTGTGAGGATTTATTTGAACAATTTGCACCAATTCAATCTATTAAAGTTCGAATTACCAAGGAAAATCCACCAATTAATGGGCATTATAAGAGTGTTGGTATTGAATTGGAGCGTAGCCGATGACAAGAGTTTATTTGAGTTTGGGATCTAATATGGGTGATCGTCAGGACTATCTCCAAAAAGCTGTGGAGGCCTTGAATGACTTACCTGAGACAGAGGTTAAAGCAGTATCTTCCTATTATGAAACGGCTGCTTGGGGACTGACAGAACAGGCTGATTTTTTGAACCTTGCCTTGCTCTTAGAGACTCAGTTGCCAGCTGAAACCTTACTAAGGTCATGTCAGCAGATTGAAAAAGACCTTGATCGCGTTCGTCATGAGCATTGGGGGCCTCGGACAGTAGATATTGATATTCTTCTATATGGGCAGGAAATCTGGGAGACTGAGCACCTTAAAGTGCCCCATCCTTATATGAGTCAGAGAGCTTTTGTTTTGGTTCCCTTGATAGAAATAGCAGATGATTTGGTTGACCCTAAAACTGGTCAAGCCTACAAAAAATATTTGAGTCAATTAAACACTAGCGATGTCCGTAAATTGGAAGTTATGGACTAGCTTTGCGTGAAATTCCTTGTCGTCAAGATGGGGATTTTTTGCTATAATTAATCTTGGCTTTTTGTCGTATTTTTCTTTTAATTTTTAGGAAAAATACTAACTCATTTTTAGGTAGTGATAGTAATATGGGGAAGTCTATCACGATACCTACAAAGAAATAAATGTATAGAAAAAGTATGGAAAATAACATGTTAGATGAACTTAAAGAAGATTTAGTGGGGATTGATATTCGTTTCGACGAACCCTTAAAACGTTATACATATACCAAGGTTGGTGGTCCAGCGGATTATTTGGCCTTTCCACGTAACCGCTATGAACTCTCTCGTATTGTCAAATTTGCTAATAAGCATGACATTCCTTGGATGGTGCTCGGTAATGCCAGTAATTTGATTGTCCGTGACGGTGGCATCAGAGGTTTTGTGATTATGTTTGACAGACTTAATGGTATTGCAGTTAATGGTTATCAAATTGAAGCTGAAGCGGGGGCTAATTTGATTGCGACAACCAAGGTGGCTCGTTTCCAAAGTTTGACTGGTTTTGAATTTGCAGCGGGGATTCCAGGTAGTGTTGGTGGTGCCGTCTATATGAATGCGGGTGCCTATGGTGGTGAGATTGCCCATATCTTGGTTTCTGCTCAGGTTCTTACAAAAGACGGTGATATTCGTACGATTGATGCAAGAGATATGCGTTTTGGTTATCGTCGTTCGGTGCTCCAAGAAACAGGTGAAGTGGTTATTTCAGCTAAATTTAACCTCAAACCAGGAGACTACGAGCAAATCAAGAATGAGATGAATCGTCTCAATCATTTGCGAGAGCTTAAACAACCTCTTGAATACCCTTCATGTGGTTCGGTCTTTAAACGCCCACCAGGTCACTTTGCAGGTCAGCTGATTATGGAAGCTAACCTCAGGGGACATCGTATCGGGGGTGTTGAGGTGTCAACTAAGCACGCTGGCTTCATGGTTAATGTCGATCAAGGAACAGCAAAAGACTATGAAGACCTTATTTCAGATGTTATCGCTAAGGTTAAGGAAAATTCAGGTGTTACACTAGAGCCTGAAGTACGTATCATTGGCGACGAATTAAACTAATAAAACCCTATCCCTATATTTGCTATCCATGGAGGATTTATGACAATTGACTAATCCGATTATTGCCTTTCGAAATGTCTCAAAAGTGTTTGAAGACAGTGGCACACAAGTTTTAAAAGACATCAACTTTGAACTAGAAGAAGGTAAGTTCTATACCCTTCTTGGGGCTTCTGGTTCTGGTAAATCAACGATTTTGAACATCATTGCAGGTCTATTAGATGCGACCAGTGGTGACGTCCTTTTGGATGGAAAACGTATCAATGATATTCCTATCAATAAAAGGGATGTTCACACCGTTTTCCAATCTTATGCCCTCTTTCCACATATGAATGTCTTTGACAATGTGGCTTTTGCCCTTAAATTGAAAAAGGTGCCTAAAAAGGAAATTGAAGAGCGTGTAGAAGAAGCCTTAAAGATGGTTCAACTAAATGGTTATCAAAAGCGCTCGATTCAAAAATTATCAGGTGGTCAACGTCAACGTGTGGCTATTGCTCGTGCGATTATTAACCAACCCCGTGTAGTCCTTTTGGATGAGCCTTTGTCAGCACTGGATTTGAAACTACGTACTGAAATGCAATACGAGTTGCGCGAATTGCAACAACGTCTAGGGATTACTTTTGTCTTTGTCACTCACGACCAAGAAGAGGCCTTGGCCATGTCGGACTGGATTTTTGTTATGAATGATGGTGAAATTGTTCAATCAGGAACTCCGGTTGATATCTATGACGAACCAATCAATCACTTCGTTGCAACCTTTATTGGAGAATCTAACATCCTACCAGGCGTTATGATTGAGGACTATTTGGTTGAGTTCAATGGGAAACGTTTTGAATCTGTTGATGGAGGAATGCGTCCTAATGAACCTGTCGAAGTGGTGATTCGTCCTGAAGATTTACAGATTACACTTCCTGAGGAAGGCAAATTGCAAGTTCGCGTGGAAACTCAGCTCTTCCGTGGGGTCCACTATGAAATCATTGCCTATGACAATCTTGGTAATGAATGGATGATTCATTCAACCCGTAAGGCGATTGAGGGTGAGATTATCGGTCTTGATTTTACGCCTGAGGATATTCATATCATGCGTCTTAATGAGACAGAAGAAGAATTCGATGCTCGTATTGAAGAATATGTGGAAGTGGAAGAGCATGAAGATGGCTTGATTAATGCCATTGAGGAGGAGCGCTATGAAGAAAACAGCTAGCCTCTTCTCGGTTCCTTACCTCCTTTGGCTCCTACTCTTTGTGGTTGCTCCAGTGCTCATGCTACTCTATCAGTCTTTCTTTGATATCAGTGGTAACTTTACTTTGGACAATTATGGTACCTTCTTTTCCAGTTGGACTTATTTAAGGATGAGTTTTAACTCGGTTCTTTATGCAGCCATTATTACTCTGGTAACCCTTCTCATTTCTTATCCGACGGCATATCTTTTAACCAGACTAAAGCATAAGCAACTTTGGTTGATGTTGGTCATTTTGCCGACCTGGGTCAACCTCCTTCTGAAAGCTTATGCTTTTATGGGAATTTTTGGGCAACAAGGTGGTATCAATGCCTTTCTCGGCTTCTTTGGGATTGCACCCATGCAAATTCTCTTTACGGATTTCTCCTTCATTTTCGTGGCTAGCTACATTGAAATTCCCTTTATGATTCTACCGATTTTCAATGCACTGGATGATTTGGATGAAAATATTGTAAATGCGAGTAAAGATTTGGGAGCCAATGATTGGCAGACCTTTACCAAGGTTATTTTTCCTTTATCGCTCAATGGGGTACGCTCTGGTGTCCAGTCGGTCTTTATTCCTAGTCTCAGCCTCTTTATGCTGACACGTTTGATCGGAGGTAACCGAGTGATTACCTTAGGAACAGCTATTGAACAGCACTTCCTCACGACACAAAACTGGGGAATGGGGGCAACCATTGGTGTTGTTCTTATTGCTGCCATGATTGCGACCATGTGGTTAACAAAGGAGAGACGTCAATGAAAAAATTTGCAAATCTCTATTTAGCTCTTGTCTTTGTTATCCTTTATTTGCCAATCTTCTATTTAATCGCCTATTCTTTCAATAGTGGTGGCGATATGAATAGCTTCACTGGCTTTACTCTGGATAACTACCAGAGCATGTTTTCAGATAGCCGACTCATGTTAATTCTGGCTCAAACCTTCTTTTTAGCTTTTCTTAGTGCTCTTCTGGCGACGATTATTGGTACCTTTGGGTCTATCTTTATCTATGAGAGCAAACAGAAGCAACAGACTGGGATTTTATCTCTAAATAACGTACTCATGGTTGCACCGGACGTCATGATTGGTGCGAGTTTCTTGATTCTTTTCACCTTGATTGGTTTCCAACTCGGTTTTGTATCGGTTTTGTTGAGTCACATTGCCTTCTCAATCCCAATCGTGGTTCTCATGGTTTTACCACGTCTCAAGGAAATGAATCGAGATATGGTGAATGCAGCTTATGACCTAGGTGCGACCCAATGGCAGATGTTACGTGAGGTTATGTTGCCATACTTGACACCTGGTATTATCGCTGGTTATTTCATGGCCTTTACCTATTCGCTGGATGACTTTGCAGTAACCTTCTTTGTAACGGGGAATGGTTTTTCAACACTTGCTGTGGAAATATACTCACGTGCCCGTAAAGGGATTTCCTTGGAAATCAATGCCCTATCAACGGTTGTCTTCTTGTTCTCTATTCTTCTAGTCATTGGATATTATATGATTACCAAGGAGAGAAAGGAGGAGCACGATGCGTAAACTCTATCAATTTCTGGCAGGGATTTTAGCAATTATTTTCTTCCTTTGGGGAATTTCTGCCTACATGCAAAGTCGTACAGGAAATGCTTCGGACAAGCTTGTTATTTATAACTGGGGTGATTATATTGATCCTGATCTTTTGACCAAGTTCACTAAAGAAACAGGAATCAAGGTCCAGTATGAAACTTTTGATTCCAACGAAGCTATGTATACTAAGATTAAGCAAGGTGGTACGACATACGACATTGCTGTGCCGTCAGACTACACCATTGATAAAATGGTCAAGGAAGACCTTTTGGTGAAGTTGGATAAATCTAAAATCCATGGCTTTAATCAGATTGGCTCAAGTTTTAAGGGGCTTAGTTTCGATCCTAATAATGACTATTCTATCCCTTATTTTTGGGGGACAGTCGGAATCGTCTATAATACGAAATTGGTGAAAAAAGCACCTCAGCACTGGAATGATCTTTGGTCACCCGAATACAGAAACCAGATTATGCTGGTTGATGGCGCGCGTGAAGTCCTTGGCTTCTCACTCAATAGCCTGGGATATAGCTTGAATACCAAGAACATGACTGAATTACGCTTGGCTGAAACTAAACTTAATAGTCTGACACCAAATATCAAAGCTATTGTTGGTGATGAGATGAAGGGCTACATGGTTCAAGGTGATGCGGCTATTGGAGTAACCTTCTCAGGGGAAGCCAGTGAGATGCTTGATAAAAATGAGGACCTACGTTACGTTGTCCCATCTGAAGGCTCAAATCTTTGGTTTGATAATCTGGTGATTCCTAAGACTGTAAAGCATGAAAAAGAAGCCTATGCATTTATCAACTTCATGCTTAAACCGGAAAATGCAGCGCAAAATGCTGAATATATCGGTTATGCCACGCCTAACGAGGCAGCCAAAGCCTTACTTCCAAAGAGTATTACGGATGATAAGGCCTTTTACCCATCAGAATCAACCATCAAAAACCTTGAAGTCTATAATAACCTAGGTCAAAAGTGGCTAGGAATCTATAACGATATTTACCTTCAAGTTAAGATGTATCGTAAATAAGTTTTTTGAGACCTAAGTTTTAGATGCAATCTAAAACGGTTCTTCAAACGATTTTATTTTAAAATTACGGAGAGGCTGAAACGCAATAGTTTCAGTCTTTTTCTTACATCGAAAAGTCTAGCCTGTTGTGTACAAGTCTCTCGATTAACAAGAGTTTACAAGATTTCAGGAGTGCTGACACATAAGAGATTAAGAAAGTGTCTACTTTACACTATTCCGAACAAGCCATACTATTTTTCTTGAAAAATTGTATGGCTGTGCTATAATAAAACAAAGAAATTTTTAATGTTTATTGTGGAGGACTTAACATGCAAGCAGCACTTCTCTTTTTACTGATTTCCTTCTTGATTATCTTGGGAATTCTCATCAGTATGCTTTACGTTGTACGTCAACAGTCAGTGGCTATCGTTGAACGTTTTGGACGTTATCAAAAAATTGCAACGAGTGGGATTCATATGCGTTTACCATTTGGTATCGATAAAATTGCCGCTCGTATTCAACTACGTTTGCTTCAAAGTGAGATTGTGGTTGAGACTAAGACAAAGGATAATGTCTTTGTCATGATGAATGTGGCTACTCAATATCGTGTTAATGAGCAAAATGTTACAGATGCTTACTATAAACTCATGCGTCCAGAAGCTCAAATTAAATCATACATTGAGGATGCTCTCCGTTCATCAGTTCCTAAATTGACGCTCGATGAACTCTTTGAGAAGAAAGATGAAATTGCCCTTGAGGTTCAACACCAAGTGGCTGAAGAAATGACAACTTATGGGTATATCATTGTTAAGACTTTGATTACCAAAGTTGAACCAGATGCTGAAGTTAAACAGTCTATGAACGAAATCAATGCTGCCCAACGTAAGCGTGTCGCAGCTCAAGAATTGGCAGAAGCTGATAAGATCAAGATTGTTACAGCAGCTGAAGCCGAAGCTGAAAAAGATCGTCTTCACGGGGTCGGTATTGCCCAACAACGTAAGGCAATCGTTGATGGATTGGCTGAATCTATCGCAGAACTTAAAGAGGCCAATGTGGGTATGTCTGAAGAGCAGATTATGTCTATTCTCTTGACTAACCAATATCTAGATACCCTTAATACTTTTGCGGCTAAAGGCAATCAAACCTTATTCCTACCAAATAATCCAAACGGTGTGGATGATATTCGTACCCAAATTTTGTCAGCCTTAAAGACAGATAATAAAAATTAAGCACAAAAAGAAGCCAGATCTATACAATCTGACTTTTTTTGTTTTATTTTTCTAGGAATTGCGTCAAACGAATAACTTCAATCTTATAGCCATCTGGATCAGTGATAAAGTAGTACATTTTTGGTTTACCAGGAAGACCTGAGAGGTCTGTGACAGTATAGCCAGCCTCTTTGTGAGCTTGGTGTGTAGCTTCTAGGTCATCAACACCAACGGCGATATGCCCGTATCCATCTCCGAGATCATAAGCTTCATGGTCGTAGTTGTAGGTTAATTCCAACTCGTAATCAGGATCATCTTCGAGTTGCAAGTAGACAAGGGTGAACTTATATTCTGGAAAATCATTGCGACGAGCTTCTTTGAAACCAAGAGCTTCTTTATAGAATTTAAGTGAGGCTTCTAGGTCCTTGACACGGACACAAGTGTGTAGAAATTTAGTCATGTGAGATAACTCCTTTTATCTAATTCTGTAAGTTTATGATAGCATTTTGGAACCGTTTTTTCTAGTTTTTGCTCTTTTGTGTTATAATGACGAAAAACAATCTGTGGAGGATGCTTATGACGATTTTAGCGATTGATTTTGGGGGAACACAGGTGAAGTCAGCACTTGTTTCGGAGCAGTTCGCCATTGAAAAGAGTCTGCCGACGCAGTCATCCCCACAAAACTTAGAACAAGCTATTGACGTGATTGATCAGATAGTTACTTCAGTTGAAGTAGACTTATCAGGTATAGCAATTAGTGTTCCAGGGACGGTTGATACTGAGGAAGGTGTGATTTATCATGGTGGCTTATTGAGGTTCTTCCACGGCTTTCGTATTAAAGAGGTCCTCGAAGCCAAGTACCATCTGCCTGTGATGGCTCTTAATGATGGTAAAGCAGCGGCCTTGGCAGAGCTAGCTACAGGTCATTTGCAAGGAGTGGCCAATGGTGCAGCTCTTGTTTTGGGTTCAGGTCTAGGTGGTGGATTTATTATTAATGGTAAACTTTTTCAAGGAAGTCATTTTCAAGCGGGTGAGTTGACCTTTCTGTTACCAGTTCAAATGGAAAAAGTTGATCCTTCATTGATGCGAGGCATGACTTTGTCGGCTGTCGGTTTAATTACCAAGGTAAATGAAGTGCTAGGTAACTCAGATTTAAAGGATGGTTTAGCCGCATTTAAGGCCATAAATGAAGGAGATAAAACAGTCTATCCGCTTTTTGAAAGCTATTGCCGTAACCTAGCCATTACCATTTTGAATCTTCAAACTATCTTTGATATGGAAACCTTTGTTATTGGAGGTGGCATTTCAGCCCAGCCGATTCTTATCGAGGAGGTCAACCGCCAGTTTGATAAGGTTCACCATGAGATTGACTTTATCGGTAAAATTATTAAACGTCCCGAGATTGTTGCTTGTCATCATCATAATGGAGCTAATCTAATTGGGGCAGCCTATTTTCTTAAGCAAAAATAAACGGATACTAAAATCAATTACTGATGAAAATATACATAAAATACCTAACTTTTTTGAGGCGAGCGGTTAATCCCGTTCGTTTTTTACTGTTAACACTTTACAATATTCAGAAAATTCGCTATAATAGGACCATTAAAATTTTGGAGGTGTCTTTATGACAATTTATAATTTCTCAGCAGGACCTGCTACATTACCAAAACCAGTGCTTGAAAAAGCCCAAGCTGAATTGCTTAACTATCAAGATTCCGGTATGTCCGTGCTAGAAATGTCCCACCGTTCTCCAGAATTTGACAAAATCGTTAAAGATGCGGAAGCGACACTTCGTGAGCTTATGGCCATTCCTGATAACTATAAGGTTATTTTCTTGCAAGGTGGCGCTTCGACACAATTTACAATGGTCCCACTTAACCTCGCTCAAGGTAAGAAAGCTTACTACCTTGTAGGTGGTTCATGGGGTAAAAAAGCTTATACAGAAGCTGTTAAACTTTCAAAAACTATTCCTTTTGAACCAATTCTTTTGGCCTCTTCAGAAGAAACTGTTTACGATCACATCCCAAGCTTTGACCCAGCAACAATTGACCCAGAAGCTGCTTATGTTCACTTGACAACGAACAATACCATTGAAGGAACATCTATCTACGATTTACCTGATACTAATGGTGTGCCAATTGTAGCTGATATGTCTTCAAATATTTTGGCTGCTCGTTACAATGTTGAGGACTTTGCCCTTATCTATGCGGGTGCTCAGAAAAATATTGGACCTGCTGGGGTGACAGTGGTTATCGTTCGTGAAGACTTCCTTAACGACCAACCACAATTGTCTGCCATGTTGGATTACCGTATTCAAGCTGAAGCAGGATCACTTTACAATACACCACCATGTTTCAACATCTATATTTCAAAACTCGTCTTTGACTGGGTTAAAAATGAAATTGGTGGCGTGGACAAGATGGCTGAAATTCAACGTGAGAAATCAGGTCTTCTCTACGATTATATTGAATCATCTGATTTCTACACAAATCCTGTCAAAGATGCCAAGGATCGTTCTGTCTGCAACATCCCATTTGTAACACCAAGTAAAGAGTTGGATGCTAAGTTTGTAGCAGAAGCAGATGCTCTTGGTTTCAAGAATATCAAAGGACACCGTTCAGTAGGTGGTATGCGTGCTAGTGTTTATAACGCTTTCCCACGTCAGGGTGTACTTGACTTGATTGACTTTATGAAGAAATTTGAAGCCGAAAATAAATAATTAGGTAAAGAGATGGAAATTAGACAAGCTTTCCCAAATGAAATTGGGGCTATCATGACTGTGATTGAGAGTGCTAGAACTGCTTTAGCAGAAGAGGGGAGTACCCAATGGCAAGGAGCTGATGGTTACCCTACTGAAGAAACTATCTTTGACGATGTCCTTAATGGGCAGGCCTATGTAGGAATTGTTGATGGTCAAATCGTTTCTTATGCTGCGGTGATTGTTGATGGAGACCCTGCTTACGACAAAATCTATGACGGGGACTGGAAACACCACAATAAGCGCTATATTACTTTTCATAGAATCGCCGTTTTAAGTGAATTTACGGGTCGGGGCATTGCTCAAACCTTCATTCAGGGTCTTATTGAGGGAACTGATGCTCATGATTTCCGTTGCGATACGCATGAAAAGAATACTGTCATGCAGCATATTTTGGAGAAGCTTGGCTATGTCTATTGTGGCAAGGTTCCTATTGATGGTGAACGTCTTGCTTATCAGAAAATCAAAACTAAGCGGGAGAAAGCCTTTTATCAAGAACTTGATGAAGCAGCTCACCACGGGATACATTGATTTAAGAGGAATAAAATTATGGTATTTAGTGTAAAAACGTATAACAATATTAACCAGATTGGTTTGAAGGAACTTGGAAATCATTTCCAAATTGATGGTGATTTAGCGAAAAATCCGGATGCCTATATCATTCGCAGTCAAAATCTCCATGACACTGTTTTTCCTGACAACTTGAAAGCTATTGCGCGTGCTGGTGCAGGTACTAACAATATCCCAGTTGACGAAGCAACTGAAAAAGGGATTGTTGTCTTCAATACTCCGGGTGCTAATGCGAACGCTGTTAAGGAAGCTGTTTTGGCCTCTATCTTGCTCTCAGCCCGTGACTATATTGCGGCCAATGCTTGGGTTAATACCTTGTCTGGTGATGATATTCCTAAACAAATCGAAGCAGGTAAGAAGCAGTTTGCTGGTAGCGAGATTGCTGGAAAAACCCTTGGTGTTATCGGGCTTGGTGCTATCGGTGCTCGTATTGCCAATGATGCCTATCGTTTGGGTATGAAGGTCTATGGTTACGATCCATATGTTTCTATTGAAGCAGCTTGGAATATTTCTCACCATGTCAGACGTGTTTCTGATCTCAAAGAAATTTTTGAAAACTGTGATTACATCACTGTTCACGTTCCATTGACACCAGATACAACAGGAACTTTCAATGCGGATGCCTTCAATCTCATGCAAAAAGGGACAACTATCATTAACTTTGCCCGTGCAGAGTTGGTAGATAACGATGCTCTCTTTGATGCTTTAGAAACAGGTGTGGTTAAACGTTATATCACTGACTTTGGTACAGAAGACCTCCTTAACAAACCTAATGTGACTGTCTTCCCACACGTTGGTGGTTCAACAGGTGAAGCAGAACTTAACTGTGCGATTATGGCTGGTCAAACTATCCGTCGCTTTATGGAAACAGGTGAAATTGTTAACTCTGTTAACTTCCCACGTGTGCAACAGGCCTTGAGTGCTCCATACCGTATCACCTTGATTAATAAAAACGTGCCTAATATTGTGGCTCGTATATCTACAGCGGTTTCTGATTTTAATATCAATATTGATAATATCATCAACCGTTCTAAGGGTGACTATGCCTATACACTTCTTGACCTTGATGAAACAGACAAGTCTAAGATTGATGAATTGGTTGCTAAGTTTGAGGCTAGCGACAATATCGTTCGTGTGCGTTTGATTAAAGGTAAATAATAAGAGTTAATTGACAGGAACAAGAGATTCCTGTCTTTTTGTTATAATAAATATATGTTTTATCGTCAGTATTATTTATCTCCTATTGGACGCTTGTGTTTGGTGGCAAGTGACCAAGCGCTTTATGGCATTTGGTTGGAGGGACAAAAGCATTTTCAGGCAGGTATTAAGGAAGAGGAATTAGTAGACACCTCAAATCCTATCTTGAAAATGACGAGGGATTGGTTAGAGGCTTATTTTAAAGGTAATAATCCAAGTCCAGATACCCTCCCTCTAGCAGATAGAGGGACCTCCTTCCAGTTAAAGGTTTGGTCAGCTTTACAGGACATTCCTGCGGGGCAGAGTAGAACCTATAGTCAGATTGGAAAAGTGATTTCATGTCAATCGGCACAGGCCGTAGGAACTGCTGTTGGTAAGAATCCATGGTTGGTTCTCGTCCCTTGTCATCGGGTTCTTCCTAGTAGTGGTCATATAGGAAAATATGCAGCAGGAGAAGAAGTCAAGCGTTTTTTACTTCATTTAGAAGGCATTAGGTTTGACAAGTCTTAGACAGATATTTTATGCTAGAAAAAAGGAGAAAAACATGTACACTTTTTATGAATATCCCAAATGTAGCACTTGTCGTAAGGCAAAGGCGGAACTCAATCAATTAGGTTTAGATGTTAAATCTATTAATATTGAGGAAAACCCACCTTCGGCTCAGTTTTTAAAAGAGCTTTTGGCAGGGTCAGATTTAGAGCTTAAGAAATTCTTTAATACGAGTGGACAATCCTACCGATCTCTAGGATTAAAGGATAAGCTACCAACGCTATCTCTTGATGAAGCTGTTGAACTCTTAGCTTCAGATGGTATGTTGATTAAACGTCCTATCTTGATTAAAGATGGTAAGGTTTTACAGGTTGGTTACCGTACGCCTTACCAAGACTTAAATTTATAAAAAATAAGCAAAAAATCTTGCCACAGTAAATAGAAGTATGGTAAGATTAAAACAGTTGCCGCTATAGTTAAATGGTATAATAGAGCAATGGTAATGCTCCGTTCCGAGTTCAATTCTCGGTGGTGGCATCTGTGATAGAGTCCAGCCTTTGGGTTGGATTTTTTTATGTTCAAAGGGGCTGATTTATGGATCTCAATTTTTCAAAAGAATTTACTGAAAACTCTTGAAATTCAAAAAAAAGGAGTAGACTAATAGGTGATTAAACCTAGGAGGCAAGTTGTGAAATACTACGTTCAATTCATGTTGATTTGTTTGTTTGCCGTTATTGGTGAAGCTCTTTCAACATTCTTCAAATTACCTATTCCTGGAAGCATTATTGGCTTATTCTTGCTTCTGATTGCTCTTCAGCTTAAGTGGATTCGTCTACGTCATATACATGCTGTGGCAGAATTTTTAATTGCCAATATGACTATTCTATTTTTGCCAGCAGGTGTCGGTATTATGGAACGTTGGAATGCTATTTCAGCGAATATTGTCCCTATTATTTTGATTATTATGGGAGCCTTGGTTCTTAATATTGTAGTGATTGCAGTAGTCGTCGGTTTCATCAAAAAACATTTTGAAGGTGATTACGAGGAGGTTAAACGTGGCTAATTTTTTTAACACACCCTTGTTTGGGCTAACACTTTCTGTACTAGCTTACACATTAGGGCTATTGATTTATCGCCGTTTCCCTAATCCTTTGACGACGCCTCTTCTTGTATCGACTGCCCTGATTATCGTCATTTTGCACTATACAGGAATTTCCTACAAGGATTACTATGTCGGTGGCTCTTATCTTAACAGTTTGATTATTCCTTCAACAGTCGCGCTAGCAGTTCCTTTTTATAAAAATCTACACCTCATGCGCCATCACTATAAGAGTATTCTAATTGGATCAACGGTTGCTTGTGTTCTAAATACGACTTACACGGCCTTGATTGCTAAGCTTTTTGGAATGGATTATTTTTTGGCTATTTCGCTCTTTCCTAAGTCTGTAACGACTGCCATGGCTGTGGGAATTTCGGAAAAAATGCAGGGGATTACGACGGTAACCTTGGTTGTAGTTGTTATTACGGGTATCTTAACCTCTGTCTTAGGTCCTGTCTTTCTAAAAATGATTGGGATGAAAGACCCAGTCGCTATCGGACTTTCACTAGGAGGAACCGGACACGCTGTAGGTACAGGAACTGCCTTCAGATATGGTCAGGTTGCAGGTGCCATGGGTGGTCTCTCAATTGCTGTAACAGGGATTCTATATGTCTTTATTAGTCCTATTGTGGCGAGTTTGATTCTGAAATAAAAAATTAAGGTTTGGATAGGTTTTCCAAGCCTTTTTAGCTGTGAAAAGCAAGCAAAATCTAACCTTTTATGTTATAATTAAGGTTATGAATTATGGAGATTATATCTGGGATTTGGGTGGTACCTTGTTGGATAATTACCAGGTATCAACTCAAGCTTTTCTAGCAACTTTAGAACAATTTGAGCGTACAGCAGAACCTCAAGCAGTCTATGATGCCCTTAAGGTATCAACGAGCACTGCCATTGCTATGTTTGCGCCTGATATAGCTGATTTTCGAACCCTATATAAGCAGGAGGAAGCCAAGCATTTACAGGAACCTGTTCTTTTTGAAGGTGCTAGGGCTATCCTAGCTAAGATTGTGACCGAGGGTGGGCGTAATTTTTTGGTTAGCCACCGTAATCACTTGGTGCTAGACATCCTTGATAAAGCAGAAATTGCCTCTTATTTTACAGAGGTTGTAACTTCTGAAAATGGTTTTGCTAGAAAGCCGAGTCCAGATAGTTTCCTTTATTTAATTAAAAAATACGATATTAAACACGGCTTGGTCATAGGTGACCGCCAGATAGATATAGAGGCAGGAAAAGCAGCGGGTCTGGATACCTTGCTTGTTGATGGCCATAAATCATTATTGGAGATTGTGACATAAATGACTGATGAATTAAAAAATCTTGAAGAAAAAGCGCAAGAATATGATGCCAGCCAGATTCAAGTCCTAGAGGGACTTGAAGCGGTACGTATGCGCCCAGGTATGTATATTGGCTCAACCTCAAAAGAGGGATTGCATCATTTGGTATGGGAGATTGTCGATAACTCAATCGATGAGGCCTTGGCTGGTTTCGCCACTCATATTCAAGTCTTTATTGAGCCGGACAATTCTATTACGGTTGTCGATGATGGTCGTGGTATTCCAGTCGATATCCAAGAAAAAACTGGCCGTCCTGCGGTAGAAACTGTCTTTACAGTACTTCACGCTGGTGGTAAATTCGGCGGAGGCGGTTATAAGGTCTCTGGTGGTTTGCATGGGGTTGGTTCTTCGGTCGTTAATGCCCTCTCAACACAACTTGATGTTAAGGTTTATAAAAATGGCCATATCCACTTCCAAGAGTATAAACGTGGGGTAGTGGTAGCAGATTTGGCAGTAATTGGTGAAACAGAGAAACATGGTACGACTGTTCACTTTACGCCAGACCCAGAGATTTTCCAAGAGACAACCGAGTTTGATTTTGGAAAATTGGCTAAACGTATCCAAGAATTAGCCTTTTTGAACAAGGGGCTCCGTATCTCTATCACAGATAAGCGTGAAGGTCTCGAACAAGAGAAACATTATCACTACGAAGGTGGTATCACATCTTATGTGAAATACATCAATGAAAACAAGGATGTTATCTTTGATGAACCTACCTACACTGATGGTGAGATGGATGGTATTTCGGTTGAAGTTGCTATGCAATACACGACTGGCTATCATGAAACGGTAATGAGTTTTGCCAACAACATTCACACCCATGAGGGTGGTACTCACGAACAAGGTTTCCGAACAGCCTTAACGCGTGTCATTAATGACTATGCACGTCAGAATAAGATTCTCAAAGAAAAAGATGATAATTTGACAGGGGATGATGTTCGTGAAGGTTTGACTGCTATCATCTCTGTTAAACATCCAAACCCACAGTTTGAAGGTCAAACCAAGACCAAGCTTGGAAACTCTGAAGTGGTTAAGATTACCAATCGTCTTTTCAGTGAAGCTTTGAGTCGCTTCCTCTTGGAAAATCCTGCTATCGCTAAGAAGATTGTTGAAAAAGGGATTTTGGCTTCTAAGGCCCGTATCGCCGCTAAGCGTGCCCGTGAGGTGACACGTAAGAAGTCAGGTCTTGAAATTTCTAACCTTCCAGGGAAGTTGGCAGACTGTTCATCGAATAATGCTGAAATGAATGAACTTTTCATTGTCGAAGGGGACTCAGCCGGTGGATCTGCTAAATCAGGTCGTAATCGTGAATTCCAAGCTATTCTGCCAATTCGAGGTAAGATTTTGAACGTTGAAAAGGCTAGCATGGATAAGATTCTAGCCAATGAAGAAATTCGTTCTCTCTTCACAGCTATGGGAACAGGTTTTGGAGCTGAATTTGATGTCAGCAAGGCTCGTTACCACAAGTTGGTAATCATGACCGATGCCGATGTCGATGGGGCCCACATCCGTACTTTGCTTCTGACTTTGATTTACCGCTTTATGCGTCCAGTCTTGGAAGCAGGCTATGTCTACATTGCTCAACCACCAATTTATGGGGTTAAGGTTGGTTCTGAGATTAAAGAATACATCCAACCTGGTGCCGATCAAGAAGACAAATTGCGTGCTGCTTTTGAAAAGTATAGTGTGGGACGTTCAAAACCTACAGTACAACGTTATAAAGGTTTGGGTGAAATGGATGACCACCAACTTTGGGAAACTACCATGGACCCTGAAAATCGTTTGATGGCACGTGTTTCTGTGGATGATGCTGCAGAGGCCGATAAGATTTTCGATATGCTGATGGGAGACAAGGTTGAACCTCGCCGCGAATTTATCGAAGAAAATGCCGTTTACAGTACTCTAGATATCTAATATTCTTTTAGAAAAGGGTGCAATGCTAGGATAACTATGATATAATCGTAATGTTATTCTACATTTATGAACATAATAGACGATTAAGGAGAAACTATGTCTAGCGGAATTGTTTTACTGATTGTAGTGGTAGTTATGCTCGTAATTATCGCTTACTTAGTCGGTATTCTTATTAGAAAACGAAATGATTCGCGGATTGCACAGCTTGAAGAACGCAAGCAAAAATTGTTTGACTTGCCAATTAACGAAG
The DNA here is from genome assembly GCF_001812625.1 of Streptococcus sp. HMSC064H09. Classification (NCBI taxonomy): domain Bacteria; kingdom Bacillati; phylum Bacillota; class Bacilli; order Lactobacillales; family Streptococcaceae; genus Streptococcus; species Streptococcus sp. HMSC064H09. The sequence continues at coordinate 19,796 of NZ_KV809593.1, forward strand.
AAATTGAAGAAGTTAAAAAGCTTCACTTGATTGGACAAAGTCAAACAACATTCCGTGAATGGCATCAGAAATGGATTGATATCTCGACAAATTCATTCGCAGATATTGAAAATCATATTTTCGAAGCTGAAAATATGAACGATACCTTCCATTTCTTCAAGGCTAGTGGTGAAATCAATAACATTGAGAGTCAGTTAGATCTTGTGGAAGAAGACATCAAGTCTATCCGCGAAGCGCTCTCAACCTTGAAAGAACAAGAAGAAAAGAACAGTGCTCGCGTTAAGCATGCATTAGACTTGTACGAAGAGTTGCAAAACTCAATCGAGGAAAACTCTGATAATTTCGGTTCTACCATGACCGAAATCAATAAGCAGCTTAAAAACATTGAAGCTGAGTTTGCAGAATTCGTGACTCTTAACTCATCAGGTGACCCTGTTGAAGCATCTACTATCTTGGATCGTGCAGAAGAGCACACTATTGCATTGGGTCAAATTTCAGAGAAAATTCCTGCTATTGTAGCTAAGTTGGAAGATGATTTCCCAGATCAGTTGGATGATTTGGAATCTGGCTATCGCAAGTTGATTGAGCAAAATTATCACTTCCCTGAGAAAAATATCGAACGTCGCTTCCAAGAAATTCGTGAAGCTATCCGTTCAAACTCAAGTGAGTTGGTTTCTCTTGATTTAGACCGTGCGGAAGAAGAAAACGCTGAGATTCAAGAAAAAATTGACAACTTGTATAGCATTTTTGAACGTGAAATTGCCTCATATAAGGTTGTTATGCGTCAAAAGAAAATATTGCCAGGTTATCTCAAGCATGCTAAAGAAAACAACAAGAAACTTCAAGAAGAGCTTGAGCGTCTCATGTTGACTTACATCTTCGATGAAACTTATGCGGCAGATGTTCGTAGCTTTGCATCTGATATCTCAGGTGTGGAGACGGCTGTTCTTCCAACCCTTGAAAATTTTGAAACTCAGGTAAAACCATTCTCAGAACTTGAGAAAATCTTTGAAAAGAGTCTTAATACCTTGTCAGCTGTTGAAAACGGTCAGGTTGAGGTCTTTGAAAATCTTCAGGCTATTGAGAAAAACGAAGCTAAAGCACGTGAAGAGCTTGATGTTTATGTTAATAAATTGCATGTTATCAAGCGTTACATGGAAAAACGTAACCTGCCAGGTATTCCTCAATCCTTCTTGAGTGTATTCTTCTCAACTAGTGCTCAAATTGAGGCCCTTATGGACGAACTCAGCCGTGGCCGTATTAATATTGATGCGGTAATGCGTTTGACAGAAACATCTAAAAACGCCATTGATCATTTGGAAGAGACTGCTTACTTGGTTGTTCAAAATGCAACCTTGACTGAGCAACTCTTGCAATACTCGAACCGATACCGTTCGTTCGAACCTGCTGTTCAAAGTAGCTTTGAGCATGCACTTAAATTGTTTGAGGTTGATCATGATTATGATGCATCTTTGGAAGAAATTTCTTATGCCTTGGAAACAGTTGAACCAGGTGTGACAGATCGTTTTGTATCATCTTACGAGAAGACACGCGAACAGATTCGTATGTAAGAGAAAGATTCTGGACTACGGTCCAGAATTTTTTGTAAGGTCCGTTTTTCATTTCATATTTGAATTAAATCTAGTGAAGGCTTATATAGACATCGAAGAATCGAGGTAATTATGTCAGAAGTTAAAGGTTTATTAGTTATGGACGTAGATTCTACGCTAGTCCAAGAAGAAGTTATTGATTTATTGGGAGAAGAAGCAGGCGTTGGTCAAAAGGTTGCTGAAATCACAGAGCGTGCCATGCGTGGAGAATTGGATTTTAGACAGGCCTTGAATGAGCGTGTGGCGACCCTCAAGGGATTGCCAGAGAGTATATTTGACAAGGTCTACGCCCGTATTCATTTCAACAAGGGGGCCAAGGAACTTATAGATGAACTCCACGCCCGTGGCTTTAAGGTAGGCTTGGTTTCTGGAGGTTTCCATGAGACTGTGGATAGACTAGCAGTTGAAGCAGGAATCGATTATGTTAAGGCTAATCACCTAGAGGTGGTTGACGGTGTCTTAACTGGTAAGGTCTATGGTGACATTGTCACCAAAGATGTCAAGGTAGCCAAACTCAAAGATTGGGCAGCAGAAAATGATCTCGAACTCTCGCAAACCATTGCTATGGGTGACGGTGCTAATGATTTGCCTATGATTAAGACAGCTAGCATCGGCATCGCCTTTTGTGCTAAACCAATTGTCCGTGAACAAGCGCCTTACCAAATCACAGAACCAGATTTGTATAAGGTGATTGAGATTTTGGATGAGGTTAAGAAATAGAACAGATAAAAAGAGTCCTTTGGATAATTCCAAGGGACTTTTTGGGTTTCAAAAAAGCACCGAATCGGTGCCACTTTCTCAAGTTGAATACGGACTAAGCCTTATTTTAACTTTGCTGTATTGTTTCGAATGGTTTCAATACCTTTATTATAACGATTTTTGGTTGACTTCTCTTCAAACGCATCTTATCATAGAGGAGTATAGTATTGAAATGGGGGAAGAGACATGTTATACGAATATCCAGCGATTTTTCACACGATTGAGGAAGGTTATCAAATTAGTTTTCCTGATTTTGGTCGTAGCATTAGGGCAGATTCTTTACCTCTTGCCATGACAAAAGCGTCTGTGTTCTTATCACATATTATTAAGGGGTATGGAGATAAGGCTTTACCTGAGCCGACTGCGGTAAGCAGCATTCCTAATGAGGAAGAACTCGTCGTGTTAATCCAAACAGAGCTTGATTAAGACTAAAAACTCTCGGAAGCTTAATTCCCGAGAGTTTTAGGTTTTATTGGCCACATAGACGCCCAAGACGACTAAAATTCCTGCAAAAATTTGTAAATACGAGAAGGGTTCTCCTAAGACGACGACAGCCGCTAGAATTGAGATAATTGTCGAAATCCCAATAAAGGATGCTGTTCGGTTAACCCCGATATTTGCGATGGCAAAATTTGATAGAAGATAGCCCAGAACACTGCATCCCAAGCCTTGATAAATGATGGTGATAGTGAATTTTGGATTGATCACAGGGAGTAGCAAGAGCTCTTTCAAATCGCCTGCTAGAAAGCCTTGGCTGAGTGCAAAGAGTCCGAATGTCAGGCAACCACTGGCAAGCATAAAATAAGTAATCTCAAGGCTACTGAATTGACTAGCCCTTTCAACATCAACGCAATACAGGGCGTAGGAGACAACTGCTAGACCTAGAATCAAGTAGCCCACCAGGGAGAAGTGGGTAGAACCGCCAGCAGCAAAGACAGCCATGATGATACCGACGAGGGTTGTGATGACACCGACCACCTGCCAACGGCTGGGCCATTCTTTTAAAATAAGGCTAGACATGATAAGGGCAACGACTGGGATGCAGGCGAGAAAGGCTCCACTTTCAGAAGCCGTCGTCATACGAATGCCAATCGTTTCACAGATAAAATAGATAATCGGATTGAGGATGGCAATACGTGTCAGAGGTTTAAGATTCCTACCGTTAATGTTTATACGACGTCGACTGATGAGAAAATAGAGGTTAATAAAAAGGAAGGCTGTGACAAAACGCCAAGAGATTAAAGCCAGGTCACTGACCTGTGCTGTAATAGATTTGGTAAAGATAAAACTGAGCCCAAAGAGAATCTCACAAGTCGCTGCAGCCAAACATCCCAAGATGATTTTATTTTTCATTGTCTCACCTCCTGAATTTGGATTACCACGCCTATTATAACACTTTCAGGAAGCGTTTACATCAATCTAAATCTAAAAAAATAGACTAGCAGAATAGCTAGCCTTTTTTATCTTATTTAGTTACCAATTGAGACAGTTCCGTCTGATCTGACTTTGACGTTTGTACCGTCTTGGCTATTAACTTCTACTGAACCATCTTGACCAACTGTTGCGCTGTTACCCTCGCTATCGTTGGCTTCTACAGTGTTATTGCCGTTTGTTTTTGCTGAGTTACCGTTTCCGTCGCTGACTTCAGTTGATCCGTCTTTGTTGACTTTTACAGAAGCACTTGAATCAGTTGAAGAAGATTCTTTGATCACCTTGCTTGATGATGGTGCTGAAGATGACGAGTCAGTTTTGTCTTTAGAGTTGCCACATGCTGCTAAGGTCAACAAGGCAAGAACTGAGATAGAGGCTAAAGTTAATTTCGAAAATATTTTCATAATAGTCTCCCTTTTTTCTTAATAAATTCATTTTAAATGAAAAACCAAAATTTTAAAAACGCTTCTAGTCGTTTTTACTCAACTGGAATCCCTAGGTAATATCAGTTTTGTACAAGACTAATCTATTGGAAAATAAGAGTTAAAAACCCTTACGCTTTCTGTTTTTTTGATAGATATTTCAAATCGTTCAGCTCGGTCCTTAGGCCTCTCTTTGTTATAATAATAAAAACAGATTGAGGTGATATGATGTATCAAACAACAATTAAAGGTGACAAACGATTCCATTCACTTTCAGAGGGGTATGGAGCACCTGTGGAACTTTTTGGCTATACGGAAGATGGGGAAACACCTATGAGCCTGGTGAATATTGCTTTGGCTTCTTGTGTGACCATGTGTCTACAGAGTTATTTTGCCAAGTATCAGGGAATTGAGGAGCTTGCTATTCAGGTTGATTCCAACTATGAAGAAGGGCATTTCACACTTGCGATTCATTTACCTAAGGATCTGATTTTGGAAAATGAACAAGAACTCTTGGCTTTTGTGGATAATTATTGTCGAGTGAAGAAGCTTTTTCGTGAAGATATTAAGGTTGATATTAGCTTAGCCAAATAAGCTTATTATCCTTTATGAACTTCGTGTTATACTAGTAGATAAAGACGTGTCATTTCACTAGGTGTGGAATGAGCAACGATAGGAGTGCTTGCTATGGAAGACAAACTACATGAGATCCATGTATTTGAGAATTTTCAAGAAGAACTATTTGAAACGGGACATGTTATCGTGACAACTAAGGTAGTCGAGAAGTCCCTGAATTATTTTGGTAATGCTCATGGGGGATATCTGTTTACGCTTTGTGACCAGGTCGCAGGTCTCGTGGCCATTTCAACAGGTGATTATGCGGTGACGCTTCAGTCTAATATCAATTATCTCAAGGCAGGGCATTTGTCTGACCAACTCAAGATTGAAGGATTGTGTGTGCATAATGGTAAGACGACTAAGGTGGTGGAAGTTGTCATTACTAATCAGGAAGAGAAAATTCTTACAAGGGCTACATTTACTATGTATGTGACAGGCTCGGTTGAGGAATAGAAAAGGAGCGTTTATGTCAGATTTTCAAACCATGGATGACTTTGCGGTCTTTGTTAATGACTACCTGACACCAGACCAACTGAGCGTTCAAGCCTATTCCTATGCATCTGACCAGCAGGAGCTCTCTCTTCTGGTGACCATTGACGATTATGAGATGATGTGTCGTTGGCATGCTGTCTGGACTTTTTCAGGCTTACACCAGGCCTTCTTTCAGTCTGTAATGGACACTGACACCACCTTTTCAATTGATAGTGATAGCTTGGCTATGAAGGCTCGTTTAAGGGATCAAGAGCTCTTGTTTCAAGCAAAGGGGCTTGAGATGCTGGTTGTCGATTTGCCTGAACCTCTTTTTCGTTTAGCCGATGTGTCTTTTAACGAAGGAGGCAAGCAATTTACCTACCTTTGTGAAGATCAAAGCGTTGCAGCAGAAGATTGGGTCTTGGTTCCTATAGGCTCTGGTAATGCCGAAAAAGAAGCATTTGTAGAAAAGATTTCCTATGTCCTAGCGGACGAGGTTCCAGTTGAGCTGACAAAACTTAAAAAGGTGATTCAAAAGTTGGATTTAGTAACCGTTCGTTATGATGTGAGGGTTGTTCGGAAGGGATTTTTGAGTTTTTCAGGGATGGCTTTTGAAGGCGAGGAATTAGGTAAGCCAACAGACTTCCTTTGGGTACCTTTTTTAGCAGAACAAGATGATTTGGCTGTTCCTACCTATGGCATTCGGATCAATGATGGCAGTCGCAAGACTTATGTAACAGCCTTGGCTGGTGAGGATGATAGTATGGAAATGATTGCTCTAGCACCAGCTACTTATGCGGTATTTAAACTTAGAGGGCCTGCAACGGCAGCTGTTTGGGAGAGTTTTCACTATGCTAAGAACCATTTTGAAATGATTGACCAGCCCACTGTAGAGGTTTATCTCCCAGGAAATCGTCAGGCTGAAGATTATGAAATGGAAGTTTGGATTCCAATAAAGGAGGAAGTTTAGATGCGTCTGGATAAGTTTTTGGTGGACTGTGGTGTCGGGAGTCGTAGTCAGGTCAAGACCTTTCTTAAAAAGAAGCAAGTGACTGTAAATGGTCAAGTGGAGACGTCACCTAAGGCTCAGATTGATGAGAATAAAGACCGAATTGCTTACTTGGGTCAGGAGCTGACACATGAGACCTTTGTTTACTATCTTTTAAATAAGCCTCAGGGTGTCATTTCAGCAACAGAGGATGCCCGTCACAAGACAGTGCTCGATTTACTCGATGACACAGCAAGACATAAGCAAATTTTTCCAGTTGGTCGCTTGGATATTGACACTCATGGTCTTCTTCTATTGACCAATAATGGTGACTTAGCTCACGCCATGCTATCTCCAAAGAAACATGTGGACAAGATTTATCAAGCCAAGGTGGATGGTATCATGGATCAGGAGGATATTCTGGCTTTTGAAAAAGGTATTGAACTCAAAGACCACACTTGCCAACCAGCTAAACTAGAGATTGTATCCGTAGATAGGGATGCTGGGACTAGCTTGGTTCAGATTACCATTGCTGAGGGGAAATTCCATCAGGTTAAGCGTATGGTAGCTGCTTGTGGTAAGGAAGTGACAGAGTTACAACGTATGAGTATGGGGCCTTTAAGTCTGCCAGATGATTTAGAACTTGGTGCTTGGCGACGTTTAAGCGAGGAGGAGTTGGAAGCTTTAGCTGTTTTTGGAATTCCTTTGGCTTAAGCTAGTTAAGAGTTGCGAAATGGGCAGATTTTTGTTACTATTATTGTGAAATAATAGAAGAAAAAACGAGGTAAATTCAAGTGGCATTTGGAGATAACGGACCACGTAAGAAATCATTTTTTGAACGTCTAACAGTATTGGTCGTTTTGATTATGCTATTAGTAACAGTTGGGGCATTGATTTTCCAAGCAGTCGCAGCTGTCCTTTAAGACGCTATCAAGCGTTTTTTTGTGTCTGTCAGAAATTCTTTTATATGAGAATGTCTTGATATAGGACGCACTAGTCAGAAAGAGAGATATAGAGATGAGTATGTTTTTAGATACAGCCAAGATTAGTGTCAAAGCTGGTCGTGGTGGTGACGGGATGGTCGCTTTCCGTCGTGAGAAATATGTACCCAATGGCGGTCCTTGGGGCGGTGACGGTGGTAAGGGTGGCTCAGTCATTTTCAAGGTTGACGAAGGTCTGCGTACCCTTATGGATTTCCGTTATAACCGTAAATTCAAGGCTAAGAATGGCGAAAAAGGGATGACCAAGGGAATGCACGGTCGAGGTGCTGAAGACCTCATCGTTAGCATCCCGCCAGGTACGACAGTTCGTGATGCTGAGACCGGCAAAGTTATTACTGATTTGGTTGAAGATGGCCAAGAGTTTGTCATTGCTCACGGTGGACGTGGTGGTCGAGGAAATATCCGTTTTGCAACACCTCGTAACCCTGCTCCTGAAATCGCTGAAAATGGTGAACCAGGTGAAGAACGTGAACTTCAATTGGAATTGAAGATTTTGGCTGATGTTGGTTTGGTTGGTTTCCCATCTGTTGGTAAATCAACGATTCTCAGTGTGGTAACGGCAGCAAAACCAAAGATTGGTGCCTATCATTTTACGACAATTGTTCCTAACTTGGGAATGGTTCGTACTAAGTCAGGTGAGAGCTTTGCTATGGCTGACCTTCCAGGATTGATTGAGGGGGCTAGTCAGGGTGTTGGTTTGGGAACGCAGTTCCTTCGCCACATTGAGCGTACACGTGTTATCCTTCATGTGATTGATATGTCAGCGAGCGAAGGACGTGATCCTTACGAGGATTATCTTCAAATCAATAAAGAGTTGGAAACTTACAACTTACGCTTGATGGAACGCCCACAAATTATTGTAGCTAATAAGATGGACATGCCTGAGGCTGAGGAAAACTTGAAAGAGTTTAAGGAAAAATTGGCTGCTAACTACGATGAATTCGATGAGTTGCCACAAATTTTTCCAATTTCAAGTTTGGCTCACCAAGGTTTGGAAAATCTCTTAGAAGCTACTGCAAAATTGCTTGATGAGACAGACGAATTCTTACTTTATAGTGAAGATGATATGGAACAAGAAGAAGTTTACTATGGCTTTAACGAGGATGAACGTCCATTTGAAATTAGCCGTGACGACGATGCCTCATGGGTACTTTCTGGTGAGAAACTTGAAAAACTTTTTGTTATGACCAACATGGAACGTGACGAATCAATCATGAAATTTGCACGTCAATTGCGTGGTATGGGAGTTGATGAAGCGCTTCGTGAACGTGGTGCTAAGGATGGCGACATCGTTCGTATTGGTAACTTCGAATTTGAGTTTGTGGATTGATGTTGAAAGACTCTCTAAGTGCCAAGCACTTGCTAGTCTACGGCAGCCGCTATGGCGGACTGTCTATCAACCTCACTAACCGCGTAAAGTCGGTATAATCGACCGACTTTCCTTCGTGTCGTGACCGTGCAAGACTCTCTAAGTGCCAAGCACTTGATAGTCTACGGCAGTCGCTATGGCGGATTGCCTATCAACCTCACTAACTGCGTAAAGTCAGTGAAATATAAAAAATATTAAAATAAGAGGTTTACAATGGGAGATAAACCGATATCCTTCAGGGATAAAGATGGAAATTTTGTTTCTGCGGCCGATGTTTGGAATCCAAAGAAACTTGAAGAACTCTTTACGCGCTTAAATCCTAACCGAAAACTCCGTCTTGAGCGTGAGCGCTTGGCAAGGGAAGAAGCAGCAAAACACCCTGAACTAAATGAAGAAACAGAGCAAGTCTAGCACTTGCTCTGTTTTTCTTATCCAAAATGGTAATCAAAAACAGCTACTCTAGCAAGAGTAACTGTTTTGATAATTAGGCGTTTAGAACCTTGTCCAAGAATTCTTTCAAACGTGGGTGTTGTGGGTTATCAAAGATTTGATCTGGAGTACCATCTTCGAGGAACTCACCGTCCGCAGTAAAGATTACTCGGTTGGCAACTTGACGAGCAAATCCCATTTCGTGAGTAACGATAATCATGGTCATACCTTGCTCTGCCAATTCTTTCATAACGTTAAGAACGTCTCCGACCATTTCAGGGTCAAGGGCAGAAGTCGGTTCGTCAAAGAGCATGATATCAGGATTCATTGCCAAACCACGCGCAATTGCCACACGTTGTTTTTGTCCACCTGACAAGCTATCAGGTGTAGCATCGGCTTTGTCAGCAAGTCCAACACGATCAAGAAGATCCATAGCTAATTTATCAGCTTCTTCCTTGTTCATACGTCCAAGTTCAACAGGTGCAAATGTTACGTTTTCAAGGACTGTCATGTGTGGGAAGAGGTTGAAATGTTGGAAGACCATCCCGATATTTTCACGGGCTTTGTCAAGGTCTGTCTTAGGATCTGATAATTCATAGCCATCAACGACTACTTTACCAGATGTCACTGTCTCAAGTAGGTTAAGCGTACGAAGGAAGGTTGATTTACCTGAACCTGAAGGACCGATGATACATACAACGTCACCTTCGTAGAATTTGGCGTCAATGCCTTTAAGGACCTCATTGTCGCCGTATGATTTGTGCAAGTCCTGCACATCGATTTTCAATTCAGCCATTATTTAAGTCTCTTTTCTAGTCGTTTAGCCAATTTCGTTAAGCATGTGATGATAACCAAGTAAAGGAGGGCCAAAATCGCATACATACGGAATGATTGGTAGTTACGAGCAATGATGATTTTACCAGTTTGGAAGAGTTCAACCAAACCGATAGCTGATACGATAGTCGTATCTTTCAATGAGATAACAAATTGGTTGATGAAGTTTGGCAACATCAAGCGAACCGCCTGTGGCAAGATGACCTTACGCATTGTTGTATTGTAAGGAACACCCAAGCTTCGGCTGGCTTCCATCTGACCAATAGGGACAGCTTCAATACCACCACGCACAATTTCGGCAATGTAAGCACCACCGTTAAGTGAAAGGGCAATTGTCGCTGCCACAAAATCATTGATTGGTGACTGGTGACCAGTGATGTTTTCAATCAAGTTAGGGATACCCCAATAGATGAAGGCTGCAACGATCATCAATGGGATACCACGGACAACGTCAACAAAGACTTGTGAAATCACACGAAGTGTCTTGTTTGGTGCAACTGCCATCATACCGAAGATAACACCGATAATCATAGCAATAGCAAATGAAAGAAGGGTCAAACCAAGGGTAATTCCAAGACCTTGGAGAAGTTGTTTGTAGTTGTTTTTAATCAAGCCTACGATGGTTGTTTCATCGGTAGCTTTTTTTGAGCTTCCTTCTTTTGATTTGTTGCTATCAAGGTATTTATTGATAATCTTATCGTAAGTACCATCTTTCACGATAGCAGCCAAACCATTGTTGAACATTTCAATCAACTCAGGATTAGTACCTTTTTTAACAGCAAAGCCGACTTCACCAGTAGCAATACCTTCAATTGGTGTTGTAAAGTTACGCCCTTGTTGGATAGCGTATAGAAGAACGGCTTCATCATCCATAAGAGCATCGATTGAACCAGAGTTCAAGCTGTCGTACATAGTAGAAGCTTCATCGTAAGCACGAACAGTAAAGCCATATTCACCAGCGTGGTCTTCCAACCATGAGTAAGATGACGTACCATTTTTAGCTCCTACAGTCTTACCTTTGAGATCCTTGTAAGATTTAACCTTACTTCCTTTAGCTACAGCCAAACGAATGTTTGATGTGTAGTAAGGATCAGAGAAGTCAAAGATTTGTTTACGAGCATCAGTGATGGTCATACCAGCCAATACGGCATCAGCTTGGCTAGATTGTACAGCATTAAGTGATGCATCGAAACCAGGGTTTGTCAATTTGACATTGAAACCTTGGTTTTTAGCAATGGCATTGATGATATCGACATCGATACCTACATATTTACCTGAACCATTTTGGTATTCGAATGGAGCAAAAGATGAGTCCATTGAGATAGTGTAGGTTTCCTTAGCAGGAGTGGCTTTTGCGTTGGCATTACCAGTCAATTTAAGATCTGCTGAAGGTTTTGATGAAGAAGATTTTGATGAGTCACCCAACCATTTGTTCATGATTTTGTCGTAGGTGCCGTCATTCTTCATTTCCTTAAGAGCTTCGTTGAAATCTTTGATAAGATCTTCGTGTTTTCCACCTTTTTTAACAGCGAAAGCGAAGCTACCGATAGATTCAGGCTTAATGTTGATAGCGTAGTCTTTTCCTTGACCAATAGCGTATTTAACAACTGGTGTGTCGTCCATAGCTGCATCAACAGAACCAGAATCCAAGCTGTTGTTCATCAAGTCGCTAGTGTCAAAAGTTTTAACAGTGAAACCATATTTGCTAGCATTTTTATCAAGCCAAGTTTGAGAAGCGGTACCGTTTTTAACACCGACTGTTTTACCCTTCAATTGTTTGTAGTCGCTGACTTTATCGCTACTACGTGTGTAGATAACAATTGAGGTGTCGTAATAAGTGTCTGAGAAAGTAAAGACCTTCTTACGTGCGTCGGTAACAGTAGTACCGGCCATAAGGGCGTCAGCTTGGCCTGATTGAACAGCATTGACAGCTGCATCGAAACCAGGGAAGGTTTGGTTAACGTCCCAATTTTTACGTTTGGCAACTTCGTTGATGATATCAACGTCGATACCCTTGTAGGTCTGATCAGAATCTTTGAATTCAAATGGGGCATAGGCTGTATCTGAAACGACTGAGATAGTCTCGGCAGATGCCTTAGCTCCGAAAACAAAGAAAACTGACATGACACTCAAGAAGAGTGTCAGAAGTTTTTTCTTCATTATAAAAAGTCTCCTTTATAAAATACCTTCCTATTCTATCAAAAAAAGGTCTTGTTATCAAACTTCTTGGAGTTTGATGTTAGGAAATGTAACAAAGTTCGTTAGATATGAGAAGAGTTTTAGAAGAATTTGACAAGCTTGTGTCAATTAGTTACACTGTAATCGAATACATGTAAGATTTGTTACAGGAGCTAAAAAATGAAGAAACGTATGCTTGAGAAATATACTAGCCTATATGATAAAGTCCCAAGTTGGCTGATGATTATGCTGTCCTGTTTTATTGCCTTTGGTTATTTCCTTATAAGTGGATTTCTATCAGGGATTGTTGTGGGAATTCCAATGGCTATTGTTCTTTCGTTCTTAGTATTAAATGGCAACATTCAGTTCCAGGATATACATTCGATTTACTATAAAATATTTTCAACCTTGTATTTTCAGTTGGGAGCCTTTGCCTTTACTGCCTTAGCTATCTTTTTCTGGGTTAAAGTTGTTGAAAAACGTCCCATTCGTACACTTGGATTTTTCAAGGGTCATATTTGGTTGAACTTGCTTAAAGGTTGGGGACTTGGATCTTTGCTCTTGTTAGTTAGTTTCCTTGGGACTTATTTACTAGGCGGTTTAGAATTTGTGAAGGTAGACTTTTCGCAGAAAACCCTCTTATACATACTTTCCCTAATACCTTTCTGGTTTATCCAAGGTGGAACCGAGGAACTGGTGACACGTGGTTGGTTGCTTCAGACGGTGACTAATAGATTGAACCTTTCTTGGGGAATTGCTATTTCAAGTTCTCTCTTTTCAATGCTACACTTGGGAAATCAAGGAGTTACCGCCTTGTCTCTCATCAGTATTGTTCTAGTGGGTGTTCTCATGGCTCTTTACATGCTCAAGACAGATAATATCTGGGGTGTAGCGGCTCTTCATGGTGCTTGGAACTTTGCGCAAGGAAATCTAGTTGGTGTGTCAGTTAGTGGACAGAATGCAGGCGGCAGCTTATTGCACTTTCAGGCCAGGACAGGTGTGCCTGATTGGTTGTCAGGTGGAGCCTTTGGCCTAGAAGGGAATATCGTTACCTGTGTGGTTCTGGTGGTAGGTATCATCATTCTTCGATTACAATTAAAGAAAGAAAACTTTTAAGGCTGAGTTCAAAGACTCGGTCTTTTTACTTCTGTGTTAAAATAGAAGAAAGTTTGGAAAAGGGGAAGAGATGATAGTTAAGATTGAGCGAGGTATGATTTGGGTACAGATTGTCTATGGACTTATACTTCTTATCGCTTACACTGGTTTATTCTGCTGGTTTCTTATAGATGATTATCGTTTTGGGAATTTTGTGGATAACTGTGTTGCCTTCCTCATTTTACTAATATTTCTTCATGCTTTGACTAACTTAGTTGATGGTATTGTGAGACTTAAAGGTCATAAAAAAATTTTGGAAATTAACAATGATACCTTTATTTATTATGGAAGATTATGTGGGCGGGTCACCTTTGAGATTCCGCTGTCTGAAATTGACTTGGTTATGAAGGACTGGTCAACGCCAATGGATGATGCCAAACACTCATCAACTATATACTATATCCTAAAACGTATCTATGATTTCGGGAATATAAGGTCTTGGGAAAGGAAGAGGTATAGAGTTTTATACATTTTTTTCAAAGATAGTAAAACGGCCTTGAAATATGATAAAAAACTCGGTTATCAGACACGAAGAAAGCGCAAATACGTCGCTGAGACACGAATGATACATATTCCTATCGCAGAAGGAGAATTTTTCTCCGACCAAGAGATGAATGATTACATAAATGAAAGGAAAAACCATGATAGATAGAAAAGAAGACAACCAATTTCATTTGGTTTCTAAATATGAACCTTCTGGGGACCAACCTCAGGCCATTGAAGCCTTGGTTGATAATATCGAAGGTGGGGAGAAGGCTCAAATCCTAAAGGGAGCGACAGGGACAGGTAAGACCTATACCATGAGTCAGGTCATCCAGCGCGTGAATAAACCAACCTTGGTTATCGCCCACAATAAAACTTTGGCAGGTCAGCTTTACGGAGAATTCAAGGAGTTTTTCCCAGACAATGCTGTGGAATACTTCGTTTCCTACTACGATTTCTATCAGCCAGAGGCCTATGTACCATCATCAGATACCTATATCGAAAAAGATAGCTCTGTAAACGATGAAATTGATAAGCTACGACACTCAGCAACGTCGGCCCTCCTTGAGCGTAATGATGTTATCGTTGTGGCTTCTGTTTCTTGTATTTACGGTTTGGGTTCGCCCAAAGAATATGCTGATTCAGCAGTCAGCCTTCGACCAGGCCAAGAGATTTCTCGAGACAAGCTGCTAAATGACCTAGTTGATATCCAGTTTGAGCGAAACGATATTGATTTCCAACGTGGGAAATTCCGTGTGCGTGGCGATGTGGTCGAAATTTTTCCTGCCAGCCGTGATGAGCACGCCTTTCGTGTCGAATTTTTCGGTGATGAGATTGACCGCATTTGTGAGATTGAGAGTCTGACCGGACGTAATCTCGGTGAAGTTGAGCACCTTGTTCTTTTCCCGGCTACTCACTTTATGACCAATGAAGAGCATATGGAAGAAGCCATCAAGAATATTATGGAAGAGATGGAGGCTCAGGTTAAGCAATTTGAAGCCGAGGGGAAACTCATCGAGGCTCAACGTATCCGTCAAAGGACAGAATACGATGTCGAAATGCTCCGTGAGATGGGTTACACCAACGGTGTCGAAAACTACTCGCGCCACATGGATGGTCGAAAAGAAGGCGAGCCACCGTTTACTTTACTTGATTTCTTCCCAGAAGATTTCCTCATCATGATTGACGAAAGTCACATGACCATGGGACAGATTAAGGGAATGTATAACGGAGACCAAGCTCGTAAGAAGATGTTGGTTGATTACGGCTTCCGTTTACCGTCAGCTCTTGATAACCGTCCCCTTCGTCGTGAAGAATTCGAAAGTCATGTGCATCAGATTGTTTATGTATCAGCGACACCAGGTGACTATGAGATGGAGCAGACTGAGACCGTCGTTGAACAAATTATCCGTCCGACAGGGCTTCTTGATCCAGAAGTCGAAGTGCGTCCAACTATGGGTCAAATGGACGATCTTCTCGGTGAGATTAATGCCCGTACTGAAAAAGGTGAGCGTGTCTTTGTAACAACCTTGACTAAGAAGATGACTGAAGACTTGACGGACTACCTCAAGGAAATGGGTGTCAAGGTCAAATATATGCATTCTGATATTAAGACTTTGGAGCGTACTGAGATTATCCGTGACTTGCGTTTGGGTGTCTTTGATGTTCTTATTGGGATTAACCTTCTCCGTGAGGGGATTGACGTTCCTGAGGTTAGTCTGGTTGCTATTTTGGATGCTGATAAGGAAGGTTTTCTTCGTAATGAACGTGGGCTTATCCAAACGATTGGACGTGCTGCCCGAAATAGTGAAGGGCACGTTATCATGTATGCGGATAAGATTACGGAGTCTATGCAGAAGGCCATGGATGAAACAGCTCGCCGTCGTGAAATCCAAATGGCTTATAATAAGGAACACGGTATCACTCCGCAAACGATTAAGAAAGAAATTCGGGACCTTATTTCGATTACCAAGGTCAATGAAGCAGAAGTGGCAGAGGATACTGTGGACTACAGTGCTATGAACAAGAAAGAACGCCAAGAAGCCATCAAGAAACTTCAAAAACAAATGCACGAAGCGGCAGAACTGCTTGACTTCGAGTTGGCGGCTCAAATCCGTGATATGGTTCTTGAGCTGAAGAGTATGGATTAAGGCTAGTTACATCACTTAGGCATTATAAGTAAGAAAGGAAATATATGTCACGTTCACAAGCAACTATTTTAACTAATATGTGTCTCATCGAAGATGGCCGTGGAAATATTGTCATGCAAATCCGCAATCCAAAGCGTTATTACTGGTCGGGAGCAGCCCTACCTGGTGGCCATATCGAAGCACATGAAGGTCTGGTAGAATCAGTTATCCGTGAGGTTAAAGAAGAAACTGGCTTGACCATCAAAAACCCTAAATTAGTTGGTATGAAGCATTTTTACACGACAGATGATGAGCGTTATCTAGTATTCCTTTATAGAACTTCGGATTTTGAAGGAAAACTCCATTCAACAGAAGAAGGCGAAGTTCGTTGGGTTGCTCGAGAGGAGGTAGCTAATATGGATTTAGCTTATGACATGCTCAATCTACTACGTGTCTTTGAAGAAGACAATCTCTCAGAACTTTTCTATCGGGAGCGACTCGAAAATGACTTTATCCGAGAATTTTGGTAATAAAATGAACTATTTATTCAAGCGAATGAATAGTTTTTTATCATTAAAAAAATACATATAATGGCTTAAAATAAAGGAAATTCCGAGTGATTGACTAGCAAAAAATTAATAAAAATAAAAAATATAATCAATAAAAGTCTAGTTTTCCATTGACAAATGAATAATAATACATTATTATACTTACATAGTTAATAAATATAGAAAAGAGATTGATTATGAAACCATGGAAAAAACTTTTATTGGGACTCGCTAGTGTCTTTGCTTTGACAGCTTTAGCGGCTTGTTCTTCATCGACTAACACTTTAGATAAAGTTAAAGATAAGGGGACCTTGACTGTCGCTCTTAATCCCCACTTTGCTCCTTTTGAGTTTAAAACAATCCAAGATGGTAAGGATACTATTGTTGGAGCAGACATCGAAATTGCCAAGGCCATTGCAGATGAGCTTGGTGTGAAAGTCAAATTCTCTGAAATGTCCTTTGACAATGTCCTAGCCAGCGTCCAATCTGGTAAGGCAGATATTGCCATTTCTGGTATCTCAGCCACTAAAGAACGTCAGAAAATTTTCGACTTCTCGGATACTTACTATGAGTCTGAAACGGTTCTTGTTGTCAAAAAAGATGCGACAGGAACTTACAAACAAACCGGTGATTTTGCTAAAAAATCTGTGGCCGTTCAAAAAGGTTCTATTCAAGAAAATATTGCCAAAGCAAACTTGTCAGATGCTAATGTGGTATCCTTGGCACAACCTGGTGAAGCTATCAATGAATTGAAATCTGGTCAAGTTGAAGGAGTAGTTCTTGAAAAAGCCATTGCACAAGGTTATGTAGATCAAAACAGTGATCTAGCTGTGTCAGACATTACGCTCAAGTCAGATTCAAAAGATGCCTATGCCGTCGCAATGCCTAAAGGAAGCAATAAGCTAAAAGCAAAGGTTAATAAGGTTATCGCTAAACTCAAAAAAGAAGGTAAGATTGACAGCTATGTTCAAGATGCCTATGCTCTCTCTCTTAAGAGTTCTACTAAATAAGGGGTTATTATATGAAGAAATTTTGTTTTATCCTTACAGCTCTAGTCGTCACGTGCTTTCTAGTTGCTTGTAGCGGAAGTCAGGGAGTAAGTCCCAAAACGATTAAGGAAAAGAAGAAAATTGTTGTGGCAACAGAATCTGAATTTGCACCTTTTGAGTTCAAATCGTTGGTTAACGGCAAAGATACGCTAGTTGGAGCAGACATCGAGTTGGCCAAAGCTATCGGTGAAAAACTCGGTGTAAAGGTTGAATTTTCAGTAATGTCTTTTGATAATGTTCTTGCTAACGTACAAAGTGGTAAAGCCGATATCGCCATTGCAGGGATTTCGGTGACAGACGAACGTAAGAAGGTTTATGATTTTTCAGACAGCTACTATACGTCAGAAAATGTAGTGATTGTCAAAAAAGACAAGGTAAATGACTACACAAGCACTGATAGTCTCGCAAAACAAACGGTCGGTACGCAAAAAGGGTCTGTTCAAGAAACCGTTGCTAAGAAACAAATCCCTAAGGCAAGTGTGGTATCACTGGCTTCAAATGGTGAAATGATTAACGAACTCAAATCAGGGCAGCTTCAAGCAGTTGTACTTGAGAAGGCCATTGCAGAAGGTTATATCGCTCAAAATGACGATTTAACCCTTGCCAACTTTAATCTCAAGTCAGATGGCACAGATGCTTATGCCGTCGCAACACGTAAAGGTTCGGATGACTTGCTTAAAGAAATCAATGCCGTCATCAAAGAGACTAAGGACTCTGGGAAATTTGACCAATGGTTGAAAGAAGCATCAACCTACAAACAAAGTAAGTAAATTTAAAACTCCCGAGCACCTGAAAAGAGTAAAATTCAGGTGCTTTCATCAACAGTGAAAAGTTTCGTTTGGTGATGGCTTTGTTCACCTAAGAGGAGTCTCCAATAATTCTTAAATCTAAAATGGGGCAATACCCCATTTTTTATTGAATTCTCTGTTAAAAACAGTTATTATCAAAGTAGGTAAGTCTGTCAAAATAGACAAATGACATCGTATAGAGTGCTTAAGAAAAGCAAGGAGAAACTATGAAGCTACCACGTTTTGGTGTTGAAGAATGGCTTAATGTCCATGAAAAATCTGCCATATATGATATCGCAGGAGTTTCAATTAAGGCCCTCACAATGGAAGAATTATTTGACCTGTCAGGCCTTGATAAAGACGCCTTTTTTGCCCAACTACTAAAGAAAAAGATGGATTACGGCTGGATTGAAGGGTCACCAGAGTTTAAGACTCAAGTGGCTAGCTTATACAAGAACATGCCGGTTGATAATATCCTCCAAACCAATGGGGCTACAGGAGCGACGATGCTAGCCCTTTATGCGCTTATTGAGCCTGAGGACCATGTCATCTCCATGTATCCAACTTATCAACAGCTCTATGACATTCCTAAGTCGCTAGGAGCAGACGTGGATCTCTGGGAGGTTGAAGAGGACAAGGGGTGGTTGCCTGATTTGGACCAACTCCGCCGTCTCATTCGTCCTAATACCAAAATGATCTGTATTAACAACGCCAACAATCCTACCGGTGCCCTTATGGACGCTGCTTACCTCGAGGAGCTAGTGGCTATCGCTAAAGAAGTAGACGCCTATATCTTCTCAGATGAGGTCTATCGCAGTTTTGACCAGCCTACGCCTTCTATTGTAGATTTGTATGAAAAGGGCATTGCCGTCAATAGTCTGTCAAAGACCTATTCCATTCCTGGTATTCGTGTGGGTTGGGTTGCTTCTAACACAGAGGTGGCGGACATTCTGCGTGACTACCGTGACTACACGATGATTTGTGCGGGTGTCTTTGATGATATGGTGGCTACCCTTGTCTTGGAAAATAAAGAAGCCATCCTAGAGCGTAATCGTCAGATTGTAGAGGAAAATCTAGCTCTTATGGATGAATGGATTGCCAAGGAACCTAAGGCGTCATGGATTAGACCTGCCAGTGTTTCCACATCTTTCGTCAAACTAGATGTGAATCGTCCTATCGAAGATTTTGCTTTGGAGCTTCTTCAGGACTATGGTGTTCTTGTGGTTCCAGGTAACCGTTTTGACAAGGAGTCTCATGTCCGCATCGGTTATTGCTGTGACAAGGAAGTTCTTCAAAAGGGCTTAGAAAAATTGTCGCAATTTCTTAATAAATGTTGACAATACCACTAATTTTAAGTAAAATAAACGAGCAAAAATTATATTTATACAGGAGTTTCTTATGAAAATGAAAAAACTTTTCCTTGGGGCTATGGCTCTCCTTGCTACTGTGACTTTAGTAGCTTGTGGGTCAAAAAAAGGATGCTTACTTATCCATTAAAGAAAATAAAAAACTTGTCGTGGCTGTCAGCCCAGACTATGCACCATTTGAGTTCAAAACTTTGGTAGATGGTAAAGACCAAGTAGTTGGTTCAGATATCAAGTTGGCACAAGCTATCGCTGATGAACTCGGTGTTAAGCTTGAAGTTACAACAATGAGCTTTGACAATGTCCTTTCTAGCCTTCAATCAGGTAAGGCTGATCTTGCTATTTCAGGTATCTCAGTAACAGACGAACGTAAGAAAACCTTTGATTTCTCATATCCTTACTACGAAACACAAAATGCTATCATCGTTCGCAAAGATCAAGAGTCTACTTACTCAAGTCTTGATGCTTTCAAAGGTAAGAAAGTAGCAGTTCAAAAAGGTACCATTGAAGAAGGCCTTGCTAAGAAACAATTGAAAGATTCAACAGTCGTATCACTTACAGCAATGGGTGAGGCGATTAACGAGGTGAAATCTGGCCAAGTTGATGCTGTTGACCTTGAAAAACCAGTAGCAGAAGGTTACGTGGCACAAAATTCAGATTTGGCTTTGGCAAGCGTTGCCCTCAAAGTTGATGATGGCGATGCAAAAGCAGTCGCTATGGCTAAAGGCAACGAAAGATTGAAAGAAGTAGTCAACAAAGTCGTCAAGAAATTGAAAGCAGATGGTACTTACGACGAGTACATCAAGGATGCTTCTAAATACACAGCAGTTGAATAAATCAGTAGCTAGGGGAGATGCCTCCTCTAGTTTTTGTATAGGAAAAAACTTGGATAGTTTTAGTAGACTTAGAAGTCAACTGTAATAGCAAAAATTCCTAAACTTAAATATATTTCTTGACAGAAAAAGGCGAGTCTTGTATACTTGAATAGAACGTGTAAAATGTTACATTATCTTGAGGAGGTGAATTCAATGTCAAAAACAGTAGTACGTAAAAACGAATCACTTGACGACGCTCTTCGTCGTTTCAAACGTTCTGTGACTAAAGCTGGTACTCTTCAAGAGGCTCGTAAACGTGAACATTACGAAAAACCTTCTGTAAAACGTAAACGTAAATCAGAGGCAGCTCGCAAACGTAAAAAATTCTAATTAAGAATGAAATTAACAGAAAAAAACTTGAGAAGACTCAAGTTTTTTTCTTTTCATCGAATAAATAAGTCAGTTAGTAGTCCTGAGGTACAAAATAATAAGACGTCTGAGATTTCAGACGTCTTGAGTTTCATATGTCTTTAGTTGAACAAATAAAAATTATTTGTTTGCAAGAAGATCGCGGATTTCAGTAAGCAATTCTTCTTGTGATGGACCTGCTGCTTCAGCAGCATCCTCAGCTTCTTTTTTGCTAAGAGCAGTTGCTTTGCTAGCAGCTTTAACAACGAAGAAGAGAGTAGTACCAACGATGATGAAGTTGATAACTGCGCTCAAGAAGCTACCGTATGCGATACCGTTCCATGACAATTTAGAGAGGTTTTCAACGTTAGCAGCCTTAACAACTGGGTTAAGGATAAGTGGAGTGATGATATCACTTACAAGTGAAGTGATGATAGCGTTGAAAGCAGCCCCCATAACAACGGCTACAGCAAGATCAAGGACGTTACCCTTGAACAAAAAGTCTTTAAGTTCTTTAATCATTTTGACAATGAATCCTTTCTTTTATTTACTTTTAATAGTTTATCCGATTTTGTAAATCTTGACAAGGTATTTGCTCATGAAAAATCAATTTTATTTTACTTTCATTTTTCATCGTGTTATAATTAGGGGTAATGCAATTATGGTAAGATAGGGGGCGATTAGATGGTGATTGATAAAGCTTTAATAGAAGATATTAAGAGCAGTACCAACATCGTCGACGTAATTGGCGAAGTTGTCAGTCTTAATCGTGCAGGTCGCAATTACCTGGGTCTCTGCCCCTTCCATAAGGAGAAAACCCCCTCATTTAACGTTATTGAGGACAGACAGTTTTACCATTGTTTTGGTTGCGGAAAGTCTGGGGATGTCTTTAAATTTTTAGAGGAATACCGTCAGATTTCTTTCCAAGAAAGTGTCAAGGTTCTGGCAGACCGCTTAGGTATTGCAGTTACGATAGACGCACCAAGACAGGCTCAGCAACAGAATTCTCCTAACCAAGCTTTCTATGATCTTCATGAGGATGCGCTTAAGTTTTATCACGCAGTCCTGATGACGACCAAGATAGGAGAAGCAGCGCGTGCCTACCTCTATGAGCGTGGTATGACTGACGATTTACTTAAGACCTTCCAGATTGGTCTAGCCCCTGACGAACCAGATTATCTCTATCAGTCTGTATCAAAAAAATATGACGAAGAGGTACTGACAGAATCAGGTCTTTTTAATCTTTCTGAAAGTAATCGTCTTTTCGATACTTTTAAAAATCGAATCATGTTTCCGCTTAAGAATGAGTTTGGAAAGACTATCGGTTTTTCAGGGCGTGTTTGGACTAAGGAAGATATTGAAAAAGGACAAGCCAAGTACAAAAATACAAGGGCTACCCGCATTTTCAATAAATCTTATGAACTCTACCACCTCGATCAGGCTAAGCCAGTGATTCAGAAGACTCATGAGGTCTATCTGATGGAGGGATTCATGGATGTCATTGCTGCCTATAGGGCTGGGCATGTTAATGCTGTGGCTTCTATGGGGACGGCATTGACTCCTGAACATGTCAATCGTCTGCGTAAACTCACCAAGAAAATTGTTCTGACCTATGATGGTGATAAGGCTGGGCAAAATGCGATTGCCAAGTCTCTTGAGCTTTTATCGGATTTCCAAGTGGATATTGTTAAAATTCCAGACAATATGGACCCTGATGAATATCTACAGAAAACATCCGAAGAGGCTCTGGGGAAACTCTTGGTCGAGTCCCGCATTTCAGATGTGGAATTTTGGATAGGACAACTAAAACCTGCTAATGTGGACAATCTTCAAGCGGAGATTGCTTATGTTGAGCAGATTGCTAAGATTATTGCCAAGTCACCTTCTGTGACGGCACAAAATTCCTACATTTCTAAGGTGGCCGACCTTTTGCCTGACTTTGATTTTTTCCAAGTCGAGCAAGCGGTCAATAATGAACGGTTGACCATGAGGAATCAGCAGACGGCTCAATTATCGGCTGCTAGTAATAGTGCTTATGAGTCTTCAGCGTCAGGATTCAGAGGGACGGTCAAACTACCTTCTACACCTAAGATCACAGGTCTTCGTCGAGCGGAAAATCAACTCTTCCATCGTATGCTTAATCATCCGATGATTTTGAATGACTATCGCATGAGAGAGGAGTTTTTCTTCCAAACACCTGAGTTAGAGGAGCTTTATCATATTCTGAAACAAGATGGTCAGATTGATACCGTAGCTTTGTCTCTACTTTCTCAAGAGGTGCAAACAGCCTATTATCAGGTTTTAGAGGAGATTTTACCACCTGAAACTAGTCTTGAAGAAGTTCAGGCTATCGAAGAGCGTAGAAATCATTTTCTGAGGGAACAGGACTTTCGTAAGCAAAGTAAACAAATAAGAGAATCAAGTAACCACGGTGATGTGGATGCAGCGGTGGAAGCCCTGCAGATGCTCATCGCCCAAAAACGAGATATGGAGTAACACATGGCAAAGAAAAAACAAAATACAGCATTTAACGTTCAAGTCGCTGATTTCATTCGTAACCACAAAAAAGCTGGTACAGCAATTGATGATGAAGTCACAGAAAAACTTGTTATTCCATTTGTTCTTGATGCTGATGGGATTGATGACCTTTTGGAACGTTTGACAGACGGTGGTATCTCTATCACTGATAAGGATGGGAATCCTTCATCTAAATATGTTGTTGAAGCCCCAAAACCAGAAGAGTTGACAGACGAGGAGCTTCTTGGTTCAAATTCAGCTAAGGTCAATGACCCTGTTCGTATGTACCTCAAAGAGATTGGGGTAGTGCCTCTCTTGAGTAACGAAGAGGAAAAAGAATTGGCTATCGCTGTTGAAAATGGTGACTTGGAAGCTAAACAACGTTTGGCAGAAGCCAACCTTCGTTTGGTAGTCTCAATCGCAAAACGTTATGTGGGACGTGGCATGCAGTTCTTGGACTTGATTCAAGAAGGTAACATGGGACTTATGAAAGCCGTTGATAAATTTGACTACTCTAAAGGTTTCAAATTCTCAACTTATGCGACATGGTGGATTCGTCAAGCAATCACTCGTGCCATCGCAGACCAAGCACGTACCATCCGTATCCCAGTTCACATGGTTGAAACTATCAATAAATTGGTCCGTGAACAACGTAACCTCTTGCAAGAGTTGGGACAAGATCCAACGCCTGAGCAAATCGCTGAACGTATGGATATGACTCCAGATAAGGTTCGTGAAATCCTTAAGATTGCTCAAGAGCCAGTTTCTCTTGAAACACCTATCGGTGAAGAAGATGATAGCCATTTGGGTGACTTTATCGAGGATGAAGTTATCGAAAATCCAGTAGATTACACAACTCGTGTCGTTCTTCGTGAACAATTGGATGAAGTGCTTGATACCCTTACAGACCGTGAAGAAAACGTTCTTCGTCTTCGTTTCGGTCTTGATGATGGGAAGATGCGTACTTTGGAAGATGTTGGTAAAGTCTTCAACGTTACTCGTGAACGTATTCGTCAGATTGAGGCTAAAGCCCTTCGTAAATTGCGCCACCCAAGTCGTAGTAAACAACTTAAAGACTTTATTGAAGACTAAGATAGTAAATGGAAGGGGCCTGATTATTAGGCCCTGATTTTGGAGGAAAAGCTATGTCTGAAGTAAAATACACTGAAGCAGAAATTGAAAAAATCAAAGACCGTATCTTGGAAGCCTTAGAAATGGTCATTGACCCAGAGTTGGGGATTGATATTGTCAACCTAGGCCTTATCTACGATATCCGTTTCCAACAAGACGGCTATACTGAAATCGATATGACTTTGACGACTATGGGATGCCCTTTGGCAGACCTTTTGACAGACCAAATCTATGACGCTATGAAAGAAGTGCCTGAAGTCACTAAGACTGAGGTCAAGTTGGTCTGGACACCAGCATGGACTATCGAAAAAATGAGCCGTTATGCCCGTATCGCTCTAGGTATTCGTTAGGAGAAGGCTTATGAAAACACTGGCTATCGTTGTACCTTGTTATAACGAGGAAGAGACCATCCATCCTTTTTTAGAGGCTTGTCAGGCAGTTGAACGACAAATGGCCAATCAGTTGACTTTCAACTATTATTTTGTCAATGACGGTTCAAAAGATCGCACCTTAGAGGTTTTGAGACAGGTTTCAAAACAATTTGAAAATGTTCACTATCTCTCTTTCTCTCGTAATTTCGGGAAGGAAGCAGGCTTACTTGCAGGCCTTGAATCAGCTGAAGGCGACTACGTCACAGTTATGGACGCCGATCTTCAGGATCCACCTGAACTTCTTATCGAGATGTATGCCAAAATCCAAGAAGGTTACGACGTTGTCGGGACACGACGTGCTGACCGCAAGGGTGAGCCACCTATTCGTTCACTCTTTGCTAGGGCCTTTTATTGGTTGATTAATAAAGTTTCTGATACTGAAATGGTGGATGGGGCGCGTGATTTCCGCTTAATGACTCGTCAAGTCGTTGATGCCATCCTTGAGCTCAAGGAAGTGAATCGCTTTTCAAAAGGGCTCTTTTCTTGGGTCGGCTTTGATGTGGCCTACGTCTCTTATGAAAATCGTGAACGTGTGGCGGGAGAGACTTCATGGTCTTTCTGGAGCCTATTGAGTTACTCACTTGATGGCTTTATCAACTTCTCCGAAGTACCGTTGAAGCTTGCCACATGGGCAGGAACCTTCTCATTCTTAATCTCCTTGGTTGGAATTGTCTTTGTCGTTATCCGAAAACTAACTATAGGTGGGAGTGTTGCAGGTTGGGCAAGCCTCGTCTCAATCATCCTCTTTATCGGAGGAATCCAACTCTTAGCCTTGGGAATCATCGGGAACTACATCTCAAAGATTTTCCTAGAAACCAAGAAACGACCGGTTTATATTGTTAAGGAAAAAGGGTGAAATTTCACCCTTTTTCTGTTAAAATTAAAGAGCTATTAATGAAAACTACAAGGAGAAAAATATGATTCTAGTAACAGGTGCAAATGGTCAACTCGGAACTGAGCTTCGTCACCTTCTTGACGAACGTAACGAAGAATATGTAGCAGTAGATGTGGCAGAAATGGATATCACTGATGCTGCCAAAGTAGATGAAGTTTTTGCGGAAGTAAAACCAACCTTGGTTTATCACTGTGCTGCTTACACAGCTGTTGATGCTGCTGAAGATGAAGGTAAAGAGCTTGACTATGCTATCAACGTGACAGGTACTGAAAATGTCGCTAAGGCTGCTGAAAAACATGGTGCAACACTGGTTTATATTTCAACGGACTACGTTTTTGATGGTGAAAAACCAGTCGGTCAGGAGTGGGAAGTTGATGATAAACCAGATCCACAGACAGAGTATGGTCGTACAAAACGCATGGGTGAAGAGCTAGTTGAAAAACATGTGACTAACTACTACATTATCCGTACTGCATGGGTATTCGGTAACTATGGTAAGAACTTTGTCTTCACTATGCAAAATCTTGCTAAGACTCATAAAACACTTACAGTCGTTAATGACCAACATGGCCGCCCAACTTGGACACGTACTTTGGCAGAATTTATGACTTATTTGGCTGAAAACCGTAAGGAATATGGTTACTATCACTTGTCAAATGATGCATCAGAAGATACAACTTGGTATGACTTTGCGGTTGAAATCCTCAAAGATACTGATGTTGAAGTGAAACCTGTTGATTCAAGCCAATTCCCAGCTAAAGCTAAACGCCCACTTAACTCAACAATGAGTTTGGCTAAGGCTAAGGCAACAGGGTTTGTAAT
Organism: Streptococcus sp. HMSC064H09; assembly: GCF_001812625.1. Taxonomy (NCBI): domain Bacteria; kingdom Bacillati; phylum Bacillota; class Bacilli; order Lactobacillales; family Streptococcaceae; genus Streptococcus; species Streptococcus sp. HMSC064H09. The sequence continues at coordinate 46,441 of NZ_KV809593.1, forward strand.
CCCAACATGGCAAGATGCTTTGAGAGAGTTTTACAAACAGGAAGTGAAATAAAAACACAGCAGTCCTTTGTGGCTGCTGTTCTGTTTGTATTAGGCAAAAGCCTTGTAAAATGGTATAATTGATTAGATTATAGACTTGTTAGAAAGGGGATTTATGCAACACGTATTCATCATCGGAAGTCGTGGACTTCCAGCAAAATACGGTGGTTTTGAGACATTTGTAGATCAATTAGTCTCCAACCAAGTTTCATCCCAAATTAAATACCATGTTGCCTGCCTTTCTGATAAAAAGGCCTATGAGCATTTCGAATATAAAGGTGTAGATTGTTTCACGATTAAGGCCCCCCAATTAGGACCTGCTCGCGTTATTGCCTATGATATGATGGCTATTAATTACGCTTTGAAGATAATCCGTAAGGAAAATATAAAAGAACCAATTTTCTATGTTTTGGGAAATACTATAGGTGCCTTTGTGGCTCCCTTTGCTGGTAAGATTCATAGAATTGGTGGTAAATTCTACATTAATCCAGATGGTTTGGAGTGGAAGCGAGCTAAGTGGCCCAAGCCAGTACAAGCTTATCTAAAGTATTCTGAGAAAGTAATGACAAGACATGCTGACTTGGTTATCTCGGATAATCCAGGAATTGAAACTTATATTCAAGATGCCTATCCGTGGTCTAAGACAACTTATATTGCTTATGGAACAGATTTATCACCGACAACACTAACAAATCAGGATGCTAAAGTTAGAGATATTTACAAGACATGGAATACTTACGAGAAAAATTATTATTTGATTCTTGGACGTTTTGTTCCAGAAAATAATTATGAAACGGCTATTCGTGAGTTTATGAGTTCCTCAACAAAACGTGATTTAATTATTATTTGTAATTATGAGGGCAATGCTTATTTTGAGGAATTGCGTTCCAAAACACAGTTTGATACGGATCCACGTGTGAAGTTTGTTGGAACAGTTTATGATCAAGACCTATTAAAATATATTCGCAAAGAAGCTTTTGCCTATATTCATGGTCACGAAGTTGGAGGAACCAACCCTGGCTTACTGGAAGCTATGGCACAAACTGATTTGAATTTAGTATTAGGTGTCTCATTTAACCGGTCAGTAGCTCAAGATACAGCTCGTTATTGGGAAAAAGATGAAGGCAATCTGTCGCATTTGATTGATCAAGTAGATGACGTTTTAGATTACTCTGAACTAGGTAAGTTAGCTAAGGAGAACATGAAACAGAACTTTACTTGGAAAAAAATTGTAGGTCAGTACGAGGAGCTATTTTTATCATGAAAGTAAATATCTTACTGTCAACCTACAATGGTGAGCAGTATTTAGCGGAACAAGTTAAGAGTATCCAAGAGCAAACCTATCAGGAGTGGGAACTTCTCATACGTGACGATGGTTCATCTGATGGAACAGTCGAACTTATTAAACAACTGGCTACACGAGACTCACGTATTCGCTTTATTAATGAGAATCATGTTGAGAATGTTGGTGTTATCAAAAGTTTCCACGCACTTCTTAAGTATAGTAAGGCAGACCTATATTGTTTCAGTGACCAAGATGATTTTTGGCTTCCTGAAAAGATCTCACTTCAAGTGACAGAAGCAAAAAAGTATTCTCAGGATAAACCTCTACTCATTTATACTGATTTAAAGGTAGTGGATGAAAATCTATCTGTCCTTCATGATAGTATGATCCGCACCCAGTCCGATCATGCGAATACTGAGCTGATTCAAGAGTTGACTGAAAATACAGTTACTGGTGGCGTTGCTATGATTAACCATGCTTTAGCGGAACTATGGACTGGTGAGGAAAAGCATGATTTACTGATGCATGACTGGTATCTAGGTTTGCTAGCTTCTGCCTTTGGTAACTTAGTCTATATTGATGAGCCAACTGAGCTCTATCGTCAACATAGTAGTAATGTCCTTGGAGCTCGAACTTTGCGAAAGCGGATGAAAAATTGGGTTAGACCCCATATCCTTTTTGCCAAATATTGGAGTCTTATCAAAGCTAGCCAAGATCAAGCTAGAAATTTGCTGGAACTCCCGTTAAGTTCACAGAATAAGGAAATCATTGAAAACTTTGTAACAATTATGGATGCTCCATTTAGAGAACGTTTAGCACGTATTCGAAAATACGGTTATCGAAAAAATAGAGCATTTCACACAATTGTGTTTACGACATTGATTCTTACAAAGTTTGCATATAGAGGAGAGAAAGATGTTAGACTTTTTTAGTCAGAAAAATCGTATTTTGTTACGAGAAATGGTTAAAACCGATTTCAAATTGCGCTATCAAGGTAGTTTAATCGGTCATTTGTGGTCTATTTTGAAACCACTTATGCTCTTTACAATTATGTACCTGGTATTTGTTCGCTTCTTACGTTTTGATGATGGCACACCACATTACGCCATTGGTCTCTTAATCGGTATGGTTACATGGAGTTTCTTTTCAGAAGCGACGAGTATGGGGATGATGTCAATTGTATCAAGGGGTGACTTGTTACGAAAATTGAATTTTTCAAAAGAAATTATTGTTATTTCATCAGTTGTTGGAGCTTCAATTAACTATGTGATTAACCTCCTTGTTGTCTTTGTTTTTGCCTTGGTAAACGGTGTTAATTTTTCATTAGGCTGGTTGACAGTTATTCCATTGTTTGCTGAACTCTTCCTTTTCTCAGCCGGTATTGCCTTTGTCTTAGCAACGCTCTTTGTTAAGTACCGTGATATTGGTCCAATTTGGGAAGTAGTTATGCAAGCTGGTATGTATGCGACACCTATTATCTATTCGTTGACATTTATTTTGCAACGTGGACAAGTTAAGATTGCAAAACTGATGATGTTGAATCCTTTAGCACAAATTATTCAGGACTTGCGACACTTTATTGTCTTCTCAGGTAGCTTGCGTGGTTGGGATTTAATTGGTCATAAAGCTATTGCTATTATTCCGTATTTCCTACCACTTGTTATCTTTGCTATTGGTTACTACATTTTCCATCATCAAGCTAAAAAATTCGCGGAGATTCTCTAATGACAGAAAAGAAAATTGCAGTTAAAGTGGACCATGTAAGTAAGTTTTTCAAATTACCGGTTGAGTCTACTCAAAGTCTTAGAACTGCCTTAGTAAATAGATTTAAAGGAATCAAAGGCTATAAAGAACAACATGTTTTGAAGGATATTGACTTCGAAGTTGAGGAAGGTGATTTCTTCGGAATTGTGGGACGAAATGGTTCAGGAAAGTCGACATTATTGAAGATTATTTCTCAAATTTATGTTCCTGAACAAGGGACGGTTACAGTAAATGGTAAAATGGTTTCATTTATTGAACTTGGTGTCGGATTTAATCCTGAATTAACTGGACGTGAGAATGTTTATATGAACGGAGCAATGCTTGGCTTTACGACAGCAGAAGTGGACGCCATGTATGATGAGATTGTTGAGTTCGCAGAACTTGAAGATTTCATGAACCAAAAACTCAAGAACTACTCGTCTGGTATGCAGGTCCGTTTGGCTTTCTCTGTGGCTATCAAGGCACAGGGTGATGTTCTTATCCTTGACGAGGTTCTTGCAGTAGGTGATGAGGCTTTCCAACGTAAGTGTAATGACTACTTTATGGAACGTAAGAAATCAGGGAAAACAACAATTCTTGTAACTCATGATATGGGGGCTGTTAAGAAGTACTGTAACAAGGCTATTTTAATTGAGGATGGATACATTAAAGCCAAAGGCGAGCCAAGAGACGTTGCCAATCAATATAGTTTTGACAATACAGAACAAGTAATCACTTCAGAACAATCAGGAATTGAAAGAAGTGGTTCGCTTGTGGAAAATCTGAAGCTATCACTGTTGTCTTCTAAGAGGGCTACACCAAATGAACCAATTTCATTTGATTTGACGTATACTTTGCTAGAAGATGTGCCTACTTATATTGCTATCTCATTTACAGATATTGATCGTAATATTTGGATTTACAATGATAATACGATGGACAACTTAACAAGTGGCAAGGGTGATGTTAAAGTAAACTACCAGTGCTCACTGGCAGGGTTAAACGATATTAAGTTAAAACTCGAAATTACTGTAAGGGATGCGAATAACCAAGTTCTAGCCTTTCTTCCGGCTGATGAGATTCCAGTTATTGTTCTTAATAGGGATGATATTGATGAAGATGACGAGTCAGCCAAAGATTCTGCAACTGGTATTATTCAAAGAAATGGGAAGTGGAGTTTTTCTTAAGAGAAAAAAGGGAAGTTTGAATGAAAGTATCGATTATTTGTACCAATTATAATAAGGGGGATTGGGTACGAGAGGCTATAGATAGCTTTCTCAATCAGAAAACAAATTTTGGTTTCGAGATTATTATCATTGATGATGCTTCGACAGATTATTCGTATGAGATTATTCAAGAATATCAAAATAAGTTTCCTGAAAAAGTTAGAACTTTTCGTAATGAAGTGAATCTTGGCATTACTAGAACTTGGAAAAAAGTTTGCCAAGAAGCTAAGGGTCAGTACATCGCGAGATGTGATAGTGATGATTTTTGGACGGACCCATTAAAACTTCAAAAGCAAGTTGATTTGCTAGATGCTTCAACAGATTCACTATGGTCAAATACCGAATTTGACATGGTAGACCTAGACGGAAATCTTATCCAAAAAGATGCTTTTGCTAATAAGGCACTCCCTTTAATTGATTCTTACGAAGAGATGCTTGTCATGAAAGGAATGACAATGGCTTCAACCTGGTTGGTTGATACCACTCTTATGCAAGATGTATCTGCTCAAATTAGCGATACAGCCGCAGACGATACATTTGAGTTGCAACTTGAATTATTCAAACGCACTAAAATTTCTTTTTTGAGTGATTCCACTACTGTATATCGTATGAATTTGGGATCTGATTCAAAACCTATGACATTGGAGACTGCTGAAAGGCGGTTCACAGGTATCTTAGATTCTCAAATTAAATATCTCAACAAATATCCAGATCAGGATATTCAAAGAATTTCACACTTAGCGCTTGTTAAGGATCGTGATTTGGATATCTTAGTTTTTAAAAAAGATCGTCAGATAGAAGACTTGAATTTGAAATTAAATCAAGTATCACAGATTTCTCATGACCAAAACGAGTATATTGAAGTTTTGAAAAAAGAGAAAGAAGAGTTACGTTCTAATTTGACTAGTGAGTTGAATCGTATACAAAGTCTATATGATGACTTACAAATCCAATATAACAGTGTTGTTACTTCGAGAAGATGGACAATACCAACTAAAATTATTAATTTCTTTAGGAGAAGTAAATGAAACGTCTATTGCTTTATGTTCATTTCAATAAATATAATCATATTAGTCGACATGTATTTTATCAACTTGAACATATGAGACCGTTGTTTGATAAATTGGTTTTTATTTCAAATAGTCGTCTTAGTGAAAGTGAAGTACAGAAACTTCGTGATAAATACTTGATTGATGATTTTATCCAACGTGAGAATAAAGGTTACGATTTTGCTGCTTGGCATGATGGTATGGAATTTGTTGGATTTGATAACTTGAAACAGTATGATTCTGTCACTGTTATGAATGATACCTGTTTTGGTCCTCTATGGGATATGGCACCAATCTATGATAAATATGAATCAAATTCAAATGTAGATTTTTGGGGTATGACTAATCATCAAGGAATCAAGGCTGGTGATATTTATATTCATGAACATTTGCAATCTTACTTTATTTCATTTAAAAAACGTTTAGTTGAATCTAGTGTTTTCCAAAAGTTCTGGAAATCAGTTGAGAGTTTCGATGATGTTCAAAAGGTAATCGATAATTATGAAACTCTTTATACCAAGAAGTTTATGGATGCTGGATTTAAGTATGAATCGATTCTTAATACGATTCCACTAAATGATCAGTTTTTCCATAGTAATTTTACAATTCATTATCCTCATGTTTTGCTTGATGCAGGGGTTCCGTTTATTAAGGTTAAGACATTTGATTTAACCCAGCATCTTGCTCCTTATTTGCTTAAGGAAATCGAGAATAGAACAGACTATCCGGTAGAATTCATTTTGTCTCACATGTCAGATATGAGTTTACCGACTCCACCCTACTTGCTTGACCGCAAGGTTATTAAGGAAAGCTCAAAGCCATATTCAGACAATAAAAAGATTGCTGTACATCTTCATACCTACTATGTTGACTTACTTGAAGACTTTTTAAAGCAATTTGAGAATTTTAACTTTACTTATGATCTCTTCCTAACAACGGATTCAGAAGAGAAGAAGGAAGAGATTCAGTCTATCCTTGATAAGAATGGAAAAGTAGCTCGAATCTTTATTACTGGGAATCGTGGACGTGATGTTATTCCAATGCTTAAGTTGAAAGATGAACTTTCTGCTTATGATTATATTGGACATTTCCATACGAAAAAATCACCAGAATACCCTTATTGGGTTGGAGATTCATGGCGAAATGAACTTTTCTCAATGTTAATTCAACCTGCTGATAATATTATTGCAAATCTAGAACGTGATGATAGGTTAGGGCTTGTAATTGCTGATATTCCAACTTTCTTCCGTTATACTAAAATTGTGGATCCTTGGAATGAGAATCGTTTTGCCGAAGGAATGAATGATTTATGGGAGCGTATGAATCTTGGTCGAGAAATTGACTTTGATAAGATGAATACTTTTATCATGAGTTATGGAACATTTATTTGGTTCAAGTATGATGCTTTAAAACCATTGTTTGACCTTGACTTACAAGATGAAGAGATTCCAGCAGAACCAATTCCTCAACATACCATTTTGCATTCAATTGAACGTATTCTAGTTTACCTTGCTTGGGCAAGACGTTATGATTATGCCATTGCAAAAAACGATATCTATATTACGCCTTTTGTAGATAATGTTGTGTTAAATATCCGACCAGATACTTTACCAAATACCTATATTAATTTTGATAATATCGGTGGTATAAAAGGTGCTCTCAAATATATTATTGTAGGTCCAGGGACCGCTGTGAAGTACATTTTGAGAAGAATAAAGAGAAAATTTAAATCTAATAATATGAAGGAGAAATTATGACAGAAAAAATTGCGGTGCTTTTACCAGCTTACAATGAAGAAGTGACTATCCAAAAGGTTATTGCAGATTTTCAGAAGGTACTTCCAAATGCGGATATTTATGTTTATGATAATAACTCTAAAGATAAAACTAATGAATTAGCAAGAGAAGCAGGGGCGATTGTCCGTTTTGAACCTAGACAGGGTAAGGGAAATGTAGTTCGATCTATGTTCCGTGAAATTGATGCTGATTACTACATTATGGTTGATGCTGATGACACTTATCCCGCAGATGAGGTAGAAAAACTTTTAGAGCCGTTACGTTCAGGTATGGCTGATATGACCATTGGTGATAGATTATCAAATGGTACTTATGCTGAAGAAAATAAACGAGGTTTTCATGGTTTCGGTAATAATTTAGTCAGACTTCTAGTGAATAAATTATATAAGGGTAATTATCAAGATATTATGACTGGTTACCGGGGCTTTAATCGACTTTTTGTTAAGACCTTTCCAGTTCTTTCTCCTGGCTTTGAAATTGAGACAGAGCTTTCTATTCACTCATTAGATAAACGTTTTAAATTGGTCGAGGTTCCGATTACCTATCAAGATAGACCAGAAGGCAGTGAATCTAAGTTAAATACTTTCTCAGATGGTTTTAAAGTTCTTAAAATGATTTTTAACCTTTTTAAAGATTATAAACCTCTTTTGTTCTTTAGCTTAGTTAGTCTTGTATTATTTATTTTAGGTCTATGTGTAGGAATTCCTGTAGTAACTGAATTTGCTAAAACAGGATTAATTGCTAAGATGCCATCAGCAATTTTAGCAACGGGGTTGATGATTCTTGCCGCTTTATCTTTTATTGCAGGGTTTATTCTAGATACACTAGTAAGACAAAATAGAATGCAGTATGAGTTGAAAATCTACGACTTTTATAAGGATTGATAGAATCTATTATGGAAACGATAAAAGATAATTTTTTTAGTAGAAAAGGTTATAGTAATGTTGTACTCACGATCATTCTGATGGTTACTCTACTTACGGGATTAGTGTCTATTACTTTGAGGAGCCCTATGGTGGGATTAGATGAAATGGGGCATTACGCAAGGAGTATTGAACTTTCAAATGGTAATTTACTTAGTTTACAGGATGGGAATCCTGCACTTGCTGGAGGAAAAATTTCAAATACACAATATGAATTTATAGAAAAAGCTAAGCAAGTTCAATCGGGTAATTCTACTAAGTATAAAGCGACGGATAAAGATTGGTATCATAAATTTTCTTCAATTCCTTTTACTAATCAGAAAAGGTTTTATGTGAATACAAATACTGTTCCCTATACACCTTTTTCTTACTTACCATATGTTTTTACAGCTTATTTGTCGAAAATTATTGGAATAAAGCCTGTTACAGAATATTTGTTAATGAGACTTATTGGTTTCTTAACCTATTTTCTTTTGTTTATATTAGCTATCAAAATTACACCAGTTGGGAAGTTTACTTTAGCATTTATTTCTACTATTCCGACTGTAATAGTTAGTTGGACTAATATTTCTGCCGATGGTTATATGGTTGCAATCTCAGCTTTATTCTTTGCTGTAATATTGAGAGTGGTTTATTCCTTAAAGCAAGGAAAAAACATTACTTTAAATGATGTACTAGCTGTCTCGATTGTAACGATATTATTATCAATGGGAAAAATTCCAATATTCCTATATTTATTTTTGCTATTACCGCTTGCGTTCTTGCTTAAAAAAAGATCAAATTTTGAACATAAGGCATACTTTTATTTATTGCTTCTTTTTGGTCTTAGTTTTTTGGTAACTATATGGTGGGTACTGATTGTTAAGAACATTAATACAGGTGCTTATTTTGGTAGAAATGTAGATACGTTCAAGCAGTTGAGTTTTATCTTATCAGATATTCCAAGTTTTTTAACCTTACTTGTTCGTACATTATTGGGCTATAATTTTTTTGTATATACTATTGGGTATACGAATGATTTAGCTGTACATGCAATTCCAAAGTTGTTTACCTACTTGAGTGCTACAGCACTGGTATTATCAGTATTTGCTAAATACAATAGTCAAAACTATCTGAAAGCACCAAGAAATATTTATTTTAAGTTGTTTGAGATTTCAAAATATTTAATTTCTTTTGCTTTTATTGTTTCGGTATTTATCATACTTTACTTACAGTTCTCAGAAATTGGTAGTCATACCATTGATGGAGTTCAAGAACGATATTTTATCCCAATTTACTTCATTTTATTAAGCATAATTCCTAAACGAAAAATATCATCTGGATTATACCTGACTATAATTTCGTTATTGGCAATTTTACCAGCGATTTCTTACTGGTTAATTCTTTTTAATCAACTCTAGAAATGGAAAATAATTTTATGAAAAAAGCTCGTAGTTTGGGGATATCTTTTATCAAGTGGCGTTACGTAATCGCTCTATTTGCTCTTATTTGTTCAGTAAGTCTGAATCTTAATGGTAGTTCAATTGCTAATTGGAATAACTTTGGTGTTAGAGAAACCGTGTCAGGTGTTCAGTCTGAAACAAAGACAGTTGATGATTATCAAGGCTTTCAAAAATTAAAGTTATGGGTTCCATCACTGTATCGTACGGATGATACTATCATAGGTAGTCCTAGACCAATCAGATCTGATGAATGGTTAGTCCAAACACCTTTTTACTTATCTCAGGTAAAAACAGGAAATCATTTTACAAATAAATCCTATCAAGTTACAGGTCAGAATATGATGCTTGCTTATAATGTTTCATCCTGGCATATTTCAACGATAGGGAAACCATTTAACTGGGGATTTCTTTTCTTAGGAGCCTCTAGAGGGTTATCTTGGTATTGGAGTTTTAAAATTATAGCAATGCTACTATTAGCTTATGAATTTGCTATGATTTTAACCTCTAGGCGTAAGCTATTATCAGCTGTATCAAGTTTTTGGATAACTTTCACACCGACAGTACAATGGTGGTTCATGCAACATCTTGGCGATGTGGTATTCTTTTCATTATTGATAATGGTGTCTATATATCATTATTTTAACTCTGAAAAGAAAGTGTTCAAAATATTAATGGCAATAAATTTGATAATTGCTCTTATTGGGTTCCCATTAATTATATATCCAGCATTCCAAGTCCCATTTGCTTATATTATTCTATTATTTACAGTAATACAGTTTTTCAAGGCATTAAGAAATAAAAAGGTTACACTATTTGATGTGATTGTGATTACATTAACTTTATTTGTTTCGCTTACGATAGATGCATTGACCATTTATCAGAGTTGGGATGCAATATCAGCAACTCTTCATACTGTATATCCGGGAAAAAGAATTTCTGTTGGTGGGGAATATACTTGGAAAAATTTAAGTGATTTCTTATTTAATATCGTTCTGCCATTTAAGGCTCCTCAAGTAAGTAACCAAGTTGAACTATCAAGTTCATTTAATTTCTTACTTTACATACTCCTAATCTTGCCTTTTGTTATTAAAAGGAAAGATATCAATAAAAACATCTTTGGGATTGTCTTAGTAGTTTATTCACTAATGCTGATGCTTTATAGTATAGTTGGTATACCAACCGTACTATCTAAATTAACATTGTTTAGCTATGTACCATTTTCTAGGTCGTGGCAATCGATGTCAGTAATTGCAGTTTTTGCTTCGATATGGTTTATATCTTTTATATGGGATAAATTAGAGAGAGTAAAGTTAACTAAAATTTTACCATCTTTATTCATTGTCACTATACTCTACTTATACAGAGGACTAACAGATGATATCTATAAGAATTATTTAGGAAGGTTTACATCCGTTATTTTAATTGTGATTATGTTAATTGCTTTTATTTGTATTCTTTATAGAAAAAAACGTGTATTCTATCCTATTATGTTAGTCATTATAACTGTGAGTGGATTGACTGTTAATCCACTCACACATGGCATAGGTGCTATTGAAAATAAATTACTATCTCATGAAGTTGAAAGCATTGTAGGAAAAAATCCTAATGCGATTTGGATGTCTGATTCTACAAATCTCTATCACTTTGTTCAAATGTTTGGTGCTAAAAGTATAGATGGTGTTAGATTTTATCCCGATAGACAACTTATGTCTAAAATTGATAAGCAAAATCGATATGAAGATGTATGGAATAGATATGCACACTTAAAATATTCATTAACGAACGAGAACACATCTATGACTACACCAGTTCCCGATAATGTAAATATTAACTTAAATATAAATGAGTTAAAAGACTTAAATGTAAAATATATTTTGACAACTAGAGACTTAAATAAAGAATTTGGTTCGTCATTTACAGAGATTTATCAGGATAATGATAATAATAGAATCTTTGAATATTTGAATTAACTTCCCCCTCCCACTTACGAATAGGTAAGTAGGAGGTTTTTTTCTTATGTATAGTATTGTAGCTGAGGAGTCGGGGCTTTTGCCTCGTGAGCGTCTCTTACAGAAGGGAGCAGAGGTGTTGTCTGACCAGGAACTGTTGGCGATAGTGCTACGAACGGGGACTAGGTCTGAGTCGGTCCTATCTATGGCTAACCGTATTTTAAAAGGGATGACGAGTTTGGCGGATTTGTCTTGTTTGTCCTTGAATGAGCTTCAGAAAATTCCTGGTATTGGGCGTGTGAAATCCATTGAACTGAAGGCTATGGTGGAGTTGGCTAAGCGGATTGAGAAGGCTGAGTTGTCTCGTTCTGAGCAGATTATGTCCAGTCAGCAGGTGGCTCGTCGTATGATGTTGGATATTGGGGACAAGCCTCAGGAGCATTTGGTGGCTATCTATTTGGATACGCAGAACCGTATTATTCAGCAAAAGACGGTCTTTATTGGTGGGGTTCGCCGTTCGATTGCTGAGCCACGTGAGATTTTGCATTATGCCTGTCATCTGATGGCAACGTCTTTGATTGTGGTTCACAATCATCCGTCAGGTGAGGCCTATCCTAGTCGTAATGATATTGATTTTACGCAAAAGATTAAGCGGTCCTGTGACGACTTAGGGATTTGTCTGCTTGATCATCTGATTGTTGGCAAATCGACCTATTATTCTTTTCGTGAGGAGAGGGAGGATTTTGAGCTTTAGATTGAGCCGATGGAAAAAAGACAAGAGAAAAGCAACTGAGTGCAGTCTCAGTTGCTTTTAAAGTTCGTTAACGACGTATTCAAAGAGTTTGAGGTCTTCTTCACGTTTGTCTAGGAGAAGCTCTGGGTGCCACTGTACACCAAGAAAGCGAAGGTCTGGACTATTTGACTCAACAGCTTCGACTGTGTTGTCCTCAGGATCACGCGCAATGACACGAAGGTCAGAGGCCAAGTGTTTGATACTTTGATGGTGGAAGGAGTTGATAGAGGTTTCACTTCCGTAGATTTCTGCCAACTTACTGTTCTCATCAACAATCATCTCATGGTAGAGGTAATCAGACGGCTTGTCCTGCCAGTGATGCTCAATATCTTGATGGAGGCTACCACCTAGTGCGACGTTCATGAGTTGGGTTCCACGACAGATTGAAAAGATGGGTTTCTTCTGCTTAGTGGCTTCCTCGATGAGTGCCATTTCAAAGATATCCCGTTCGAGGAAGAAGTCATCTTCACTGGCATGGTTCTCTTCGTTGTAGAATTTAGGGTCAACGTTTTGCCCACCAATCAGGATAAGCTTATCAATCATGGAGATGTAGGTCTTGGCTTCCGAAGGATCGGATACTGGTAGTAGGATTGCTAGGCCACCGGCTCTTTGAACTCCTTCTACAAAGCCAGATGGGGCATAGGACCAGTTGATGTCTTCATGGGCTGGATTAGGCCTTACATTGGCAGTGATTCCGATAATTGGTTTAGTCATTGTTTCTCCTTGATTTTTCTTCTTCTTTCATGAAATAGAGTAGGGTTTGTAGTTCGCTAGTCAAGTCTACATATTGGACCACCACATGGCGTGGAAGATTGAGGTTGACCGGAGAGAAGCAGAGAATGCCTTCAATTCCAGCCTCAACCAAAAGATCAGCCACCTCCTGAGCCTTAACTGATGGCACTGTCAGGATGGCTGTTTTGATATCTTCTTGGGCAATCTTGTCCTTAATCTGGGAAATACCATAGATAGGAATCTTGTCCTCGGTTTGAGTTCCAACCAATTCGTTATCATCTGTATCAAAAGCCATGACCAGCTGCATGCGGTTACGCTCTTGAAAACGGTAGTGGAGGAGGGCACGCCCGACATTACCAACACCTACGAGGAGTACCTTGGTAGTCGCATTGTCATTTAGGAGTTCAGCGAAAAATGTCATCAGCTTGTTTACGTCATAACCAAAACCACGGCGACCTAGCTCACCAAAATAGGAGAAGTCACGACGAACAGTAGCAGGATCAATCCCAATCGCTTCAGCAATTTGTTTAGAGCTTGCTTTGTCGATATTTTCACGATGGAATCGTTTGAAAATACGATAGTAGAGAGAGAGACGTTTGGCAGTGGCGTTTGGGATGTTTTTCTCAAATGTCATTGATCGCTTTCCTTTCTTTAATTAGTATGATTCTCTTATATTTTAAGAAAAGTTTGTGAAGAATGCAACAAAATAGTGTAGATGAGGCGATATAAAAAACCTATCACATGGATAGGCTATTTCTATGTAGTAAGAAAAAATTTAGACTTCTTCTTGATCGAAAACGTTACGATCAACCAAACTCTGCATCAAGAAGTAGAATTTTTCTTGCAAGATGTGATGATCTTCATTTTTAAAGATATTAACGTTACGAAGGCCAGATTTGTCTGTGATAGACAATTTGAAGCCTGTCAAGTCTTTGTTAATAGTGATTTTGAGTGGGAAACCTTCGCCTGAGTTAGGCACTTTTTCGAGAAGGCGGTGCAACTCGTAGTTTCCGATTTTATTTTGCACAAAAGTCGTATCACGTAGAGTGAATTTTTTGACATTAGGACTGATGGTGTAACGGTACTTACAGTCAGTCAAATGAATGCTTTTTTCAAATGCCATGTTAGTCTCCTATGATTTGATTAAGTTTTTCTGCTATGGCCTGGAGTTCTTCAGCGGTATTTTCCTCTGATAAACTAATGCGAATGGCTGTTTTTAGCTTGTCAGAATCCTTGCCATAGAGGGCCTGGATGACATGACTTGGATCAACAGTTCCAGCAGTACAAGCAGAACCCGTTGAGACAGCAAAGCCTGCTAGGTCTAACAAGGTTAAGAGAGGTCCATTTTCCTTACCAGGAAAACTGATGTTGATGACGTGAGGTAGGCCAGGTCCTCCACCATTGATTTCATAAGGAATGGTAAGGGTGTATAGAAAGGCCTGACGAATCGTTTCAACATGCTGGTAATTGTCTTGGTAGTGGTCACTAGCATGCTTGTAAGCAGCAGTCATACCTGCAATCCCGACCAGATTTTCAGTGCTGGCACGGCGTTTTTCTTCTTGCTCACCACCGTGGAGTAGGTTGTCAAAATGCAAATCGTTATGATAGAGCAAGCCGACACCTTTAGGTCCGTGGAATTTATGGGCACTAATAGAGAGAAAATCGGCTCCAAGTTCCTCTGGGTGAATAGGAAGTTTTCCTGCTACCTGAACGGCATCGACGTGGAAGGCAGCTTGGTGATTGGCAAGCAAGTCACCAATTTCCTTAATAGGAAGCAATTGGCCAGTCTCATTATTGGCATACATAACAGAAACCAGAATGGTATCGTCACGTAAGGCATCAGCGATTTGTTGGGCAGTAATGACTTGGTTTTCTGGTTGAATATAGGTTACTTCAAAATCAAAACGCTCTTCCAAGTAGGCCATGGTGTGAAGGACAGAGTGGTGTTCAATAGCAGTTGTAATCAGGTGCTTACCTTTAGATTGATTGGCTAGGGCGTAACCTTTGATAGCTGTATTGTTTCCTTCAGTCCCACCAGAAGTGAAAATAAGCTTACGAGCAGGGACTTCAAAGTGTTTGGCCATTTCTTCACGGGCTTCACGAAGTTCCTTAGAAGCCTGTCGACCGTAAGCATGGAGGCTGGATGGATTCCCAAAGGTTTCAGTCATGACATGTGTCATAGCTGAAATAGCAGCAGTATTTAAAGGAGTTGTTGCCGCATTGTCCAAATAAACCATAGCTTAGTCCTCGTTTGCAGTGTAAGCAAAGAGTGGGCTAAGTGGTTGACGTTCGAAAATACGAGTAGTAGCGTTAGCGATTAGCTTACTTGCTGAAATGTATTTAACGTTTGTAGGAACTTTTTCTTTAGTTGCAACTGAATCTGTCACCAAGATTTCTTTAATTGGGGCAGCGTTGAGGACTTCAGCAGCACCTCCTGCAAAGAGACCGTGACTAGCTACTGCATAGATGTCTTTAACGCCACCACGTTCAAGGATTTTAGCAGCTTCAGCAAACGTTTTACCAGTGTTAAGGATATCATCAACCAAGATTGCTGTTTTTCCTTCAACCTCACCGATGATGTAGCCTTCTTCACGTTCTGAATCATCTTGGGCGTAGTCAATGATAGCGATTGGTGCATCAAGGTAGTCCGCCAAGCTACGAGCACGTTTAACACCCGAGTTTTTAGGGCTAACAACGACAACATCACTTCCTGTGAATCCTTTTTTGTTGTAGTATTCAGCAAACAAAGGCATTGTGAAGAGGTTATCTACTGGGATATCGAAGAATCCTTGAACTTGGACAGCGTGAAGGTCAAGCGTCAAGACACGATTGACACCAGCTTTAACTAGCATATTGGCAATCAATTTAGCAGTGATTGGTTCACGTGACGCAGCGATACGGTCTTGACGTGCATAACCAAAGTAAGGCATAACAACGTTGACAGAGTTAGCACTGGCACGTTTGCAGGCATCAATCATGATGAGCAATTCCCAAAGGTGGTCGTTAACAGGGTTGCTAGTAGATTGGATGATATAGATATCGTCCCCACGAACAGACTCTTCAATGTTGATCATGATTTCACCGTCAGAAAATTGACGTGAAGATACTTTACCAAGTGGCAATCCAGTAGCCTCAGCAATTTTTTCAGCAATTTCTGGGTTTGAGCTGAGCGAGAACAATTTCAATTGTGGGTTTGCTTTTTGATGTACCATGACGATGGTGACTCCTTTAAAAAAATAAGATGCTAAGCCCAGTTAGGGCTATTGTAATAAAACTACAGATAGTTCTATTTTAGCAAAAAGAAGCAGAAATTTCAGCCATCAAAGTATGATATTAGTGAAAAATACCGAACCTTTGTTAGATAAAACGCCTTTGTATGCGTTTTTAGAGAAATCTATTACCCTCTGAAGTTCTAAATACTTGTGGCATTTGAAGCTACATGTGTTTAAAATAAAAAAACAAGGAGCCAATTCCTTGTCTAAATTTTAGTCTTTGTCTCGTTTGAGGGTAGCTACAAAGCGTGCGACCTTACTCTTGGCATACTTAAAGTCAATGTTATTTTCTTTAAGAAAGGCATCAAAGTCGTCTTTACCTTTCTCAGCATCCGAAACTTCTAGTTCAAGCTCGTAGTCTTTCTTATCAGCATAGACATTGACATCAAGAGCCATGAGGCCGATGTTGGTCTGGTACTCGCGACGAGTTGTGGTCAAATGTCCGAGGATGGTTAGGTCCTCTAGTTTAACCCCGCGTTCTAAAAGAATGGATTTGATTTGACAATCAGGAAAGTCCAGCGATTTGGTCAAAGCCTTAGCATCCGCACAATCCATGGTAACGTTGTACTCCATGTTCCCGACTTTTTCAGGGATTTTCAAGGTCAGCTCACCATGAGTGGGAAGTGTCCTAATACGCAAAGACAACTTTTTATTTCTCATGTCACTCTGAGGAGTATCGATGTAGTAGTTTGTTTGCGTAACAGGTGTCACATGGGAGAAAAGCATCGCTAAACGATTGTATTCGTCTTTGGTGAGTAGAGTCTTGTACTCTATCTCTAAATGGTTCATGTGTGTCCTCCCTTGTGCTTTCAAATGTGGTATAATATAACAGATTGTATTTATTTTATAAAAAACTAAAGCTTTTGACAAGGAGGAGTCCTATCTTGACCATGGATTGGGAAGAATTTCTAGACCCCTATATTCAGGCCGTAGGTGAGCTCAAAATCAAGCTCCGAGGCATTCGTAAACAATTTCGTAAGCAAAATCGTCACTCGCCTATTGAATTTGTGACGGGACGTGTGAAGTCAGTGGCTTCCATTGAGGAGAAAATAGCCCTTCGTGGCCTTTCGGTTGAAAATTTGGCTCAAGATATGCAGGATATCGCTGGTCTCCGAGTCATGGTCCAATTTGTCGATGATGTGGATGAGGTTTTAGCTTTGCTTCGTCGCCGTAGTGATATGACCATTGTTTCAGAGCGTGACTACATCAGAAACCGTAAACATTCGGGTTATCGCTCTTATCATGTTATTATCTCTTATCCTGTTGATACCATTGATGGTCGTAAGGAGATTCTTGCGGAGATTCAGATTAGGACTTTGGCCATGAACTTTTGGGCCACCATTGAACATTCCCTAAATTACAAGTATCAGGGGAACTTTCCAGAGGAAATTAAGCTTCGCTTGGAAAATACCGCCCGCATGGTTTATGAACTTGATGAAGAAATGCGTAAGATACGTGATGATATTAGAGATGCCCAGTTGCTCTTTGATCCAATTAACAGAACTTTGAAGGATAGTGTAGGAAATAGTGATGACACAGATGAAGACCTCTTCGGATGAGATGAAGGTAGCTATTATTGCCAATGGCAAACCCCAAAGTAGGCGTGTTGCCTCGAAACTTTTTAATGCCTTTCGAGATGATCCTGATTTTTATTTGACCAAGAAAAATCCAGATGTGGTCATCTCAATTGGAGGTGATGGCATGTTACTATCGGCCTTTCATATGTATGAAAAAGAGCTTGCTCGTGTGCGTTTTGTAGGGATTCACACGGGTCACCTAGGCTTTTATACGGATTATTTGGACACTGAAGTAGATCAATTAATCGAGACGCTTCGAAAAGACAGTGGTGCTAAGATTTCTTACCCTCTTTTGAATGTCAAATTGACCCTGGCTGATGGGCGTTCTTTTACGTCGATTGCCCTCAATGAAGCAGCCATCAAGCGTAATGAGAAAACCATGGCAGCAGATGTTTGCCTTAATGATGTCTTGTTTGAGAGCTTCCGTGGTGACGGGCTGTCGGTGTCAACGCCTACAGGATCAACGGCCTACAATAAATCTTTAGGTGGTGCGGTCCTTCATCCTACCATTGAAGCCTTGCAACTGACTGAGATTGCCAGTCTTAATAATCGTGTTTATCGTACCTTGGGTAGTCCCCTCATTGTGCCTAAGCATGAGAAGATTACGGTTTATCCTACCCGAATGGGAAGTTACACTCTATCCGTTGATAATAAAACCTATACCAACCGTAATGTGAAGAAGGTAGAATTCTCAATTGACCAACGTAAGATTTCCTTTGTGGCTAGTGCCAGTCACACCAGTTTCTGGGAACGCGTACGTGATTCCTTTATCGGAGACATGGAAGAATGAGATATGAGTTTACAGTAGGGCGTTCTTGTCGTGTCAAGACCTTTTTGAAGGAGCACGATATTTCTAAAGGACTACTGGCCAAGATTAAGTTTGAGGGCGGTCATATTTGGGTCAATGGCGAGGAGCAGTTTGCGACGTATCCTGTTCATGAAGGAGACGTGGTTGCCATTGAAATCCCTGATGAGGCACCGCACGAGACCTTGAAGCCTATCCCTTTTGACTTGGATATTGTCTATGAGGATGATAACTTCTTGGTGATTAATAAACCCTATGGCTATGCCAGTATTCCAAGTGTTAACCATGATAATACCATGGCTAATTTCGTTAAACATCACTTCGTTAGCAACAATTATCCTAACCAGCGTGTGCATATTGTGACACGTCTGGATAAGGACACGTCTGGTCTCATGCTGTTTGCTAAGCATGGTTATGCCCACGCGCGTATGGATAAACAGTTGCAGCAGAAGTCTATTAAGAAGCATTACTATGCCTTGGTTGAAGGTGATACAAAACTTGAGGAGCAGGGTGAAATCATTGCACCGATTGCGCGTGATGTAGATTCTATTATTACACGTCGGGTTCATAAATCGGGGAAATATGCCCACACTAGCTATCGCTTGGTAGCTGATTATGGTAGGGTTAAACTGGTTGATATCAATCTTCATACCGGACGTACGCACCAGATTCGCGTCCACTTTGCCCACTTAGGACTTCCCCTTTTGGGAGATGATCTTTATGGTGGTTCTCTAGACTATGGTATTGAGCGCCAGGCCTTGCATTGTCACCGTCTTGCCTTTATTGATCCTTTCACCAAAAAAGAGATGGTCCATGCATCTTCCTTGACAGATGATTTTGAAACCGTTATCATGAGTTTACAAACTAAAAAAGATTGATTGAGGATTTTTTATGCGTAGTCTATTTGGTGAACTTCGTGAACGTATTGCAGGGAAAGGAATTAAGATTGTTTTCCCTGAGGGGAACGACGACCGTGTGGTTCGTGCTGCTGCCCGTTTGAAATTTGAAGGATTGGTGGATCCTATTATTTTGGGAGACCCAGTTGAGGTTCACAAAATCTTGAGCGATTTTGGCTTTGCAGACTTTAACTATACGATTATTAATCCTGAAGCCTATGAAGGTTTTGAGGAAATGAAGGAAAAATTTGTTGAGATCCGTAAAGGAAAAGCAACGATCGAAGATGCAGAGAAGTTGCTTCGTGATGTTAACTATTTCGGTGTTATGTTAGTTAAACTTGGTCTTGCTGATGGAATGGTTTCAGGTGCCATTCACTCAACAGCGGATACGGTACGTCCTGCCCTTCAAATTATCAAAACAAAACCAGGCATTTCACGTACATCAGGTGTTTTCCTTATGAACCGTGAAAATACCGATCATCGTTTGGTATTTGCCGACTGTGCCATCAACATTGAACCAAATGCTCAAGAATTGGCAGAAATTGCAATTAATACTGCTGAAACAGCTAAAGTTTTTGGTATTGATCCTAAAGTGGCCATGCTCAGCTTCTCAACAAAGGGTTCTGCTAAATCGCCAAAAGTTGACAGGGTTGTTCAAGCAACAAATATTGCCAAAGAAATGCGTCCTGACTTGGCTATTGATGGGGAGTTGCAGTTCGATGCAGCCTTTGTTCCAGCAACAGCTGCCATTAAGGCTCCAGATAGTAATGTAGCGGGACATGCTAATGTCTTTGTCTTCCCAGGTTTGCAAGCAGGTAACATTGGATATAAGATTGCCCAACGTTTGGGAATGTTCGAGGCTATCGGTCCAATCTTGCAAGGTCTTAATAAACCTGTTAACGACCTTTCTCGTGGGGCTAGTGCTGAAGATATTTACAATTTGGCGATTATCACAGCTGCTCAAGCTCTTAATGGCTAATTTTTACTTAGAAACAGAGGTTTAACCTAGGTGTTAGGCCTTTTTGTTTTATGCATGACTGGTGATTAAAAATAAATCAATTGAAGTAGCTAGAAGTCCAGGAAATACAAGGGATTGCTGAGTTTTCGTGTTTTATCAGGTGCAATAATTGTGCAAAATAGTCTGATAATGACTCCTTTTCTTGATTATTTATGCTATAATGAAAGAGTAAAATTTTATTTTTTGGAGAAATCTTATGAAAAAAAGCAAATGGTTAGCCCTTGCGGGTGTGGCACTCCTCAGTGTAGGTGCCTTAGCGGCTTGTTCATCTAAGTCAAGCACTAGTGGAACGACTTATGGTTATATTTATAACTCAGATCCTGAAACATTGGACTATATCACGTCAAATACTGGACCTACTAAGACTGCTGTAACTAATGGTGTAGATGGTCTTATGGAAGCAGATAAATATGGAAATCTTGTTCCTTCAGTAGCTGAAGATTGGTCTGTCTCTCAAGATGGTCTTACCTATACCTATAAAATCCGTAAGGGTGTTAAATGGTACACTTCAGATGGTGAAGAGTATGCTGATGTGACTGCTAAGGACTTTGTGACTGGTCTTAAGCATGCGGCTGATTCCAAAGCTGGAGCCCTCTATTTGGTACAAGATTCTATTGCAGGCTTGTCTGACTACCTCTCTGGTGCCAATAAAGATTTCTCAAATGTAGGTGTCAAAGCAATCGACGATCACACATTGCAATATACCCTTAAAAAACCAGAACCATACTGGAATTCTAAGACAACCTATGGTTTGCTCTTCCCGGTTAACGAAGACTTTCTTAAGAATAAAGGAAAAGATTTTGGTAAGTCAACAGACCCAACATCTATCCTTTATAACGGTCCTTTCCTTCTTAAATCTTTGACAGCTAAATCATCTATCGAGTTGACTAAGAATGAGAATTATTGGGATAAGAAGAACGTGCATTTCGACGCTATCAAATTGTCATATTATGATGGTTCTGACCAGGAGGCTCAAGAGCGTAGCTTCTCAGATGGTGCTCTCAGCATTGCACGTGTATTCCCTATGAGCTCTAACTATGCGTCAGTAGAAAAGAAATATAAAGATAATATTTATTACACAGCACCAGGTGCGTCTACAGCAGCTATTGGTGTGAATATTGATCGTCAAAGCTATAAATTCTCAGCTAAGAAGACAGATGCTGAAAAGACATCAACTAAGAAGGCTCTTCTAAACAAAGACTTCCGTCAATCAATCAACTTCGCTATTGATCGTACAGCTTATCAATCTCAAGTTAATGGTAAAGATGGGGCAGCTCTTGCTCTACGTAACCTCTTTGTTCCTTCTGATTTTGTCAGTGCAGGTGATAAGACCTTCGGTGACCTTGTGACAGAGAAAATGAGCACTTACGGTGATGAATGGTCTGGTGTCAATTTTGCGGATGGTCAAGATGGTCTCTACAATGCGGAAAAAGCTAAGACTGAGTTTGCCAAAGCCAAAGAAGCTCTTCAAGGTGAAGGTGTTCAATTCCCAATTCACTTGGACCTTCCAGTTGATCAAAGTTCTAAACTTAATGTTGCTCAAGCTCAATCATTGAAACAAACGATTGAAAAATCATTGGGCAGTGAAAATGTCGTTATCGATATCAACCAGTTGTCATCTGATGATATGCAAAATGCTACTCTTAATGCGGCTAATGCGGCAGCAGAAGACTGGGATATTTCAAACGGTGTGGTTTGGGGTCCAGACTATCAAGATCCATCAACTTACCTTGATATCTTTAAGACAACTTCAAGTGAAAATACCAAGACTTTCATGGGTTATGATGATCCAAACAATGCGGCCGCAGCCCAAGTAGGTCTTAAAGATTATGATGCCTTGCTTGATTCAGCAGCTTCAGAAACAACAGACCTCAACGCTCGTTACGACCGTTATGCTCAAGCTCAAGCTTGGTTGGAAGATAGCTCACTTGTCATTCCATTGACTGTTGGTAACGGTGCAGCACCAGTTATCTCACGTTTGACACCATTTACGGGTGCTAGCATGCAAGTGGGTGATAAGAACTCATCAGACTACTTCAAATATGTGAAACCACAAGAAAAAGTAGTTACTAAGAAAGAATATGAACAAAGTCGTGAAAAATGGCTTAAAGAAAAGAAAGCATCTAACGAAAAAGCTCAAAAAGATCTTGAGAAACACGTTAAATAGTATTCTTGAGAAAAAGGCAGTTAGCCTTTTTCTTTTCTCCCAAAAGGGCTAATTCCTAGTGTTTATAAGGGGTATAATTGTGAGAAAGTCAGTATAAGACAAAATATTCTGAAAATTGTACTCATCTTATTTTTTATGGTATAATGTAGGCATATTAAAAAAGAATTTTTGGAGAATGCTTATGAAAAAAAGTAAATGGTTGGCCCTTGCGGGTGTTTCCCTCCTTAGTGTTGGGGTTTTAGTGGCTTGCTCATCAAAATCAAACACTTCAAGCAATACATACAACTATGTTTATACTGCTGACCCTGAGACATTGGATTACCTTATTTCCAATAAAGGTTCAACAACTGATGCTGTGACAAATGGTGTCGATGGCCTTTTGGAAAATGATAAATATGGTAACTTGGTGCCTGCTATTGCCAAGGATTGGACTGTTTCAGCTGATGGTTTGACTTATACTTACAAACTTCGTAAGGGAGTTAAATGGTATACTTCAGATGGTGAAGAGTATGCGGAAGTAACAGCTAAAGACTTCGTAACAGGTCTTAAACATGCTGCTGACAAGAAGACAGAGTCAATTTATTTGGCAAAAGATTCTGTAGTAGGTCTTGCTGATTATTTCAATGGTACTGATAAAGACTTCTCTAAAGTTGGCGTTAAAGCACTTGATGATTACACTCTTCAGTACACGCTTAAACAACCAGAACCTTACTGGAATTCTAAGATGACTTATTCTCTCTTCTGGCCTGTAAATGAAGAGTTCCTTAAGTCAAAAGGGGATAGCTTTGGTAAATCAACAGATCCATCATCTATCCTTTATAATGGTCCATACATCCTTAAGTCATTGACAGCTAAATCATCTATTGAGTTGGCTAAAAATGAAAACTACTGGGATAAGAAAAATGTCCACTTCGATGGCATTAAACTTTCTTTCTACGATGCTTCAGACCAAGAATCGCTTGTTCGTAATTTCACTGATGGCGCTTATAGCCAAGCACGTCTATATCCAACAAGCTCAAACTTTAATTCTGTAGAAAAACAATATAAAGATAATATCTTCTATACACAACCATCTGCAGATATTGGTGGGGTTGGTGTTAATATTGACCGTCAGTCTTACAACCATACATCTAAGAAGACTGATGCTGAAAAAGATTCAACTAAGAAAGCTCTTCTTAACAAGGACTTCCGTCAATCAGTTAACTTTGCTATTGACCGTACAGCTTATTCAGCACAACTTAATGGTGAAAAAGGTGCAGCACTTGCTGTTCGTAACCTTCTTGTGAAACCTGATTTTGTTTATGCTGGTGACAAGTCATTCGGTGATTTGGTAACTGAAAAGATGCCTTCATATGGTGACGAGTGGTCAGGTGTTAACCTTAAAGACAGTCAAGATGGTCTCTTCAACGCTGATAAGGCTAAGACTGAATTTAATAAAGCTAAGGAAGCTCTCCAAGCACAAGGTGTTCAATTCCCAATTCACTTGGACCTTCCAGTTGACCAAGCTGCAAAACCAACTGTAGCACGTGCACAATCTTTGAAACAATCTGTTGAAAAGACACTCGGTAAAGAAAATGTGGTTGTAGACGTTCATCAAATGTCTCAAGATGATCTTCTTAACAGTACTTTGTATGCAGCTAACGCAGCAGCAGAAGACTGGGATATCAATATTTCAGTTGCTTGGGCGCCTGACTACGAAGACCCATCAACATTCCTTGATATCTTCAAGACAACAGCTAGTGAGAACACAAAAACTTACATGGGATTCGACGATCCTAACAATGCAGCAGCAGCTCAAGTAGGTCTTAAAGACTTTGATGCTTTGGTTGATAATGCAGCTAAAGAAACAAGCGATCTCAACGTACGTTATGAACGTTATGCAGAGGCACAAGCTTGGTTGGAAGATAGCTCACTCTTCATGCCACTTATGGTTAACAAGGGTGCTGCTCCAATGGTAGCTCGTTTGACACCATTCTCAGGTGCTTACTCTCAAGTAGGACCTAAGGGTTCTGACAGATACTTCAAGTACCTTGAGCCTCAAAAAGATGTTGTCACTAAGAAAAACTATGATAAAGCCCGTGAAAGCTGGCTTAAAGAAAAGTCTAAGTCCAACGAAAAAGCTCAAAAAGACCTTGAGAAACACGTTAAATAAAAGGACGATGGAACTTTCTCATTAGATTGGGAAAGTTCTTTTGGAATTAAAGGAAGAGACATGAAAAAATATATTTTATTGAGAACCCTCCGTTCTCTATTGTCAATATTTGTCGTGACGGCCTTGACCTACACGATTATCTATACCATGGTGCCGAGGCGTCTGATTTTCAGACAGGACCCTAACTACAACAAGATTGCTAAGACAGCTGATTCTAAGGCTAACTATGAAAATACAATCTATGAACGTATGGGTTACATTGATTACTATGACACCAAGGAGTTGCAGGAGAAAGCTAGCTCCCTTGATAAGTCGGTAACCACTAAGCCAACAAAAGAAAATAAAGCTATTTACCAAAAATATGTGGATAGTTTAGGACATGGCTGGCGTTTGCATCAATTCAAGCAAAGTAAACAATTCTATGCAACACGTGATGTGCCAGTGCTTGAACGTGTGTTTGGCTTCTATACGCACCTCTTTGAATTTGACAATACTGGATGGGTTAAAGATAAAACAAATCCAAACTTGAAGCGTTACATCCGTATTGAAAATGATCCAGCTATCGGTTGGTCAGTTGTCGGTTCAGGAACTAAGCATAAATACTTGCTTTACTTTAACAGTCAGTTCCCATTTGTTCACCAAAACTTTGTGAAGATGAACCTTGGTACATCTTACCCAACCTATGCTGAGCAGGGTGTTCTTGATGTTATTACACAAGGCCAAGGGCAAACACAAAGCTCTGAGGTCAACTTCCCTACTGGTAAGAAGATATCTTCAGTAGATATCTACTCTCGTACTTATAAATCACCAAGTCAGGCTGATGCGAGAGACCGTTCTTACTATGGAAATGACCCATACACAGCTACCAAGAGTCGCTACCAATACCCATCAATGGTGACAAGTTCTGCTATTGCAGGTTTGATTGGTTTGGTCTTGTCTTATGCTTTGGCAATTCCATTGGGATCATACATGGCACGCTTTAAAAACACACTCTTTGATAGTGTATCAACAGGTGTCTTGACTTTCTTGCTTTCACTACCAACCATCGCCTTGGTTTATATCATTCGTTTGATTGGTTCTGAGATTGGTCTTCCAGATTCTTTCCCTATCTTGGGTGCAGGTGACTGGCGTTCATACGTCTTGCCATCTGTTATTCTCGGTCTCTTGTCAACACCAGGTCTTGCTATTTGGATTCGTCGTTACATGATCGACTTGCAATCACAAGACTTCGTTCGTTTTGCACGTGCCAAAGGGTTGTCAGAACAAGAAATTTCGAATAAGCACATTTTCAAAAATGCTATGGTTTCCTTGGTTTCAGGGATCCCAGCATCTATCGTTAGTGTTATCACAGGGGCAACCTTGACAGAAACGATCTTCGCCTTCCCTGGTATGGGTAAAATGTTGATTGACTCTGTCCGTGCTTCAAATAACGCTATGGTTGTGGGTCTTGTATTTATTTTCACAGCCCTCACCATCTTCTCATTGCTTGTGGGTGATATCCTTATGACTATAATTGACCCACGTATCAAATTGACATCTAAAGGAGGTAAATAATGGCTTCAATTGATAAAAGTAAGTTCCAATTTGTAAAGCGCGATGATTTTGCCTCTGAAACAATTGATGCACCAGCTTATTCTTACTGGAAATCAGTGATGCGTCAATTCTTTAAAAAGAAATCAACAGTAGTAATGTTGGGTATCTTGATTGCCATCGTTTTGATGAGTTTCATCTATCCAATGTTCTCTAAATTTGACTTCAATGATGTCTCAAAAGTAAATGATTTCAGTTTGCGTTATGTACATCCAAACGCTCAATACTGGTTCGGTACTGACAGTAATGGTAAGTCCCTCTTTGATAGTGTTTGGTTTGGAGCTCGTAATTCTATCCTTATTGCTGTTATCGCTACCTTCCTTAACGTTGTCATTGGTTTGCTTGTAGGTGCTGTTTGGGGGATTTCTAAGACCTTCGATATGATTATGATGGAAATCTACAACATCATCTCAAATATTCCTGCCCTCCTTGTAGTTATCGTCTTGACTTACTCATTGGGTGCTGGTTTCTGGAATATGATCTTTGCCATGACTGTCACAGGTTGGATTGGTATTGCCTATACCATTCGTATTCAAATCATGCGTTACCGTGATTTGGAGTATAACTTGGCTTCTCGTACACTGGGAACGCCAACTGCTAAGATTGTGGTTAAAAACATCATGCCGCAACTTGTGTCAGTTATCGTAACTATGGCTAGTCAACTCTTGCCAGGATTTATCTCTTATGAAGCCTTCCTTTCATACTTTGGTTTGGGGCTTCCCGTTACGACGCCTAGTCTTGGTCGTTTGATTTCAGACTACGCACAGAACGTTACAGTCAATGCTTATCTCTTCTGGATTCCATTGACTACCTTGATTCTCGTTTCCCTTGCTCTCTTTATTGTCGGTCAAAACTTGGCGGATGCCAGCGACCCACGTACGCATAGATAGGAGTCCAATATGACAGAAAATAAAAATGTAATATTATCGGCTCGCGATATCGTCGTGGAATTTGACGTTCGTGACCGTGTTTTGACAGCTATTCGAGGAGTTTCCCTTGATTTGGTTGAAGGTGAAGTTTTAGCCTTGGTTGGTGAGTCTGGTTCAGGTAAATCAGTATTGACTAAGACTTTCACAGGGATGCTTGAAGAAAATGGTCGTGTAGCTAGCGGTTCTATTGATTATCGTGGCCAAGATTTGACCAAACTTAAGAGTCACCAAGATTGGGCACATATTCGTGGGGCTAAGATTGCGACTATCTTCCAAGATCCTATGACCAGTCTTGACCCAATTAAGACTATCGGTAGCCAAATTGTTGAAGTCATTGTCAAACACCAAGGAAAATCAGCCAAAGAAGCTAAAAAAATGGCCATTGACTACATGGACAAGGTTGGTATTCCTGATGCTGAAAAACGTTTCAACGAATATCCTTTCCAATACTCTGGTGGGATGCGTCAACGTATCGTCATTGCCATTGCCTTGGCTTGTCGTCCTGATGTTCTTATCTGTGACGAGCCAACAACTGCCCTTGACGTGACCATTCAAGCTCAAATCATTGACCTCTTGAAATCACTCAAAGAGGAGTATGGTTTCTCAGTGATTTTCATTACCCATGACCTTGGTGTGGTAGCAAGTATCGCTGACAAGGTTGCTGTTATGTATGCTGGTGAAATCATCGAGTATGCAACTGTTGAGGAAATTTTCTATGAGCCTTGTCACCCATACACGTGGAGCTTGCTTTCAAGCTTGCCACAGTTGGCTGACGATAAGGGTGAGCTTTTCTCAATTCCAGGGACACCACCATCACTTTATACACCAGTTGTTGGAGATGCCTTTGCCTTGCGTTCAGACTATGCCATGCAGATTGACTTTGAGGAAAAAGCTCCACAATTCCAAGTTTCAGATACTCACTGGGCTAAGACCTGGCTCTTACATGAGGATGCACCAAAAGTTGAAAAACCTGCGGTTATCCAAAATCTACATGAAAAAATCCGTGCTAATATGGGATTTGCACATTTAGGAGATGAGGAGGAAGGCAATGCCTGAGAAGTTAGTTGAAGTAAAAGATGTGGAGATTTCCTTCGGTGAAGGAAGCAAGAAATTCGTTGCTGTCCACAATGCTAATTTTTTCATCAACAAGGGTGAAACCTTTTCCCTCGTTGGTGAGTCTGGTAGTGGTAAAACCACTATCGGGCGTGCCATTATTGGTCTAAATGATACAAGTAATGGTGAGATTATTTTTGACGGTAAGAAAATCAATGGACACTTATCTCACTCTGAGAAAAACGACCTTATACGTCGTATCCAGATGATTTTCCAAGACCCTGCGGCTAGTTTGAATGAACGTGCAACAGTCGATTATATCTTGTCTGAGGGCTTGCATAACTTCCATCTCTATAAGGATGAGGAAGATCGTAAAGCAAAAATCAAGAAAATCATCAAAGAAGTGGGACTTCTTGAGGAGCACTTGACACGTTATCCTCACGAATTTTCTGGGGGACAACGTCAACGTATTGGGATTGCACGTTCCTTGGTCATGCAACCGGACTTGGTTATCGCTGACGAACCCATCTCAGCCCTTGACGTGTCAGTTCGTGCCCAAGTTTTGAACTTGCTTAAGAAATTCCAAAAAGAGTTGGGATTGACCTATCTCTTTATCGCTCACGACTTGTCAGTGGTCCGTTTCATTTCTGACCGTATCGCTGTTATTTACAAGGGGACAATCGTGGAAGTTGCTGAGACAGAAGAACTCTACAACAATCCTATCCACCCTTACACCAAGTCACTCTTGTCTGCTGTTCCTATTCCAGACCCAATCTTGGAACGTAAGAAAGTCTTGAAGGTTTATGATCCAAACCAACACGACTATTCTGTCGATAAACCAGAAATGGTTGAAGTACGTCCAGGACACTTCGTTTGGGGTAACAAGGCTGAAATCGAGACTTATCGTAAAGAACAAAGTAAATAAGTCTTTTCAATGCAAAAAAAATCGTGTTCCAGAAGGAACACGGTTTTTCTTTAGTCTAAATTTAAGCGTTTGGTCATGATATAGTAGGTACCAAAGTAACTTGCTGCGATGAGAATGAGAGACTGAGCTAGACTAAATATATATGACGAGTTATTAATTGCAGTATTTGTTGCATTTCCGGTCAAGGCTGCACCGAGTCCAAAGAAGAAACCAATAAAGAATAGGATAGCCTGAATGGCGAAATAGGCGACAAATCCCATAAGAACTTTGTTAGTATTGAAGAGGTTTCCGATACTAATACAGAGGTAATAGAAAAGGATACCGCTAATTGTTCCTAAAATTGTAGAAGGGATGAAGAGGTAGAAAGCGCCTATTTCTTTTAGGATCTGGCCAAAGTAGCTGGTAGCTAGGAGGATATCTTTCATATCAAGGCAGAAAGCAGCTATAATTCCAATCGAAAGGAGTATAACGAGTGATGAAATGATATCTAAAATAAAGGCTACCAAGAGTTTAGACAAGATTAATTGGTGAGCAGAAACTGGGAGCGTATTGGTTAGATAACCTTCTCTCCCAAAGACAGTCTTTGCAAAGCGTCTGACAATGAGAACTATTGTTGCTATATAAATAGTTCCCCATACGATAATGGTAGCAAAAACCATCAGTGTGAAGAAAGCAAAGAAGAGTAGACTAGGTTCTTGGTGGCTCTGTTCAGTTACAAAAATAGATTTTCGAAGCATTAAACCCAAGGGGATAGAGAGTAGGATGGCAATACCATAGATGCCAAGATACCATTTACGGACCGATTGTAATTCATATTTAACTAATTTCCAAAACATGCTCATACCTCCTAGTTGTGGAACATCTCTCTAAAGAGTTTGTCGATAGATTTGCCATGGGCTTGACGGATATTATCAGCATCACCCTGAAGTTCAATCTGACCGTATTTTAAGAAGACAACTTCATCTAGGACGGATTCAATATCTGCAATCAAATGGGTTGAAATGATAACAGAAGCATCTTCAGAGTATTGGTTGATGATGGTTTTAAGAATGTAGTCACGTGACGCAGGATCGACTCCACCGATAGGTTCATCGAGGAGATAGAGTTTAGCTTCACGACTCATAACCAAAATCAACTGAACTTTTTCTTTGTTACCTTTTGAGAGGTCCTTAAGGCGCAAATCAGGCTGGAGCTTTAAATCCTGCAAGAGTTGCAAGGCAAGAGGATAGCGGAAGTCAGCGTAAAAATCTTGGAAGAAGTCCAAGTAGTATTGGATAGTCTTACTTTCATCCAAATAAGTTGTATCAGGTAGATATGCCACTTGAGCTTTGGTGATAGGTGATGGCTGAAATCCATTAATAGTTGCTAAACCAGAAGTTGGTTGAAGGAGGCCGTTCAAAATTTTGATTAGGGTTGTTTTACCACTACCGTTTGGTCCTAAGAGACCAATGATTTTACCAGAAGGGATGGACATGGTCACATCTCTAAGGGCTGGAATACCATTATAGGTCTTGGTGAGATTTGTTAGAGTTACAATATCAGTCATCGGTCTACAAGTCCTTTCCTGTTTGTTCGATGTAGTCAGTGATGATAGATTTGATTTCAGGTGAGCTAAAACCAATGGCTGTCATCTCAGAGACAAAGTTCTTCATGAGACTTTGGGCAATCTCGTGTCGTTTTTGATCAATTAGTTTTTCATCTTCGGTAACAAAGCGACCAGAGGTACGGGCAGAATAGACCAGCCCCTCTTTTTCAAGTTCTTGGAAGGCTCTTTGTACGGTGTTGGGATTGACCCCGGCTTCCTGAGCAAATTCCCTAACAGGTAGGAGTTGTTGTCCCATACTCAATTCCTTGGAAGCTATCTTCAGTTTGACGCGATAGGCGATTTGGAGATAGATTGGCGATTTTTCATCAAATGTCCAAGCCATAAGAGACTCCTTTCTAAAAGTATAATAGTATTATTTTTGTACTACCATAATGATACAACTAAAATACTGAATTTGCAAGTAAAATTCCATATTTTCTCTAATTTCTCTGGCTTTTCCCAAACTTATATTCCTATTTTTGGTACAATAGGGGCAAGTATATTCGACCTGAAGGGAGATTATTTTGAAAATTTTAGCAACAGATATGGATGGTACCTTTCTAGACCATCTTGGTGCCTATGACAAAGCACGTTTGGATAACCTTTTGGATGCTTGTGAAGCTAAAGATTACGTTTTTACCGTAGCTTCTGGCCGAGCTCTCTTGGCCTTGGAGGAGCTTTTTGATGGTTTTGTGGACCGCATAGCTATTATTGCGGAGAATGGGGCCTTGGTTCAGTACAAGGGTGAAGTCCTGTTTGAGTCCAAGCTAGAACCTAAAGATTATTTGGAAATTGCAGATACGACTTTAGCCTTGCCAACTTGCGAGGGAATTCTCTTGTCGGGACGTCGTGGTGCCTATGCTCCAAACGATGCAGATCCAGCCTATCTTAAGGCCATGGAACGCTACTATGAAAATGTTATGACAACGGACCTTGAAGCGGTTACAGATGATATTTTCAAGGTAACTGCTAAGTTCCAAGGGGATACCATTATGGAACGTGGTGACTACCTCAACACGATTTTTGAGGATATGACAGCTGTGACAACTGGCTTTGATTCTATGGATATTATCCTTAAAGGTGTGGATAAGGGCTTTGGTCTTTACCATCTTTGTCAAGAGTTGGGGCGTCAAGCTTCAGATGTTGTAGCCTTTGGTGATAATCTCAATGATATGGAGATGCTGACCTTTGCTGGGCATGCGGTTGCTACGGAAAATGCCCGCGATGAGATTAAGGCAGTAGCTGACGAAGTGATTGGTCACCATAAAGACGGTGCAGTCTTTGACTACATGGAAGGATTGGTGGACTCAGATGTCTGAGATTAAATTATTGGCCTTGGACCTAGATGGGACACTCTTCACTAAGGATAAGCAAGTAACAGCTGAAAATAGAGCTGCTCTGAAAGCGGCAGAAGCTAAGGGGGTTCATGTGGTCATTACGACTGGTCGCCCTCTGCCAGCTATTACTCATATCTTGGAAGATTTGGGCTTGTTGGATGATAAGCACTATAGTGTGACCTTCAATGGTGGCTTGGTTCAGCGTAATAATGGGGATATCCTCATAAAGAAAGAGATGAGTCGAGAAGATTTAAAGCAGATTTATGCTGTCTTCGAACCTCTAGGGCTTCCTATGGATGTTATCAGTGATGGCATTGTCTATGGTGTGCCAAGTAAAGGCAATCATTCTCTCTATCGTCAGGCTAATCCTACCCTGACCTTCGTTGATGTGGAGAGTATTGATGACATTCCTGAAAATATCGTCTATAATAAGGTAGTTACGGTCTGTGAGGAAGCGTTTTTGGATGCTCAAATTCAAAAAATACCTGACCATTTATACCAAGCGTTTGAGGTCTTTAAGTCTCGTGAAATTATCCTAGAGGTCATGCCTAAAGGTGTTCATAAGGCTGTAGGTTTGAGACTCTTGACTGATTACCTTGCTCTGGATAAAAGTCAGGTCATGGCTATGGGAGACGAGGAAAACGACTTGACAATGCTGGAGTGGGCTAGTCTTGGTGTGGCTATGGCGAATGCTGTTCCCAAGGTCAAGGCTGTTGCCAAGGCAGTAACGACAAAAACTAATGAGGAATCTGGAGTGGCTGAGGCCATCCACAAATATATTCTAGAGAAATAAGGAGAACCAAATGGGTCTATTTGATCGATTATTTGGACAAGAGGAAAACCAGTCACAGGAAACTGTAGCAAATCATGAAATTTCAGAAACTGAGGCTCTTGATAATCAAGACTTATCAACAAGTGAAGGGATAAGCGAGAGTCAAACAGAACAGCTCAGTGAGTCGGAGACTCAAGTAGAAGAGATTTCATCCACAGAATCTGTTGAATCTAGTGATTCTACTGTGACAGAAGAAAGTGAAGCAGTGTCTGACGAAGACCTTTCTGTTGATAATCAGGCTTCAAGCGAAGCAGAAGGCGTTTCCGAGTCAGAAGAAAGTCAAGTTGCTGTGGATAACCACTTTGCGGATGTCATGGCTGATTACTATGCTAAGAAGGCTCAAGTAGCTGCTGCTGCAGAAAAAGGTGAAACTGTCACTTTTGAAGCCGTTCAAACCCGTAAAGTTGAGGAAAAACCTGAAGAAGTTCAGGATTCAAAAACTGAAACAGAACAAGAGAAATATAACCGTACCCTCAAGAAGACGCGTACTGGTTTTGCTGCCCGCTTGAATGAATTCTTTGCGAATTTCCGTCGTGTTGATGAGGAGTTCTTCGAAGAATTGGAAGAAATGCTAATTCTTTCTGATGTTGGAGTTAATGTTGCAACGCAATTAACGGAAGATTTGCGCTATGAAGCCCGCCTTGAAAATGTCAAAAAGACTGAGGATTTGCAACGCTTGATTATTGAAAAACTTGTGGATATCTACGAGAAGGATGATGTCTACAAGGAGCAGATTAATTTCCAAGATGGTTTGACAGTCATGCTTTTCGTTGGTGTCAACGGGGTTGGTAAGACAACGTCTATCGGTAAGTTGGCGCATAAATACAAACAAGAAGGCAAAAAAGTTATGTTGGTAGCTGCTGATACCTTCCGTGCGGGAGCTGTTGCTCAGTTGGTTGAGTGGGGACGTCGTGTTGATGTGCCAGTAGTGACTGGTGCTGAGAAGGCTGACCCAGCTTCAGTGGTCTTTGACGGTATGGAAAAGGCCCTTGCTGAGGGAGTTGACGTCCTTATGATTGATACTGCGGGTCGTTTGCAAAATAAAGACAATCTTATGGCAGAGCTTGAAAAGATTGGTCGTATTATCAAACGTGTGGTTCCAGAAGCACCTCATGAAACCCTCTTGGCCTTGGATGCCTCAACAGGTCAAAATGCCCTTAGTCAGGCTAAGGAATTTTCAAAAATCACACCTCTTACAGGCCTTGTCTTGACTAAGTTGGACGGTAGTGCCAAGGGTGGTGTGGTTCTAGCCATTCGCCAAGAGTTGGATATTCCAGTTAAGTTAATTGGTTTTGGTGAGAAAATTGATGACATTGGTGAGTTCCATTCAGAAGAATTCATGCAAGGTCTCTTGACTGGTTTGGTTTAAAAGAGTATTTAAAAAAGAGTGAGTACTGGGAAAAGGAATTCACTCTTTTTAATGGTGTCCTCACCTTGAAAAAAGTCGCTTTTATTGGTAAAATAGTAAGGAAAAACGCATGCTCTGAAAAGTGAGCTGTAACTTAATCACTGAACAACCCCTAAGCCAAAAAAAGAGATGATTGTTTTCTCTTTTTTAAGGTGAGTCATAAGAAGATTTTTAATCTTAGTTTAAGGAGAAGACATGTCTGAACGTGGACTTTTGATTGTTTTTTCAGGGCCTTCTGGTGTCGGAAAAGGAACTGTTCGTCAGGAGATTTTTTCAACACCTGACCACAAATTTGAATACTCAGTATCAATGACCACACGTGCTCAACGTCCTGGTGAAGTTGATGGGAAGGATTATTTCTTCCGTTCGCGTGAGGAATTTGAAGAGCTTATTCGTAATGGTCAAATGTTGGAATATGCTGAGTATGTGGGTAACTACTACGGAACACCTTTGACTTATGTTAATGAAACCTTGGATAAAGGTGTTGATGTTTTCCTTGAAATCGAGGTTCAAGGGGCCCTTCAGGTTAAGAAAAAGGTCCCAGATGCTGTCTTCATCTTTTTGACACCACCAGACTTGAACGAGCTTCAAGAACGTTTGGTTGGTCGTGGGACAGATTCTGAGGAAGTTATTGCTCAACGTATCGAGCGTGCGCGTGAAGAAATTGCTCTCATGAGCGAATACGATTATGCCATTGTTAATGACGAAGTGCCTTTGGCTGCTGAGCGTGTCAAACGTGTTATTGAAGCAGAACACTTCCGAGTTGACCGTGTGATTGGTCGCTATCGTAATATGATTTCAGAAAAGAAATTATCAGATAAATAAATTAGAAATAGGTATAGAATTATGATGTTGAAACCCTCTATTGACAAACTTTTGGATAAAGTGCCTTCAAAATATTCATTGGTTATTTTGCAAGCCAAACGTGCCCATGAATTAGCCGCTGGTGCTGAACCAACTCAAGAGTTTACGTCAGTAAAACCAACCCTTCAAGCCCTTGAAGAGATTGAATCTGGTAATGTGACTATCCACCCAGATCCAGAATCTAAACGTGAATTGGCACGTTTGAAAGTGATTCAAGCACGTCTTGCTGCTGAGGAAGAAGAACGTAAAATCAAAGAACAAATCGCTAAAGAAAAAGAAGAAGGCGATAAAATCTAAAATCAAAGTCTTGCTTTGGTTTATGAGGAGAGGGGAGCTGAGGCATAGTGTCTCAGCTTCCTTCTTTATGACGAAAATAGGCAGCTCACATTTTCTTGAGCTTGGAAGATACTGGTCTTAAGGAAGTGACAGGAGGAAATTTATGGTTTTAGTAGCACAAATTATTGTAGACGTTCCTCTGATGCAGACGGATAGGCCTTATAGTTACCTTATCCCTGAAGCCATGCAAGAACAAATCGCCATCGGTATGCGGGTTCATGTGCCTTTTGGTAAAGGAAATCGTCTACTTCAAGGTTTTATTATTGGCTTGGAAGAGCAGGAAAATTTAAGAGATTTTCCTGAACTAAAAACCATCGCTGAGCTTTTAGATTATGAGCCAGTGCTTAATCAGGAACAGCTGGATTTGGCTGATCAGATGCGACATACGGTCTTTTCTTATAAGATTTCCATCTTGAAGTCAATGCTACCCGGTCTCCTTAATTCGCAGTACGATAAGGTTATCATGGCAACTGATAAACTGGGTGAAGAGGAAAAAGCGACTCTCCTTCAAGGGCAGAATCATATTCTTTTCTCGCAGTTGTCAGAGGTACAACGTCAAGCCATTCCTCGTCTGGTCCAGTCTGGGCGTGTAACGGTTGATTACCTTGCTAAAGATAAGCAGAATATTAAGACTGAGAAGCACTATAGTGTTCAAAAGGGGATTCTCGAGACTTTGGCAATTTCGCAAAGGGCTAAGAAACGATTGGAGTTGCGAGACTTCTTGCTAGAAAAGAGTGAGTCTGGCAAGTTGACGGATCTCCACAAGCTTTTTTCACGAGATGTGGTTAAGTTTTTCATTGAAGCTGGTGCCTTGGTCATCACCGAAGTTGAGGTCAATCGTGCCGATAGCTACTTTGAAAAGGTAGAAAAGACAGATTTTCTTGAGCTTAATACCCAACAGGCGCATGCGGTTGAAGAAATGACGTGCCAAATTGGACAAGGTGGCAAACCTTTCTTATTGGAAGGAGTGACGGGATCAGGTAAGACAGAGGTTTACCTGCATCTTATCGAGAGGACCCTGGCTATGGGAAAAACCGCCATTGTCTTAGTGCCAGAGATTTCCCTAACACCCCAAATGACCAATCGTTTCATTTCACGTTTTGGTGACTTGGTGGCGATTATGCATTCAGGCTTGTCAGACGGTGAGAAATTTGACGAGTGGCGTAAGGTTAAATCTGGTCAGGCCAAGGTTGTGGTAGGAGCGCGTTCGGCTATCTTTGCTCCTTTGGACAATATCGGGGCAATCATTATCGATGAGGAACATGAGGCTACTTATAAACAAGAGTCCAATCCTCGCTATCATGCAAGAGATGTTGCCTTGCTTAGGGCTAAGAGTCATGGAGCTGTGCTTGTCCTTGGGTCAGCAACACCCTCTATTGAGACACGGGCGAGAGCTCAGAAAGGGGTTTACCATTTTCTTGAGTTGACACAAAGGGCTAATCCTCATGCTAAAATTCCGCAGGTGGAAGTGGTGGACTTCAAGGATTTTGTGGGCCGTCAAGAGGCGAGTGATTTTACGCCACCTCTTTTGGAAAAAATCAGGGAACGTTTGGCACGTAAGGAACAAGTCGTATTGATGTTGAACCGTCGTGGGTATTCCTCTTTTGTCATGTGTCGTGACTGTGGCTATGTGGATGATTGTCCGAATTGTGATATTTCACTGACCTTGCACATGGATACTAAGACCATGAATTGTCACTATTGTGATTTTCAAAAAGCAATACCACATGTCTGTCCCAACTGTCAGAGTCGTCAGATTCGTTATTATGGGACTGGGACACAAAAGGCCTATGATCAATTGACGGAACTCTTGCCAGAAGCCAGAGTGATTCGTATGGATGTTGATACGACACGTAAGAAAGGTGCTCACGAGAAACTCTTAGAGACTTTTGGAAGTGGCAAGGCTGACATTTTGCTTGGGACTCAGATGATTGCCAAGGGCTTGGATTTTCCCAATGTCACCTTGGTAGGGGTCTTGAATGCAGATACGTCGCTTAATTTACCAGATTTTCGTTCGGCTGAGCGTACCTTCCAGCTTTTGACACAGGTGGCTGGTCGTGCTGGTCGTGCTGACAAGGAAGGGGAAGTTATTATTCAAACCTATAATCCTAGTCATTATGCCATTCGGTTTGCGCAACAACAGGATTATGAAGCTTTCTATGCCTATGAGATGGGGATTCGACGTCAGTTGGCCTATCCGCCATATTTTTATACGGTAGGCATCACGCTTTCTCACAAGGATGAAGAGTTTGTCGTCCGCAAAAGCTATGAGGTTATGGCTTATTTAAGAGAGCACTTGTCAGACAAGGTGACTTTCCTAGGGCCAACGCCTAAGCCTATTGCCCGAACACATAACCTTTATCATTATCAGATTATTATCAAATACCGTTTTGAGGATAACTTGGAAGAAACGCTTAATAGGGTCCTTGACATGACTCAGGAGCCTGAGAACAAGGACCTGCGTTTGATTATCGATCACGAACCTCAGAATTTTACCTAATCTAGAAAAGGAAGAATATGACAAAATTAGTATTTATGGGAACGCCTGCCTTTTCAGCGACAGTGCTGGAAGGACTTTTGACCGATGAGCGTTATGATATTGTCGCTGTGGTGACGCAACCAGACCGTGCTGTCGGCCGTAAAAAAGAAATCCGCATGACACCGGTCAAAGAAGTAGCCTTGGCGCATGACTTGCCAATTTATCAACCGGAAAAATTGTCAGGGTCAGAAGAAATGGCGCAATTGATGGCGCTTGGTGCTGATGGGATTGTTACTGCAGCTTATGGACAATTTTTACCAAGCAAGTTACTTAATAGCATGGATTTTGCGGTGAATGTCCACGCTTCTCTCTTGCCAAAATACCGTGGTGGGGCACCTATTCATTATGCCATTATCAATGGGGATGCAGAAGCAGGTGTGACAATTATGGAAATGGTCAAGGAGATGGACGCTGGTGACATGGTTAGCCAAAAGGCCTTGCCAATTCTTGACGAGGATAATGTTGGTACCATGTTTGAAAAATTGTCAGTCTTGGGTCGTGACCTTTTGCTCGAGACCTTGCCTGCCTACATTGCTGGAGAAATCAAACCTGTTCCTCAAGATGCCAGTCAGGTAACGTTTTCGCCAAATATTAGTCCAGAAGAGGAGCGTCTTGATTGGAATAAATCGGCTCGTGACATCTTCAATCAAATCCGTGGCATGTACCCATGGCCTGTGGCACATACCTTGCTTGATGGCAAACGTTTCAAAATTTATGAGGCGGACTTGGCAGAAGGTCAAGGACAGGCTGGTTGTATCATTGAAAAGACCAAGAAGAGTTTGGTAGTTGCGACTGGTAAAGGAGCCATTTCACTTAAGACAGTTCAGCCTGCAGGAAAGCCCCGTATGGCTATTGCTGATTTTCTTAATGGGGTCGGACGCAATCTTGAAGTAGGTGATGCATTTGGCCAATGATTGGAAAAAAACAGCCCGTGGACAGGCACTTGAAGTCTTAGAAGAAGTCTTCCAGGAAGGAGCTTACTCAAATATTGCTCTCAATGCCCATCTGAGCAAGTCGCATCTGACAGATAAAGACAAGGCCTTGGTGACGGAAATTGTCTATGGGACCGTGGCTCGTAAGATTACGTTGGAGTGGGTCCTAGCCCATGTCATCGAGGACCGTGACAAGCTTGAATCTTGGGTCTATGACTTATTGCTTTTGAGCCTCTATCAGTTGGCCTATTTAGATAAGATTCCAGCCCATGCGGTGGTTAATGATGCCGTTTCTATTGCCAAAAATCGTGGCAATAAAAAGGGGGCTGAGAAGCTGGTCAATGCGGTTCTTCGTAAACTATCTAGCCAGCCTTTGCCAGATCCAAGCACAATCAAACGTGTCAATAAACGCTATTCCGTTCAGTATTCTCTACCTGTATGGTTGGTTAAAAAACTTATCGACCAGTATGGAGAGGATCGTGCCCTTGCTATTTTCCAAAGCCTTTTTGTGAGAAACAAGGCTAGTGTGCGTGTAACGGATGCGTCACGTTTGGAAGAGATTGCGGAGGCCACTGGGGCTGAGTGTTCAGTATTATCCCCAGTCGGGCTTGTTAAGTCTTCAGGTTACTTTGCTGGGACAGATTATTTTAAAGAGGGCTTGTTGACCATTCAGGATGAGACCAGTCAACTGGTTGCACCAACTTTAGGGATTCAAGGTGAAGAAGAAATCCTGGATGCCTGTGCGGCACCTGGAGGTAAGACTGTCCATATGGCCTCTTATTTGACGAGTGGACATGTGACGGCGCTTGACCTCTATGATCATAAGCTTGCTCTTATCGAAGAAAATGCACAACGTCTTGGATTAGCTGATAAGGTTAAGACTCAGAAACTGGATGCTAGTCAGGTACATCAAGTCTTTCCAGCTGATAGTTTTGACAAGATTTTAGTGGATGCACCTTGTTCTGGAATTGGGCTCATTCGTCGGAAACCCGATATCAAATATAACAAGGATTTCCAAGACTTTGAGTCCCTCAAGGCTGTGCAGTTGGATATCCTATCCAGCGTTTGTCAAACCCTACGAAAAGGTGGTATAATAACATATAGTACTTGCACCATCATAGCAGAAGAAAATCAAGAGGTGATTCAAGCCTTTCTTGAGAGTCATCC
This sequence comes from Streptococcus sp. HMSC064H09, assembly GCF_001812625.1. Lineage (NCBI taxonomy): Bacteria > Bacillati > Bacillota > Bacilli > Lactobacillales > Streptococcaceae > Streptococcus > Streptococcus sp. HMSC064H09. The sequence continues at coordinate 86,802 of NZ_KV809593.1, forward strand.
TGATTTTGAGCAAGTTGCCTTAGACCATCCATGTAAAGACATCGTGGTCAATGGCTGTTTGGCAATTACCCCCGAACAGTATCTAACTGATGGTTTTTTCATCGCACAGTTGCGTAAAAAAGCTTAGAGTTACAGAGGAGGAAATGCTGACGCAAGTCAGAAAGAAAACTATGGAAATATCATTATTAACGGACATTGGCCAAAAACGGTCAAATAACCAAGATTTTGTTAATAAATTTGTCAACCAAGCTGGTGTTACCCTTGTCGTTGTTGCAGACGGAATGGGCGGACACCGTGCTGGAAATATTGCCAGTGAGATGTCAGTGACTGATCTTGGTCGTGACTGGATTAACACTGATTTTCGTGAGTTGAGTCAGATTCGTGATTGGATGATTGCTGCCATTGATGCAGAAAATCGTAAAATTTATGAACTTGGCCAAAACGAAGAATATAAGGGAATGGGAACAACTATCGAGGTTCTTGCCTTTGTTGATAATGCTGTGATTTTTGCCCATGTTGGAGATTCACGTATTGCCCTTATCCGTAATGGTGAGTATAAGCAATTGACGAATGACCATTCTTTGGTCAATGCTCTTATCAAGGCTGGTCAGTTGACCGAAGAAGAAGCAGCAGTTCACCCACAACGTAATATCATTACGCAATCTATTGGGCAAGTTGCTCCGATTGAGGCTGACCTTGGTGTTCAACAATTGGAACCAGGGGACTATATTTTGGCCAATTCAGATGGTTTGACCAACATGATTTCAGTCGAACAGATTGTTCATATTGTCAACAGCCCTGGTTTCGTCGAAGAAAAAACGAGTCGTTTGGTAGCTGCAGCCAATGAGGCAGGTGGTTTTGATAATATTACCGTTGCTCTCATTAAGGTAGAAAGTGAGGAAGGATAATGATCCAAGTTGGCAAATTGTTTGCTGGACGTTATCGAATCCTTAAATCTATCGGACGTGGTGGTATGGCGGATGTTTATCTGGCTAATGACCTGATTCTGGATAATGAAAAAGTGGCTATTAAGGTACTTCGTACCAATTACCAAACTGATCAGGTGGCTGTGGCCCGTTTCCAACGTGAAGCGCGTGCCATGGCAGAACTCAGTCATCCTAATATCGTTGCTATCCGAGATATTGGCGAAGAAGACGGCCAGCAGTTCTTGGTGATGGAGTATGTGGACGGTTCGGACTTGAAGAAATACATTCAAGACCATGCGCCACTTTCTAACCAAGATGTTGTGCGTATCATGGGGGAGGTCCTTTCCGCCATGACTCTTGCCCATCAAAAGGGCATTATCCACCGTGACCTTAAGCCACAAAACGTTCTTTTAACTAAGGACGGTACAGCCAAGGTCACAGACTTCGGAATTGCGGTTGCCTTTGCAGAGACTAGTCTAACTCAAACGAACTCTATGTTGGGTTCTGTCCACTACCTGTCACCAGAGCAGGCTCGTGGATCTAAAGCGACTATCCAAAGTGACATCTATGCTATGGGTATTATGCTTTTTGAAATGTTGACAGGTCATATTCCTTATGATGGCGATAGTGCAGTAACCATTGCACTCCAACATTTCCAAAAACCACTACCATCGATTTTGGCAGAGAACCGTAACGTTCCCCAAGCTTTGGAAAACGTGGTTATTCGAGCAACAGCCAAAAAACTAGAAAATCGTTACAATAGTACTTTGGAAATGAGCCGTGACTTGGTAACGAGTTTGCATCCTAGTCATCGACGCGATGCCAAGGTAGTCTTTGATGATATGACGGATACCAAGACCTTGCCGAAGGTTGATCCAGTTCCATCAGCAAGTCTTGAGAAAAAAGCCGTTGCTGCTGAGCCATCAGAGCCTACACCTGCTCCAAGTAAACAACCAAGGAAAAAAACGACACCAGCTAAGAAGAAAAAGAAGAAAAACTTCTTCTCAACCTTGCTCAAGGTTTTCCTAGGACTGGTCTTTATTGGTATTATCATCTTTGCCTATTTGGTATTTACCAATCCTGATAATGTTCAGGTGCCTAATGTGGTCGGTCAAGAGTTGTCCACAGCTCAGACTAAAATTGAGGGTGCTGGATTTAAGGTAGGAGAAGTCAAAGAAGTGGAAGATGACTCTGTCGATACGGGTAAGGTCATCAAGACCGATCCTACAGCTGGAACCACACGAAAAGAAGGATCAAGCATTGATGTTTATGTTTCTTCTGGTAGTAAAGGTTTCGCTTTGAAAGACTACAAGGGTAAAAACTATAAGGATGCCATTGAGGACTTAACTTCGAATTATGGTGTTTCTGAGGACCAAATTGATATTCAGCATGTCGAAGACGACAGTGCTGAAGAGGGAGAAATCCTATCTCAAAGTCCAGGGAAAAACAAGTCCTTCAATCCTAAGGATAGTAAGGCTAAGATTAAGTTCCGTGTGGCAACTCCTAAGACAGTTACCATGCCTGATGTGACTGGTTTGACGGTTTCAACAGCAGTTCAAACCTTGAATCGTAAGAATATCTCAAGTAGTAGCATCGAGTACCACGACTATAATACTGGTGCCAAATTAGATAAGGATAAGGTTCCTAGCAGTACGGAGGTCCTTTATCAAGATCCACAAGCTGGTACAAGTGTTGATGGTACAGTGATTCTCTATGTTTCGGTTGCAACAGCAAGTTCAAGTCTCCAGTCAAGCTCAAGCAGTACGACACATTCGTCATCAACGAGCTCAAGTACTGACAGTACAACTTCAAGCACTGAAACCTCGACAGAGGCTACTCACACAGAGCTACAATAGATTAAAAAAAACTTAGACATAATGAAGAGAGGTTATTTAATCTCTCTTTTTTGATACCTAGAGATCTTGTCGATAGCCTAAAAAACCTGCTTGCCAGAGGTCAGAGATTCTTTTATAATGAAAACATCACATATAGGAGAGACGCTATGAGAAACCGTAGAAAACTGAGAAGGTACATCATTACCTACGATATTGTCATGACGGTCTTGGCCCTTATTTCCATTGGCTTAGTTATCTTTGATTTAGTTGGCTATTATTCCCTATAATGAAGTCTTTACCTTCCTCCGTTTTTCAAGAGTGGGACGCTTTGCCAGGTTGGCCAAACTCTCACGTTTAATTGGTTTGAGTAGCAAGCTCAAGCATATTTCCAATCGTATTAATCGCAGAAATGGCTTTTATTTTCTACTTTCGGTTAATAGTGTTATCATTCTTATCAGTAGTGCTATTATTGCCCGAGTAGAACACCATAATTTTATAGATGCTATTTGGTGGTCTGTAGCAACGGTGACTACCGTTGGCTATGGAGATATCGTCCCTAAAACGCTTGTAGGTAAGGCAGTCGCGGTTATTCTCATGTTTAGTGGGATTGCCACTCTAGGGTTGTTAACTAGCTCTCTTAATAATATTTTTGTGCGGTCAGGTCGTCAGACTGAACGAAAATTAGCCAATCTTGAGAAAGAATTAGCAGAGCAGCGTGTCATACTGGAGGAAATCAGAAGTACAGTGCTAATGATAAAAAGCAAAATAGACGATACTGACGATTAAGATTTTTGAATGAAAGACTGTGTTTCCTGTAATGGAGGCACTTTTTTGGTTTCTTCTGCCCCTTTTCTATCTCGGTTAGTCAGTGCTCAAACTGGGTCTTTTTGTCAATTGCCTTAAAATTTGATAGAATGAAGCCCGTATACTTTTATTTGAGAGGTCCTTATGACCAAATTTAATTTTTTCTTAGTGGTGGAAGCCCTCCTTTTGACTCTGGGCCTGATTACCATTTTTAATAATGATATTACCAGTTTTATTTTCATTCTGGTTTTGACCTTGTTAGCGGTTCGCTTTTTTAATAAGGAATCCAAAAGTGACTTTGTCTTGACCATCTGTTTGATCTCACTTTTTCTGGTTTCCATGTGGAATATCTATGTAGTGCTTGCGATTTTGGTGGGTGTGGCCTATGTCATGATTAACCATTTTTCACAGGTCAAGAAAAAGAATCGCTACGCTCTCATTCAATTCAAGGAAGACGACTTGGATCCTCAGGCTATGCGAAATCAGTGGATTGGAACTCGGATGGAACCTGTCAGTGATCGCTATGACTTTGATGATATCAATATCATCCGTTTCTTTGGGACAGATGTGATTGATTTGACTCAGGTTATTGTCTCAGGGAGAGATAATGTCGTGATCTTGCAGAAACTCTATGGACCGACGACTATCTTGGTACCAATTGATGTTTCCGTAAAACTCAACATATCAGCAATCTATAGCTCTGTCACCTTCTTTAATGAAGATGAATACGACCTCCGTTATGAAAGCTTGACCTTGCAAGGGGCGGAGTATGAGCATGCTCATCGGACGGTTAAATTGATTCTCAATGTGGGGGCTGGACCAGTGGAGGTACGTCGCAAATGAAGAAACAGTACCTATTTTTAATTCTGATTTACTCGGTTGTTGTTTTGGTTGGCGTTACCCTTGTAGTGATGGATAGCTTTAACCTCAACTTTTCACTAGTTTTCGGCAATCTGTCTCAGGCCTTCCACTTCCTTTTTAACATGGTTTTTGTGGTTCTGAGTTTGCTCATTTTGCTTTATATTCTTTGGGCCATTGCCAATGATAACAGTATGCGTTCAGTCAATCAGGATTTGCGCCGCATTATCAATAATCAACCTGTCAAACGTCAGGGAGATATTGAGTTAGACAAGAATATGATGCGCTTGTCTCATAAGATGCGTAAATTGACTAAGGACTTGCAGAAAACTGAGAATGCCCAGGCTCTTCAAAGCCGTGATATTATTAAGAAGGAGCGAGGACGTATTGCTCGTGACCTTCACGATACCGTTAGTCAGGAACTTTTTGCGGCTAGTATGATTCTTTCTGGTGTCTCTCAGATGGCGGACCAGCTAAGTAAAGAAGATTTGCATAATCAAATTCAGGCGGTTGAGGCCATGCTGACGGATGCTCAAAATGATATGCGTGTCTTGCTTTTGCATCTTCGTCCGACAGAGCTTGAGAACAAGACCTTGCAAGAAGGCTTGCAGATGATTCTTAAGGAATTAACCGATAAATCCAATATCCATGTCGTCTACAAGGATATGGTTAAGAAAGTGCCTAAGCGTATTGAAAATAATCTCTTTAGGATTGCCCAAGAGTTTATCTCTAATACTCTTAAACACGCCAAGGCTAGCCAGATAGAGGTTTATCTCTATCAAAATAGTCAGGAAATTCAATTGAAAATGTTGGATAATGGTGTTGGTTATGATTTAAATGCGTCGACTGACGAGATGAGTTATGGACTGAAAAATATCCAGGAGCGTGTCGATGAAATGGCGGGAACTGTGCAGTTCCTATCTGCTACAGGTAAAGGAACATCTATTGATGTTCGTGTGCCGATATTAAGAGGAGAAGACAATGTCGAATAAGATAAATGTGATTTTGGTCGATGACCATGAGATGGTCCGTTTGGGCCTTAAGAGTTTCCTGAATCTCCAAGGAGATGTCGAAGTGGTTGGAGAAGCGAGCAATGGCCGAGAAGGTGTTGACCTTGCCCTGGAACTTCGTCCAGATGTCGTCGTAATGGACCTTGTCATGCCTGAATTAGATGGTGTTCAAGCGACTTTGGAATTGCTCAAAGAATGGCCAGAGGCCAAGATTTTAGTTTTGACTAGCTATTTGGACAATGAAAAAATTTATCCAGTCATTGAAGCTGGTGCTAAAGGTTATATGCTTAAAACTAGCAGTGCGGCAGAGATTCTTAATAGTATCCGTAAGGTTTACCGTGGTGAAGAAGCTATCGAAACTGAGGTGGACAATAAGATTAAATACCACGATAGCCATCCGGACCTACACGACGACTTGACGGCACGTGAACGTGATATCCTGGCGCTTTTGGCTAAGGGTTATGACAATCAGACCATTGCTAACGAGCTATTCATTTCATTGAAAACCGTTAAAACGCACGTGTCTAATATCCTAGGAAAACTCAATGTTGATGACCGTACTCAGGCTGTCGTTTATGCCTTTAGACATCATTTGGTTTCACAGGATGATGAATAAAGTTATCAACTAACCTTGTTATTTAGAGGCTAGGGAGGATTATCATAATTCTTACCCCTAACTCGGATTTTGCAAGTCAAATCTTTTGACTTTATTTCTAGCAAAACATATAATGAAATCATCCTAAAACTTTTCTTTTTTCATATGAGGTTGAAGCGACCTCATATCATCTATCTAAGTTCGCTTAGATGATGAAATCTCCTAACTCCTAGCAATCGGTATTTCCGGTTGCTTTTTTTGAAAAAAGTTAAAAAAAGTGTTGACAGCCAACTAGTTTTTCTGTAGAATAATAAGAGTCTTTTGGGGTATAGCCAAGCGGTAAGGCAAGGGACTTTGACTCCCTCATGCGTTGGTTCGAATCCAGCTACCCCAGTTCTACTTGAGGGTAGAGACACAGATTATGGTCCGTTGGTCAAGGGGTTAAGACACCGCCTTTTCACGGCGGTAACACGGGTTCGAATCCCGTACGGACTATAAGTGCCAGCTAGAGAAAGCTGGTTTTTTTGTGTCCTTTTTGATAAAATAGAGGGGTTGACTGGCCTAGGCCAGACATTTTATACCACTTTAAAATCATAAATGACAAGACCTTGACCTGATGTAAAATGTTTGTTTTGTGATGGTTATCAGATGATGCCAAGCAGTTGGTCGAGTCGTGGTTTCATTTGAATAAGAAAACATATAATAAGGAAATGCAATGACATACTATAACGTTGGAAAGATTGTGAATACACAGGGCTTGCAGGGGGAACTTCGTGTTTTGTCTGTAACAGATTTTGCGGATGAGCGTTTTAAGAAGAAGAGTGTCCTAGCCCTTTTTGATGACAAAGACAATTACATCATGGATGTTGAGATTGCGAGTCACCGTAAACATAAAAACTTTGATATCGTTAAGTTTAAGGGGCTTTACCATATCAATGATGTGGAGAAGTATAAGGGCTGCAGCCTCAAGATTGCTGAGGAAAATTTAACAGACCTTGATGATGGGGAATTTTACTACCATGAAATCATTGGCCTTGATGTTTACGAAGGTGATACTTTGATTGGTCAGGTCAAAGAGATTCTCCAACCGGGTGCTAATGATGTTTGGGTAGTAAAACGTAAAGGCAAAAAAGATTTGCTCTTGCCATACATTCCACCTGTAGTTCTCGATGTTGATGTTGCAGCTGGACGTGTTGAGGTTGAGCTCATGGAAGGATTAGACGATGAAGATTGATATCTTGACCCTATTTCCAGATATGTTTGCTCCCTTAGAGCATTCCATTGTTGGTAAGGCAAAGGATAAGGGCCTTCTAGAAATCAACTATCACAATTTTCGTGAAAATGCGGAGAAGGCTCGTCACGTAGATGATGAACCTTACGGTGGCGGTCAAGGTATGTTGCTACGTGCCCAGCCAATTTTTGATACCTTTGACAAGTTAAATGTCACTAAGCCTCGCGTTATTCTCCTAGATCCTGCGGGTCGTACCTTTGATCAGGCCTATGCAGAAGAATTGGCGCAAGAAGAGGAATTGGTCTTTATCTGTGGTCACTATGAGGGCTATGATGAGCGCATCAAAACCTTAGTGACAGATGAGATTTCCTTGGGAGATTTTGTCTTAACTGGGGGAGAGTTGGCTGCAATGACTATTGTAGATGCGACTGTCCGCTTGATTCCTGAAGTTTTAGGTAAGGAAGCTAGTCATAAGGATGATAGTTTCTCATCAGGGCTTTTGGAATTTCCACAGTACACGCGCCCAGCTGAGTTTCGTGGCATGAAGGTGCCAGATGTACTCTTGTCGGGTCACCATGTTAATATTCGACGTTGGCGTATGGAGCAGAGTTTGCGAAAGACTTGGGAGCGTCGACCTGACCTCTTGGAAAACTATGACTTTACGGATGAAGAACGTCAGATTTTAGAAGAGATAAAAGCAGAAGGAAAATAAAATGTCAGAAGAAAAGATATACGATATTACTATTATCGGTGGTGGACCAGTCGGCCTTTGGGCTGCTTTTTATGCCGGCCTACGTGGCATGACTGTGAATATTATCGAAAGTTTGTCAGAGCTTGGTGGTCAGCCTGCCATTCTCTACCCTGAGAAGAAAATCTACGATATCCCAGCCTTTCCTCAAACGACAGGTGCCGAATTGACAGAAAATCTCTTGACCCAGCTTAAGCGTTTTGAAAATCGTGTCAGCATTCATTTGAAAGAGGAAGTTCAAACCTTTGAAAAAACAGAAGGTATCTTCACGATTGCTACTAGCAAGGGTCAACACTTGTCTAAGGCTATCGTCATTGCTTGTGGGAATGGTGCCTTCGCTCCCCGTCCTTTGGGTGTGGACAATGAAGAAGATTATGCGGATAATAACTTGTTCTATAATGTGCATAGCTTGGACCAATTTGCTGGCAAGAAGGTTGTGATTGCTGGTGGTGGGGATTCAGCTGTTGACTGGGCCAATCACCTAGATGGGATTGCTGAGAGCGTGACTTTGATTCACCGACGTGATGCTTTTCGTGCCCATGAGCATAGTGTAGAGCTTCTTCATCAATCATCAGTTAATGTGATGACACCTTATGTACCCCTTGAAATCAAGGGTGAAAGTGGTCTTGCCAAAAGTTTGACTGTTCAAAAAGTGAAGTCAGATGAAGTTGTGGAATTGCCGCTTGATACCCTTATTGTTAGCTTTGGCTTCTCAACCAACAATAAAAACCTTCGTAACTGGAATGTTGACTTTAAACGCTCTAGCATTACTGTCAATGCCCAGTTTGAAACTTCACAAGAAGGTGTTTACGCTATCGGTGATGCAGCAGAATATGAAGGCAAGATTGACTTGATTGCTGTGGGAATGGGTGAAGCTCCTATCGCTATCAACCAAGCTATTCAATATATTGATCCAGATGGTAAGAATCGTCCGGTTCACTCAACATCGTTAATTGAAGAATAATGTCAAAAAAAGACTTTGTCTTCAATCTAAGGAGAGACTTGTCTCTCTTTTTTCATGTCTAAAAACGTGGTATAATACACCTATGGCTACAACGAAAAAAACGAAAAAAGGGTCGACTTCTAAGAACAGTAAGAAGCGGCTTACAAAAGCAGAATTAGACAGACAGAAGGCGATTAAGCGAATGCTATGGACCTTCTTTTTTGCCTTTGTTTTAATTTTCCCAGTCTTTCGATTGGGTTTCTTTGGGGTTACCCTCTATAATCTCTTTCGAGTATTTGTGGGGAGTATGGCTTATCCTTTAATTTTTGCTATCTATGTTTATCTCTTTGGCTTTAAATGGTTACGTAAACATAGTAACTATGTAACAGGATTTTGGATGATCTTCGCGGGTCTCTTGTTGGAGTTTCACGCCTATCTCTTTAGTCTAGAACGCATGAGTGGTCTGGATATTTTCCCTGGTACCAAGGACTTGCTTTTTGGGGAACTGGTCAGTGTGCAAGTAGCTCGTTTTGCGGGTGGTGGTATGTTGGGGGCTCTCCTGTACCAACCGATTTCCTTCCTCTTTTCAAATATCGGTAGCTTCATGATTGGGGTATTGATCATTCTCTTGGGTGCCTTCATTCTTAGCCCTTGGGATGTCTTGGATATCATGGAGTATGCTAAGGAAGCTTGGCAGAAAGGGGCTGAGAAGCGTTTGGAACGAACGGCCCAACGTCAGGAAAAGAAGGCAGAACGTCAGGCTCAGAAAGAACGTGAGGCGGAAGAACGTGCCGAAGCCGAGCGTCTGGCTGATTTAACTGTTGACGAGGAGACGGGAGAAATCTTAGATGATGCCGCAGAGGAGTTACCACAAGAAACTGAGATTTTTGTACCTGAACCTGAAATCAGTGATTATGCCTCTGAGGACTACTATGATAATCTCCCTCCAGAGGATTATGAGGATTTCCAAGAAGATTATGCACCTTATCCAGACGATGTGCCAACCGAGGAGTTTCCGCCATCTATGGTTGTTGAGGGAGATGATGCACCTGTCGAGGTTGATTTCACACCGAAGGAGCTCTTACAGTATAAATTACCTCAGATAGATCTCTTTGCACCTGATAAGCCTAAGAGTCAATCTAAAGAGAAAAACATCGTTCGTAAGAATATTCGAATCTTAGAAGATACCTTCAAGAGTTTCAATATTGATGTCAAGGTTGAGCGGGCTGAAATTGGACCGTCAGTGACCAAGTATGAGGTCAAGCCTGCTGTTGGGGTCCGTGTCAATCGCATTTCAAATCTAGCGGATGACTTGGCTCTGGCTCTAGCTGCGAAAGATGTCCGTATTGAGGCCCCTATTCCTGGAAAATCTTTGGTTGGTATCGAAGTACCTAATTCAGAGATTGCAACGGTTTCTTTCCGTGAACTTTGGGAACAGTCCAAGACAGACCCTAATAAGCTCTTGGAAGTTCCCCTCGGTAAGGCGGTTGATGGTTCGGCTCGTAGCTTTGATTTGGGACGGATGCCTCACTTGCTGGTCGCGGGATCAACAGGTTCTGGTAAATCGGTGGCGGTTAACGGTATTATCTCTAGTATTCTTATGAAGGCTCGTCCAGACCAGGTGAAGTTTCTCATGGTCGATCCTAAGATGGTTGAACTTTCGGTTTACAATGATATTCCTCATCTCCTTATCCCTGTAGTGACTAACCCACGTAAGGCCGCCAAGGCTCTTCAAAAAGTGGTAGATGAAATGGAAAATCGTTACGAACTCTTTAGTAAGTTTGGCGTGCGTAACATTGCTGGCTATAATGCCAAGGTTGAAGACTGGAATGCCCAGTCGCAAGAAAAACAGATTCCCTTGCCTTTAATTGTGGTTATCGTTGATGAGTTGGCTGACTTGATGATGGTAGCCAGTAAGGAAGTGGAAGATGCTATCATTCGTTTGGGACAAAAAGCGCGTGCTGCGGGAATTCACATGATTCTCGCCACTCAACGTCCGTCGGTTGATGTTATCTCCGGTTTGATTAAGGCCAATGTGCCATCTCGTGTGGCCTTTGCGGTGTCTTCGGGAACAGATAGTCGTACCATTTTAGATGAAAATGGGGCAGAAAAGCTACTCGGACGTGGGGATATGCTTTTCAAACCGATTGATGAAAACCACCCTGTTCGTCTGCAAGGTTCCTTCATCTCTGACGATGACGTAGAACGTATTGTGACCTTTATCAAGGATCAGGCTTCAGCTGACTACGATGAGAGCTTTGATCCTGGTGAAGTTTCTGAAAATGATTTTGGTGGGGGTTCCTCTGCCAATGGTGGTAGCTCAGAAGGTGACCCACTCTTTGAAGAGGCCAAGGCTTTGGTCCTTGAAACACAAAAAGCAAGTGCTTCCATGATTCAACGTCGTCTGTCAGTTGGTTTCAACCGTGCCACTCGTTTGATGGAAGAGTTGGAAGAAGCAGGCGTTATCGGACCAGCTGAAGGTACCAAACCACGTAAGGTTTTGATGACTCAAGAATAATGGACTGGAAAGAGTCTCAAGCCTAGTTCTAAAGGAATTAAAATCGACAAAAGAAATGAGAAAAATGAGTGTTTTGCCATTTATTTTCTCATTCTTTTTTTATGTTCAAAATAGACCAAAAAATTGCAAAATATTCCATAAGAACGCTTACAAAACGAACATTTTCTGCTATAATAGGAGAAAAAGTGAGTAATAAAAACTAAGGAGTAAAAAATGGACAATTTATTAACCGTTCATTTTCATAGTATGCATGGCGACTATTCCAGATACAGTATGTGGAAGTGGCTAGATGGTTATTGGGGCGAAGAAGCCCATTTTTCACGTGAAGATGATTTTGGCCTTGTTGGTCAGGTTACTTCTCCCTCCAATCGTTTTATTGATTCTGTCAATCTTTTGGTCAAAACGGAAGACTGGTCGAGGCAAACACATGATTACCGTGTCCGACGCTTCCTAGGGGATGCTCCCAATGCTATTTGGATAGTTGAAGGTAATCCAACTGTTTATTATTCTAAACAGGCAGCCTTGACTAGCCATAGTTTCGAAGGTCGCGACCAGCATGCCTTTGATATGGCTCTCCGAAGACAGGAATTTGACCAGAAGTGGGGCTTTCAAGGATGGTTAGGTCATAAGTATGAAAAAGGGGCTACAGAGTTTCGCCTTTGGTCACCTATAGCTCGTCGTGTGCAGCTCTTGCTTTTTAAAAAGGGCAGTAAAAACCCTAAGATCATTAAGATGAGCCGAGGAACCAGTATCAATAAGGACCGTCATGAGATGAATACTCACGGTGTTTGGAGTGCCACTGTCAAAAAGGACTTAGATGGGGTAGCCTACCAATTTCGTGTGTATCATGAGGAAAGCTTCTATCAGGATACGAGAGACCCTTACAGTATCGCTCTTAGCTTAGATAATAAAAAAAGTTTGGTGGTCAATCCACAGAGACTTGTCCCAAGAGGGTATGAAAAGGTTACCAAACAAAAAGCGAGCTGGCGTAAGGCAAATGCTTGCTCATCCGTTATCTGTGAAATGCACCTCCGTGACTTCTCAATTTCAGAGACATCTGGTGTTAAGCAGTCCTATAGAGGAACCTATCTAGGTGCCTGTCAGAAAGGGACTAAAAATGCCCATGGAGATGTGACTGGCTTTGATTACCTCAAACGTATGGGCTACAACTATGTCCAACTGCAACCGGTCTTTGATCACCATAAAACCTATGATAAAGATGGTAAGTTGCTCTACAACTGGGGCTATGATCCTGAGAATTACAATGTTCCAGACCGTCAGTTTGCTGCTGATCAAAAGAATCCCGTGGCACCAATTTTAGAGCTTAAGAAAATGATTCAGACCTACCATGAGGCAGGAATTGGGGTCATCATGGATGTGGTTTATAACCATACTTACTCATCTTACAGCTCTCCTTTCCAACTATCTGTGCCGGCTTATTACTACCGTATGCATGACAACGGGTCTTTCCAAGATGGATCAGGCTGTGGAAATGAGACAGCCAGTGAAAAGGAAATGTACCGTAAGTATATGATTGATTCCTTAACCTATTGGGCAGAAGAATTTGGAGTGGATGGTTTTCGTTTTGACCTTATGGGCTTACATGATGTTGCTACGATGAATGCCATTCGTTCGGCCATGGATGATATTGATCCTAGGATCCTTCTTTATGGTGAAGGATGGGATATGGGAATTGGACTTCCTGTAGACCAAAAGGGCAAGAAGGATAATGCAGCCTTGATGCCTAGAATCGGATTTTTCAATGACAATGCGCGTGACGCGGTCAAGGGGGCAGAGGTCTATGGGTACATCAATAACGGCTATGTGTCTGGAGCCCCATTGGAAGACCAGATTGCCAAGAGTCTGCTTGGTAGCCGTGGTTTTGTAAACTACCTCATGCCAGGTCAGGTCCTCAACTATATCGAAGCGCACGACAACTACAATTTGAATGACCTTATGCATCATTTGCATCCACATGATTCGCCAGAAGATATTGAAAAACGTATTTACTTGGCAAATGCTCTTAATCTAAGTATGCAAGGGATGTGTTTCATGCAGTTGGGACAAGAATTCCAGCGTAGTAAGATGGTTGCAACAGGTGAAGATGGAAATTACACGGAAGCGGATGTTAAGCGTGCCATGAATAGCTACAATGCCCCTGATGCTGTTAATCAGGTGGATTGGAATCAAGTGACTCTTAAGAAAGACTTGGTTGCTAAAGTTGCCAAATTAATTGAGCGTAAGCAAACCGTACAAGAATTTTCATATCGTTCATATGCAGATATTTACGATAATCTCTATGTCGCAAAAGCTGAGTACGATTCAGGTATTGTTGAATTACATATTTCTGGAAAATTACGTAAGACTTTTGTGTTCGATAATATGAAAAAAGATTTGGAGATTTACTGACAAGAATGTCAAAAAATGTTATAATACAGTAAACGCTTACATAAGTGGTTTTGTTTACTTGTAAGCCCTATCGGTCTGAAGGGTTTTCTAGTGTATTTACATATATTTCAATGTTTTAATTTCTTGATAGTTAGAACTATCAAGGCTAGTTTTAGAAAGGAGTGATGGTATGAATCTCGATGAAGCCATGTACACGTTTGGGACAGGTGAGAACTTCCACCTTCAGAATTATCTGGGTGTGCATGAATTGGAGGGAGAAGAAGGATTTGTCTTCCGTGTGTGGGCCCCTCATGCTGAGCAGATTCAGGTAATTGGAGATTTCACAGGTTGGTTTGATGAACCTCTGGATATGACCAAAAACCATATCGGTGTTTGGGAGGTAAGTTCAGCCCTCCCTCAAGAAGGACAACTCTATAAGTTCTTGGTGAAACGTAAGGGAGGTCAAGTAGTCGAAAAGATGGATCCTTTCGCTACTTATTTGGAACCACGTCCAGGAACAGGAGCTGTGATTCGTAAGAAGAAAACTAAGAAGTGGAAGGATGGCCTTTGGATGGGTCGTCGTAAACGCTTTGGTTTCCAAAAACGTCCGGTTAATATCTATGAAGCTCATGCATCATCTTGGAAACTAAAAGAGGATGGTCAACCTTATACTTTCAAAGAATTGAAAGAAGAGTTGATTCCATATTTGGTTGAGATGAACTATACCCACGTGGAATTCATGCCACTCATGGCTCACCCTCTTGGGATGAGTTGGGGTTACCAGCTCATGGGTTACTTTGCTTTTGAGCATACCTATGGTACACCAGAAGATTTTCAAGATTTTGTTGAAGCATGTCACCAGAATAATATCGGTGTCTTGGTAGACTGGGTCCCAGGTCACTATACACAGAATGACGATGCTTTAGCCTACTTTGATGGTACACCAACTTTCGAATATCAGGATCACGATCGAGCTCATAACTATCGTTGGGGAGCGTTGAACTTTGACTTAGGAAAAAATCAAGTACAGTCTTTCCTTATTTCAAGTGCTCTTTACTGGATTGAAAATTATCATATCGATGGTATCCGAGTGGATGCAGTTTCAAACATGCTCTATTTGGACTATGATGAGGGTCCATGGATGCCAAACAAGGACGGTGGTAACCGTAACTTGGAAGGCTATGGCTTCCTTCAAAAACTCAATCGTGAGATTAAAAAACGCTATCCAGATGTCATGATGGTTGCGGAAGAATCAACTGCAGCAACACCAATTACACAACCGATTGAAGAGGGTGGTCTAGGTTTCGACTTCAAATGGAATATGGGTTGGATGAACGATATCCTCAAATTCTACGAAGAAGATCCAGTTTACCGTCAGTACGATTTCAATCTGATGACCTTTAGTTTCATGTATTGCTTCAATGAAAACTATGTTCTACCTTTCTCACATGATGAAGTAGTTCATGGTAAGAAGAGTATGATGCATAAGATGTGGGGGGACCGCTACAATCAGTTTGCTGGCCTACGTAACCTCTATGCTTATCAACTCTGTCACCCAGGTAAGAAATTGCTCTTCATGGGATCTGAATTTGGTCAGTTCTTAGAGTGGAAATATGATTACCAACTGGAATGGGGAAATCTTGAAGATGAGATGAACCAGAAGATGCAGGCCTTCACTAGCCATATGAATGGTTTCTACAAGGACCATAAATCTCTCTGGCAGATTGATGATTCTTACGATGGTATTGAAATTATCGATGCGGATAACCGTGCTGAAAGTGTGCTTTCCTTCATTCGTAAGGATGACAAAGGCGATAAGGGTGACTTTCTCGTCTGTGTCTTCAACCTAGCTCCAGTGGAACGTCAAGACTTCACTATTGGATTGCCAGTCGCTGGTATTTATCAAGAAGTGCTTAACACTGAGATGGAAGAATTTGGTGGTGTCTGGAAAGAAGGGAATCCTGAAACCCGTACCCAAAAAGCGAAGTGGAAGGATTATGAAAATACCCTTAGCTTCACATTGCCAGCTCTTGGAGCAAGTATCTGGCGTGTTAAACGTCGCTTGAAATAAAGGGTAGACTTAAACGTGTACACGATTTGTTTTTCAGAGGTGATAGCAAGGAAGTTACGGTTGAAAGAAGCTGTTTGATGCCCAAACTATTGCCACACTGAGGAACTTACTTTAATTGTCATAATCAGTTTCGACTGATTGTCTCACATCCTTTTGAGGATGGAACTAAAAATCATGAGGGGGACTATTCATGAAAAATGAAATGTTGGCTTTGATCCTTGCTGGTGGGCAAGGAACTCGTCTTGGAAAATTGACCCAAAGTATTGCCAAACCAGCTGTTCAGTTTGGTGGACGCTACCGTATCATTGACTTTGGTTTGTCAAACTGTGCCAATTCAGGAATTAACAATGTAGGTGTCATTACACAGTATCAACCACTTGCTTTGAACAATCATATCGGTAATGGTTCAAGTTGGGGATTGGATGGTGTTAACTCTGGTGTATCAATTCTTCAACCTTACTCAGCTAGCGAAGGTAATCGTTGGTTTGAAGGTACCAGCCACGCTATTTATCAAAACATTGAGTATATCGATAGC
Organism: Streptococcus sp. HMSC064H09; assembly: GCF_001812625.1. Taxonomy (NCBI): domain Bacteria; kingdom Bacillati; phylum Bacillota; class Bacilli; order Lactobacillales; family Streptococcaceae; genus Streptococcus; species Streptococcus sp. HMSC064H09. The sequence continues at coordinate 103,264 of NZ_KV809593.1, forward strand.
ATCAATCCTGAATATGTTTTGATTTTGTCTGGTGACCATATTTACAAGATGGACTATGATGATATGCTCCAATCTCACAAAGATAACAACGCAAGTCTTACTGTCGCCGTTCTTGATGTGCCACTTAAAGAAGCTAGCCGTTTCGGTATCATGAACACTGATGCTAATAACCGTATTGTTGAGTTCGAAGAAAAACCTGAAAACCCTAAATCTACGAAAGCATCAATGGGTATTTACATCTTTGATTGGAAACGTCTTCGCAATATGTTAGTATCAGCTGAAAAGAGTTCAGTTGATATGTCAGACTTTGGTAAGAACGTTATCCCAGCTTATCTTGAAACAGGTGAAAGCGTCTTTGCTTATGAATTTGAAGGCTATTGGAAAGACGTAGGTACTATCGAATCCCTTTGGGAAGCAAATATGGAGTACATTTCTCCTGAAAATGCCTTGGATAGTCGTAACCGTCAATGGAAAATTTACTCACGTAACGTGATTGCTCCACCAAACTTCTTTGGTGAGAATGCTCATGTTGAAGATTCACTCGTTGTTGATGGATGTTTGGTTGATGGAACTGTTAAACATTCTGTGCTTTCAACAAGTGCACAAATTCGTGAAGGGGCAGTCGTTGAAGATTCAGTGATTATGAGTGGTGCAATTATTGGTAAAGGTGCAAAAATTAAACGAGCTATTATCGGTGAAGGTGCACACATTTCCGATGGTGTGGAAATTGACGGTACAGAAGAAGTGCAAGTCGTAGGATACAATGAAGTAGTGGGGGTACCAAAAGATGAAGATTGATAAATATTCTGCAATTCTAGGAAATACCGTAGGATTCCATGACATGGGTGGTTTGACTGAGCACCGTCCTATTGCCAGCCTACCATTTGGCGGAAAATATCGCCTCATCGACTTCCCGTTGTCTAACTTGGCTAATGCTGGTATCCGTAGCGTCTTCGGAATCTTCCAAAACGAAAACATCAGTTCTGTCTTCGACCATATTCGTTCAGGTCGTGAGTGGGGCTTGTCTACTCTTCTCAGTCACTACTACCTTGGTATTTACAATACTCCTGTTGAAAGCTCAACTGTTGATGAGGAATACTATCGTCAAATTTTGACTTACCTTAAACGTTCAGGCTCAGATCAGACTGTAGCTCTTAACAGTGATGTTTTGGTCAACATTGATCTTAACCAAGTTTTCCACCTTCACAGTACAACAAAACCAAAAGTTACTGTGGTCTACAAAAAACTTCCTAAAGAACTCATTTCAGATGTAAACAGCGTTTTAGAAATTGATGACTCTGACAAAGTGCTTGGCCATGAGCTCTTCCAGGGTGGCGATAAAGAAGTTTACAATATGTCTACAGACATCTTTGTTGTGGATACACCATTCTTGATTGAAAAATTGGAAGAAGAAGCAGCTAAAGAAGAACCTCGTAAGCTTCGTTATGTACTTCGTGATTTGGCAGTTGCTGAAAATGCTTTTGCTTACGAGTACACTGGTTACCTTTCAAATATCCACTCAGTAAAAGCGTACTTTGATGCTAACTTGGATATGCTGGAATCACAAAAATTCTATAAACTTTTTGCACCAAACCAAAAAGTTTATACAAAAGTTAAAAATGAAGAGCCAACATACTATGCAGACTCTTCTGAAGTTAAGCTTTCACAATTTGCATCTGGTTCGATTGTTCGAGGTAAAGTTGAGAACTCAATGATTTCACGTAATGTTGACTTTTCTGAAGGTTCTAGTGTTAGCCATTCAATTATCTTCCCACGTGTTAAAGTTGCTAAAGGCGCAACAGTTGAATATGCTATTGTGGATAAAGGTGTTGAAATCGCTGAAGGTGTTACGGTTCGCGGTACAGAAAACAACCCAGTTATCATCAAAAAAGGTAGCGTTGTAACAGAGGATATTGTACGATGAAAATTTTATTTGTAGCAGCAGAGGGTGCACCTTTCGCTAAAACTGGTGGTTTGGGTGACGTTATCGGTGCTCTTCCTAAATCTCTAGTCAAAAATGGTCACGAGGTTGCCGTAATTCTCCCATATTATGATGTGGTTTCGGCTAAATTTGGCGATCAGGTTGAAGACCTTGGCTTCTTCTATACAAATGTTGGTTGGCGTCGTCAATATGTCGGCATCAAGAAAATTGTCCGTGATGGTGTGACCTTCTTCTTCATTGATAATGAACAGTATTTCAACCGTGGTACGGTATACGGTGAGTGGGATGATGGTGAGCGTTTTGGCTTCTTCCAAATGGCTGCCCTTGAGTTGATGGAAAAAGTGGACTTTATTCCAGATATTCTCCATGTTCATGACTACCACACAGCCATGATTCCATTCCTTCTTAAGGAAAAATACCATTGGATTCAAGCTTACCAAGGTATTAAGACAGTCTTCACTATCCATAATATTGAGTTCCAAGGTCAATTTGACAGTGGTATGCTTTGGGAAATCTTTGGTGTTGGTTACGAGCGTTATGCTGATGGTACTCTCCGTTGGAATGACTGCCTCAACTGGATGAAAGCAGCTGTTCTTTACGCAGATCGTGTAACAACAGTTTCTCCATCATACGCTGGTGAAATTCAAACACCTGAATTTGGTAAAGGCCTAGATCAAATTATGCGCATGGAATCTGGTAAGTTGTCTGGTATTGTTAATGGTATCGATACGGACCTCCTTGATCCAGAAACAGATGCTCACATTCCTTATCATTTCTCAGTGGATGATTTGTCAGGTAAGGCCAAAGACAAGGCAGCTCTTCAAGAACGTGTTGGTCTCCCAGTTCGTGAAGATGTCCCATTGATTGGTATTGTGTCACGTTTGACTGACCAAAAAGGTTTCGATTTGGTTGTCAACGAACTTCACAACATCTTGCAACATGATGTTCAGATTGTTCTTTTGGGTACTGGTTACAGCGACTATGAGAATTCTTTCTCTTGGTTCGGTCACGCTTACCCAGAAAAAATGTCTGCCAACATTACTTTCAACCTAGAGTTAGCTCAACAAATTTATGCTGGTTGTGACATTTTCCTTATGCCTTCAGCCTTTGAACCATGTGGCCTCTCTCAAATGATGTCTATGCGCTACGGTACCTTGCCAGTGGTTAGCGAGGTTGGTGGTCTTCGTGATACTGTTGAACCATACAACCCTGTGACAGGCTCAGGTACAGGATTCTCATTTGGTAACTTCTCAGGTTACTGGATGGTTCAAACCCTTGAAAAAGCTCTCGATGTTTACGAAAACAATGCTGATGCTTGGAAACAACTCCAGCACAATGCTATGACACGTGACTTCTCATGGGATACAGCAAGTTTGGCATATGTTGATTTGTACAAACAATTAGTATAATTGCAAAGATAACTTTTCTCGCAAGGGAAAAGTTATCTTCGTGTAAAGCGTTTGAAAACGCTTCTATATAATCTTGACAAAAGTCAGGATAGCATCTCCCAATCTTGCTGATAAAGCAATGAAAGAGAAGATATCTAAAAATCTGAATAGAAGACTAACTCTAATCGTGTTTAATAAACCTGACTGTTTTGATAGTTTTGTAAATAAAGATTTTGAAATATCTGTTTCGAATCTTGATTGGCAAGGTTTGGAAGTTTGAGGAAACAATTCCCTCTTATCTGAATAGATCCCTCTGTAAGAAGTGTATTGAAGATAAGGAAGTAGTAAGAAAGGATTTCTATGCAACTCGAAAATTTAACAAAAGAACAATTCATCCGTGACTTTAAAGACACGCTCCATCAAGAGCAGTTGATTAAAGTTGCTAAGGCCACACCAACGGAAATTTTTGCAGCCCTGGCTGGTTTGGTCCGTAAATATTACACTGACACATGGATTACACGTAACCATGCACTTTCAGACAATCAAGAAAAGATTGCTTACTACTTCTCAATCGAATTCCTCCCAGGTCGTATGTTGGAAACTAACCTCCTCAACCTTGGTATTCTTGACCTTGTTAAAGAAGGTTTCGCAGAACTTGATATCGATTTCCGCGAAGTGGTAGAAGCTGAGCATGATATGGCACTTGGTAACGGTGGTCTTGGTCGTTTGGCTGCTGCCTTCATGGATTCGCTTGCAACTACTGGTTATCCAGGTTTTGGTAATGGTCTTCGTTACCGTTACGGACTTTTCAAACAACGTATTGTTGATGGTTACCAAGTAGAACTACCAGATGGTTGGTTTGGTTCAACAGGAAATGTTTGGGAAACGCGTAAAGACCATGATATTGTCTATGTAAAACTCTTTGGTGATGTTGTCCTTGAAAGTGACGAAGATGGTCGCTTTGTCCCAACTTATAAGAATGCTCAAGTCCTTCGTGCCGTACCTTATGATGTGCCGCAAATTGGTTATAAGAATGGTGTGATTAACAACCTTCGTCTTTGGGATGTAGAAATTCCTGAAGAATACGAATTGGATTATCCTACGCTTGATGCACGTCGTCGTGTGAAAGATATTACTGCTATTCTTTATCCAGATGATTCAACAATTGAAGGTAAAGAATTGCGTTTGGTTCAAGAGTACTTCATGACAAGTGCCGGTCTCCAAACCATCATTAAATCTTACCTCAAGATGGGCTTGCCATTGAAAGATATCCACGAAAAAATATCAGTTCACATCAATGATACTCACCCTGCGGTTGCACCAGCTGAATTCATGCGTCTCCTCCTTGATGAATATGGTCTTTCATGGGAAGATGCTTGGAATGCGACTGTTAAAACTATGAGCTACACTAACCACACTATTCTTCAAGAAGCCCTTGAAAAATGGGATCAACAGCTCTTCAAACGTGTCCTTCCACGTGTTTACCAAATCATCTTGGAAATCGACAACCGTTACATCGCTGAAATGGCTGGACGTGGTATTGCTGCAGATGTTATCGAACGCACACGTATTGTTAAGGATAACCAAGTCCACATGGCTAACTTAGCTATCATTGGTGGTCACTCAGTCAACGGGGTTGCCAAGCTTCATACAGAACTTCTTAAAGAAGATACCCTCCACGATTTCTATACAATTTATCCTGAAAAATTCAATAACAAGACAAATGGTATCGTTCAACGTCGTTGGACACAAATTGCAGCTCCTGAACTTTCAGCAGCAATTGATGACGTGATTGGTGACGGTTGGCGTAACGATATCCATGAGCTTGAAAATCTTACAACTTACTTGGATGACAAGGAAGTCTTGAACCAGTTCTATCAAGTTAAGAAGACTGCTAAACAACGTTTGGCAGACTACATCAAAGAAACAACAGGCGTAGAAGTGTCAATAGATGCTATCTTTGATGTTCAAGTGAAACGTCTTCACGCTTACAAACGTCAATTGCTTAACCTTCTTCACATCATCAAACTTTATTGGGATCTGAAAGATAATCCAGATAAAGACATGGTACCTCGTGTATTCATCTTTGGTGCCAAAGCTGCCCCTGGTTATCACTTCGCTAAATCTGTTATCAAACTCATCAACGAAGTTGCCAATCTTGTTAACAATGACGAAAGCCTTCAAGGAAAACTTAAAGTGGTCTTCCTTGAAAACTATCGTGTCAGCCTTGCGGAACTTATCATCCCAGCAGCAGATGTCTCTGAGCAAATCTCATTGGCTTCTAAAGAAGCATCTGGTACATCAAACATGAAATTCATGATGACTGGTGCTATTACCTTGGCAACACTTGATGGTGCCAACATTGAAATCAAGGATGAAGTTGGCGATGAGAATGTTGTCATCTTCGGTATGGACAAGGACGAAGTTTATGAACACTATGCACGTCACGATTACTACTCTCGTGCAGTTTATGAAAATAACCCAGTCATTCGTCGTGTCGTTGATACCTTTGTTAATGGTACGATTCCAAATGCTCAATCTGAAGGTACTGAAATTTACGAAGCCCTCATCACCCACAACGATGAGTACTTCCTCTTGGAAGACTTCGCTGCTTATGTAGAAGCTCAAGAGAAAATCGATGCGCTTTATCGTGATCATGACAAGTGGGCACGTATGAGCTTAGCTAATATTGCTAAATCTCACAAATTCACTTCAGATGATACGATCACAGAGTATGCTAAAGAAATTTGGGAATTGAAAAAATAGGCAATAGCTTATGAATCACAAAAAAGATAACGACTAGAAAAGGTCGTTGTCTTTTATTTTTAAGAAGAGAGGAGTCGTAGACAGCCAAGCAGCATTTATACACGGCAGTAGGAGTTTACCAGTAGACTTATCTTAGCCCTTGAAACTTGCACTTGCTTATCAAGATGTTATAATGACCTATAGGTATAAGCATCAAAAAGGGGGGAAATTTATGGCTTTACGCAGCCAATTGATTACCAAAGAGTTTCCAGAATTAGATAGGGTAGAGCGCTTAAACAACGAGGCCTTTCCAGAAGAAGAACGTATTCCATTAAGTGACTTCTTAAAATTGGATGGTCGTGATGATTATCATTTCTTTGCCTTTTATGACGAGGATGATTTTGTTGGATTTGCCTCAGTTCTCTACAATGCCAAAGTTTTTTATGTGAGCTTCTTCGCCATCGTACCTCAAATGCGGAGTCATGGCTACGGAAGTGAGATTATTGATAAACTGGTGGACTTTTATGGACCATCTCGTTCTATGGTCTTGGAAGTAGAGCGCTTGGATGAACCCAATGACAATCCTGAGCAACGTGTGGCGCGTTGGGATTTCTACAAGCGTAATGGTTTTAAGACTTCTAATGCCTTCTTGGAATACGAAGGTTTGAGCTTTGAGATTCTCTATCGTGGCGATCACTTTGACGAAAAAGCCTACAGAGAAATATTCCACAAACTTCAGGAAAATGCTTATTTTGATTTTAGTATCAAACATCGTCGCTTGAGCGATTTATAAACAATTCATTCAAACAGGTCTTAGTCGGCCTGTTTTTTTCATTTGTTTTCAACGTTTGCCAATCCTTTTCAGAATATTTTGTCCTCCTATGCTATAATGGAAGTACTATGAAGAAAGTAATTTTACAGTATCTGGCAAGTGCCCTGGCTGTAATCCTCATACTTGGTCTTGTGGTTTTCAATCGACAGCGCAATCACTCTTTGGTAAAGAAGGTCAAAGACCCTGAGATTTCCTATATTTATCAGGATTCTTTGGAAAATATAGATAGACTGGCACTTAGTCAGGCTGGGGTTATCCAATCTTATCAACTCGATGCTTTGTCTGTTAGGAAGGAAGACGGGAAGATTTACCTCGTTCTCCATATCAATCATTCCTATGATATGCAGGTAAATCTTGTCATAAAGTCTGATATCTACGGTGATTTATCTGTGGTTCAAGCGACGCCATCAAAGGCTTTAAAGCTGGCCTTGGAGGACGCGTCTTATCAGAAACGCTTGACCTTGATTTCACAAAAGGCAGATGCTATTATGGCTCGTGACCACTGGGATCAGGGCATTAAGCCGGCTTATGTGGCTCAGGTGAGAAGTAAGATGAAGAAGACTTCTCTGACCCAGCTAGACAAGGTTCTACGGGATATTGACCAAGAAAGTAAGGAAGTGGGCTCAGATACCTATACGGCCTTTTTCCAAGCTTCTCAACTACCTAATCATGACAAGCTCAATTTGGTTATGGAGCACATGCAGGTTTATGTGGACAAGTACCAGTTCCTCCAGTTAGGGAAGTCAGGTTATAAATTTTCCAAGAAGCTAGAGCCAACCAGTCCTTTTTATAGTTACTTCCGTGAGGCTATTATGGAGACCTATCAGACGGATCTAGGGCTTGGGGTGGATGACTTAGGTATCAAGCTCCATCTTTTTAGGTCTTGGATTGATAAGCAGTCCATGGACTATATTAGGACCAACTACAAGGGCAAGACAGATTTAGACAAACTTCTGGCCTACAGCAAGGACAAGAAGATTCATTTGGATTACACTACGGGTGCTTCCTACCATAATCGAAGCTTGGGAGACTTTACCTATCCGCAGAACATGAAAATTCAGCTACCTCAGACCAGTGTCATGGGCCCATACGGAGTTAGCAATTCCCGTTTTATTGAGTTTATTGTCAATATGGATACGGGGAGATTTGTCTCTGAGTGGAATGTCTACAAGAAAAGGAAAGACGGTAGCATCGACTCTAATCCTAAGCATTATAAGATTGAAGACGGTGCTGACATTGCCGATACTGATTCTGCTAACTATGGGCTGTCTAAGGGCTTGAATGCTGACCTACCAGCCTATCTCAATAATAGCCATACCTATCTTGACGTTCGTCATCCTGCTGACAATGCGATTAGACGCAAGATGGTCAAGAAGTGGAAAAATGCCAAGAATGTCTTAAACGGTGGGCGCTATGCTGATATTGTTAAAAAAGGAGGCTTGAAAGACCTTGAAACATGGAGACAAGTTAAAGCTGAAGACCGGCTCCAGGTCTACAATGCTTACCTTGATTATATTCGCTCTCATCTTGTGCTTAATGGGTTTGACAGCTTTTACCAAGAAACCTACAAGCCCCAAGGTTGAGATAAAAAAGACTGAAACCCTTGATAGTGTTCTTGTCGCTAAAAATTTCTATCGTGTAAGGGATGCCTATGCCATCAAGCTCTACGGGCAGGATGAGGGGATGTCCTTTGATGTAGCTGGCCAAAGACTTTTTGGATCAAACATTGCTATTAAGGATGGCCTATTATATGGCTCCAGTCTTGGGGATTTAACCATTGAGGCTTATTTTCAAGGAGAGGTGTCCTACCTTTTAGAGGCTACCCAGAAGCTCCCAGTGGACAAAAATCGCATCAAGGCTAATCACTATAGTCAGGACATTGTTCTGAATAAAGTTTGGACTAGTCTGGAAGGCCAAGAAACCTCCAACAGTATCATCACTCAGTTTCAGGATAAGACCCTACTCAAGCTGCGGATCAGCTACAACAAAGAGTTTCTTCCCACAAAGATTCAAGGTTTCTACAATAGCCAAACCTTGAATGGCTGGCGGGACCTCTTTTACATAGATTATCCTTACAGTGATCAGGAAGCCTTCAATCAGGCTCAAGATGCCTATATACAACACATCCAGTACATGGAAACTCATCCTGAGGAAGAAGCAGGAGAGTTTGGTTAATAAAGCAAAATCACCTTTATCTCGAGATAAAGGTGATTTGTTTGCGCCTAAGATTTAAGTTTTAGTTTTGATTTGTGGCAACTTCTGGAAAAAGCTTGTCTAAGATTTTTGAAGTGATAGCCTGTCCAGGTCCTTCAGCACAGTAGGTGTGCATATACATAGAAGGGTTAAAGTTGAGCTCGATGCAGGTGCAATGAGGGTTTTCTTTGCTAGCAGGTTGGGTTTCATCTGGAATAATGAGGTCAACCCCACAAGCCCAAGCTCCCATACTAGTTGCCATAGCTGCAGCTAGTTCTTGGTAAGAGGAATCCATGGTCTCAGTGACATCAATAGAGTCACCACCCGTAGAAATGTTTGAGTTACGACGTAGATTGACCTTTTTCCCTTCTGGGAGAATATCATCAGGGGTATAACCCTGTTGCGTTAACATCAGTTGTTCAATGTCTCCAAGCGCAATGATTTCAAGTGGTGAGCGGTGATCACGTCCTCGCAATGGATTGGCATTTTTCTGAGCGACCAATTCACGAATGGTGTGTTTGCCATCACCGACAACATTGGCAGCGACACGAAGGAGTACAGCCTCACAACGTCCATCCAAGATAAAGAAACGGTATTCGGTTCCTGGGATAAATTCTTCAACAAGAACAGCTGTATCTTCTGCAAAGGCAATCTCGAGGGCTTTCTTATAGTTATCAAGGCTGGCAGGCTCTTGGAAAATGGAAATGCCCAGACCAAAGTTGGTTGATTTTGGTTTAACTACAATTTGCTTGTCCTTGATAAGAGGATAGTAGGCTAGACCTTGCTCCAGACTGGTAAATTCGTCGCCAGCAGGAACAGGGAAACCAGCGTCAGCCAGGATTTTTTTGGTCACGGTTTTATTAGCCATGGCAAGAGGTACTACATAGTTGTCTTTTGAGGTCATGTTACCATTTTTGACGTACTCAACATGATCTTTATGCCAGAGTTTAAGGAATTGATCCTGCTCATCTAGGATTTCAAAATGGATTCCTTTTTGAATGGCATCAAAGAGTAGCATCTGAGTAGAAAGTTCCATCTCCTCATAACCCTTAAGAGCATAGTGGGCAGTCCAGTCATAATCATGATAGGCAAGAGCCTTGTCAAGGGCAAAGTCAGCAAGAGACTTGTCTTTGATATAAGATAAGAGTTGGGCTGCTAGTGTATGACTAGGATCAGCAAAGGCATCTTTAACTTGTTTGACCAAACCTTGATGATAGTCACCTAGTCCAAAATGTTGCACCAGTTGGTCCAGAGCCGTCGTAATGTTCTGAGTTTCAGCTTCAGAAGGTAGAGGCTCTAAAGGATGAGAGAGGGCGATTTTTTCATTCAACGCGTGACCTTGAGCCAGAGCCTGATCGACATTTTCAGGGGCATCCATCCAGAGGAAGGCTAGGAGAAGCAGGTGTACGGTATCCATGGTAGTTTGGCTAATACCGATACGCTCAAAGGGGTTGAGGTCGAAGTTACGGAATTCCAGATAGGTGATTCCCTTGTCAAGGAAGGAGCGATTAACTTTTTGTCCACGGAAACGAACAGCTGAGTAAAATTCCTTCTCCGCAATCAAATCTCCTTGTTCGATATAGTTTTCGATGGCAGAGACATAATCTTCTAGGCTTGCAAAAGATACTTGGATTTCTTCCTTATTGACATAACCATGGTCACTGTTACGGAAGGAACGAACGGGTTCTGGCACTTCTTGGTCGAAGAAACCTTGCTCAGCAATAGGTGCAGCACCAAAGAGATAGGTAATCACCCAACGGTAGCGCAAATAGTTCTGAGCCAGCTTGAGATAGAGGGCGTTTTTGAAAGTAATTATATCAATCTGGTCACTTTCTTGGAATAGGGCCTCAACCAAATCTTTCCCTAGTTCCATATTATAGTGGATACCTGAGATGGCTTGTAGTTTAGTTCCGTATTTTTCGGCCAAGTAGTTACGATAATGGCGTTCAAATTCATTTTCCAGTTGGGCAACTTGGATTTCTTGGGCCTTGATACGAGGAGGCATGGACAAGGGCCAGAGAAGTTCATCTTTACTGATGGAACGTCCAGCTACATCGGTAATGGCTCCAAGAAATCGACGAGCCTCAGTCGTAGATTTAGCAACTGGTGTGATGAGTTCCATCTGAAACTCACAAAAATCTGTTTGAATATAAGGGTGGAAACTTCGAGCTCCTAGGCAGGAAGGGTGAGGCGTATGTGCTAATTTTCCCTGTCTATCGACACGAAGACTTTCGCGTTCAATTCCAAAGTTAGCTTGAAGGATAGGGCTAGTAGGATCCAGCTTTTGAAGCAGTTGATTTATAGTCATAGAGTCACCTTTTCATCTAATGTTAGTGATAGTCTATTATAAATAGGAGAAGAAAACAACTTTCCGCTACGGTTAAGGGGAATTTCCGAATGTTTTAGATAAGAATTCTTAAAACCAGTTGCTTTTTAGCTCTATTATATGCAAAAATTGTAAAATACCCACTGATTTTTATGTAAAATGTTATTTCTCTTGCAATTTAAATCAAATTAGCCTATACTAATGACGTATATATAAGAACGAAAGCATCCCTAGGGTCTGCCCTCAGGGGCTTTTGTGTGCTCTCAAAAAGGTGTAACCGTTCTTTTATAGATAAAGGATGAGCGTTAAGAGTAGCTTTCCGACAGTATGCTCTGCTCAAAAATGATGCTTTCACCGTGATGGATTACAGGACTAGCTTATATCTATCAATGCCTGAAACACGCTCTGCTCAGGGCAGGCGATATTTTTAGCTGTGGTAGGGGTCATCCTGAACCTATTTGCACTTGTTCGAAGTTGCTCACGATTCGACAGCTCGCTCTGCCCAAAAGCGATGCTTTCGTCGTGATGATGTTCCTATAACTGCAGAAGCAGTTATAGGAAGCGGAGTTATCGAGACTTTGGCTCGATAACTAGTCATGGAACGACTGAGTCGGTCGCTGACGTCCGCCATCACTCAAGAAAGCATCAAAAAAGAAAAACAAATTAAATGGAGGTAATTATGTTTCAAACCCTTATCCCCCAGATAAAGGAATACAAGAAACCCTCAATCCTAGCGTCCCTCTTTATGACACTAGAAGTCATGTTTGAGATTTCCATTCCCTTTGTCATGGCTAATCTTTTGGACAAAGGTGTCCAGCAATCCAACATGTCTAACATTTGGCTCTACGGTGGTCTCATGCTGGTCTGCGCCTTTCTATCACTATTCTGCGGCATGCAGTCGGCTCGCTATGCAGCTTTTGCCTCTGCTGGATTTGCCAAGAATCTACGTCAGGCCATTTTCAAAAAGGTTCAAACTTTCTCTTTTGAAAATATCGATAAGTTCTCAGCTGGTGGTTTGGTGACACGTATGATGACAGATGTTACCAACGTGCAGAACTCTTATCAGATGATTATCCGTGTCTGTGTGCGTGCACCGCTTAACCTGATTTTTGCTATTGCAGCAAGTTTCTTGATTAATGCTGAAATGGCTTGGATTTTTGTTGGTGTAACGATCTTCCTTGGTGTGGTTTTGGCCATTATTACCAAAATCGTATATCCTCTTTTTACTCAAGTATTTGAGGCTTATGACAACCTTAACAACAGTATCAAGGAAAATATAACCAACATGCGTGTGGTGAAATCCTATGTTAAAGAGCAGGAAGAGACTGACAAATTTAAGAAGGCCTCACGTCGTATTTACAAGATGTTCATGCGTGCCATTCGTGTAGTTATCATGTCTAACCCAGCTATGATGTTGTCTATGTATGCGTCCTTCCTTATGATTTCCTGGTTTGGTGCCCATCTCATCGTTGGTGGTAGCTTAACTACAGGGGAATTGACTTCGATGTTCAGTTACACCATGACCATCCTCATGTCACTCATGATGTTCATGATGATCTTTGTCATGTTGTCTATCTCTACAGCATCTGTTGAACGTATTGATGAAGTTCTTAGCACTGAAGCCACCATTGTTTCACCTGAAAATGGTTTAACAGAAGTTGCAGATGGTTCTATCAGCTTTGATCATGTGGATTTCTCATACACAGATGAAAATGGTGACAAGACCCATGTCCTCAAAGATATCACTTTGGATATTAAGTCTGGTGAAGTTATTGGTATCCTTGGTGGAACGGGTTCGGGTAAATCAAGCTTGGTTCAGCTGATTCCTCGCCTTTATGATGTGGAAGAAGGTCAGGTTAGGGTTGCCGGCCATGATGTTAAGGACTATGATTTGGATAGCTTACGTAAGCAAGTTGCCATGGTCCTTCAAACCAATGTCCTTTTCTCAGGAACCATTAAAGAAAATATGCGTTGGGGCAATAAGCAGGCAACAGATGAAGAAATCATTGAAGCTTGTAAGATTGCCCAAGCTGATGAATTTATCCAAGAGTTTAAGGATGGTTATGACACCAAGATTGAACGTGGTGGAGCCAATGTCTCAGGGGGACAACGTCAACGTCTTTGTATCGCACGTGCCCTTCTCATGAATCCGAAAATCTTGATTTTGGATGATTCGACATCGGCAGTCGATACCAAGACAGATAGTTTGATTCGTCAAGGCTTCGCTTCAAGTCTTAAGGACACGACCAAAATCATCATCGGTCAACGTATTTCATCTATCCAAGATGCAGACCGTATCCTCGTTATGAATGATGGCCGTATCGATGCTATTGGTACTCATGACGACTTGGTGGCTAATAATGCTATCTATCGTGACGTCTACAAGATGCAAACACAAGGGAAAGGAGTAGCAGATGCAGAATAAGAAAAAAGCTAATTGGGGCTCTCTAGCACGTCTTCTACGCTTTTTGTGGCAAGACTACAAACTTTCACTTAGTATTGCCTTTGTCCTCATTGTTGTTGCTTCTTTGGCAACGGTTAATTTGACGGCTTCGATTCAGTCCTTGGTGGACGTTTACGTTCAACCCATGCTCAAATCTGGTAGTCATGATTTTGGGCCACTGTTACGTTTCTTGACGTCAGTTGGGGTCTTTTGTCTTATCGGTGTGGTTGCCAACTATGTGGCCTCCCTCCTCATGGCGACGATTTCACAAGATTCCCTGCGTTCCCTTCGTAATCAGCTTTTTGCTCGTATGCAAAAGCTTTCGGTTCGCTACTTTGACACTCACCAACACGGGGACATCATGTCTATCTATACCAATGACATCGATGCCCTTCGTCAGGCTGTTGAGCAGTCTATTCCGCAGTTGTTACAAACGGCCATTACCCTTATCGGGGTGACTGTAACCATGCTTACGGTTAGTCCCCTTCTCTTTATCGTGGTCCTAGTCATGGTAGGCATCATGTTTATGGTCATCAAAAATGTATCAGCTAAATCAGGTCGTTACTTCGGTGAACAACAAAAGAACCTAGGGATTGAGAATGGTTTTATCGAAGAAATGATGTCAGGGCAAAAGGTCGTCAAGGCCTTCGTCCACGAAGAAGAAAGCATGGCTGACTTCGACAAGATTAATGAACAACTCTTTGAATCTTCTTACTTGGCCAACCGCTATGCCAATGTTCTCATGCCAATTCTTGGGAACTTAGGAAATGTTTCCTTTGTTTTGACTGCCCTGGTTGGTGGACTCTTCGCTCTAAATGGTGTCGGTGGTTTGACTATCGGTGGTCTCATGGCCTTCCTACAATTGAACCGTTCCTTCAACGGCCCAATTACTCAGGTTTCTCAACAACTTAACTTTGTCCTTATGGCCCTTGCTGGTGCTGATCGTATCTTTGACCTTTTGGATGAAGCAGAAGAAGTTGACCAAGGTAAGGTCACTTTGGTTAACTACGAATTGGTAGATGGGAAAATGGTTGTGACAGACAAGAAAACCAATCTCTGGGCTTGGAAACACCCACGTCCAAATGGTGACTACGAATTGGTTGAGTTGGTCGGAAATGTGGTCTTCCAAGATGTTGATTTCTCTTACGATGGTAAGAAACAAATCCTTCATGGCGTTAACCTCTATGCGGATAAGGGGCAAAAGGTTGCCTTTGTCGGTGCGACAGGTGCTGGTAAGACGACAATTACCAACTTGATTAACCGTTTTTACGATATCCAATCTGGTGTGATTACTTATGATGGTATCGATGTGAAGCTGATTGAAAAAGCTTCTCTTCGTCGATCACTTGGTATCGTACTTCAAGATACCCATCTCTTTACAGGGACTATCGCTGAAAATATTGCCTACGGCCGTTCGGATGCGACTCGCGAGGAAATTCTTGAAGCTGCTCGTATTGCTAACGTGGATTCCTTTGTTCAACATCTGGACAATGGTTACGATACTGTTCTTACAGACGATGGTGCAGGCTTGTCTAATGGTCAACGACAGCTGATTGCCATTGCGCGTGCAGCCCTTGCCAATGCGCCAGTCTTGATTCTGGACGAAGCAACGTCTTCGATTGACTCTCGGACAGAGAAGATGGTGCAAGAAGGGATGGACCGCCTTATGGAAGGACGTACGGTCTTTGTTATCGCCCACCGTCTTTCAACCATCGTTAACTCTGACGTTATCATGGTTATGGACCACGGACGTATCATTGAACGTGGTGACCATGACAGCCTTATGGAACAAGGTGGTACTTACTACCGACTTTATACTGGTGGTCTTGAAATTGATTAAGATTAAAAGAACTCAGGTTTTGCCTGAGTTTTTTTGTATCCGAAGAAAAAATTTTTGAGATATTCCTTGCAAAAACGAAAGTAGTGTTTTGTATCCTAAATCTCAACTTCTTTTAAACCGTGTGAGTCCAGGCGATATATCTTTTGGCAGACTTGTCTGAGGTAGTTGACATCATGTGAGACTGTCAGAATGGCACCTGGATAGTTCTCGAAGAGCTGGCGTACTTGGGGTTGTGAGGTGGGTGAAAAATTTCTGGTTGGTTCATCTAGGATAAGGAGCTGAGGGCTTGCTAAGACCAGGTGTAGCAGGAGTAGTTTTCCTTTCTGTCCTCCAGATAAATCAGAAATGGCATGGTTCATTTCATCATGACTAAAGTTGAGGTTGGCGAGATGGGAACTTATGATTTCTCTCTCAGTTTTGTCGCCAGTCTTACTTAAAAATGCTATTGGAGACAGTTCCACTGGCAAGATAGCGTCATAACGTTGAGGCATGTAGCCAATAGTCAGGTCTGTCTTCTTGCTAAGTTCTTGGTAGAGAAAGTGTAAGAGAGTGGATTTACCACAGCCGTTATCTCCAACAATACCAATTTTTTCTTGCCCTTTCAAAGAAAGTTTGAGATGGTTAATGGTCAGGTGAGGAGCGATGTTTATCTGCTTTTCATCCAGATTTAAGAGATATTTTCCCTGAGGTAGAGGAGTGATATGAGAGAAGAAAAGATCAATGCTGTCTTCTTTGTCAGGCATCTGTGTCATGTCTTGGGCAAGGCGGTCGTAGCGTTTTTCTTGTGAGAGGACTGCTTTCATCTTTTTAGCAACCAATCGTCCTTGCGTGCTATCATGCGTATTGCGTAGGGTGGTTTGAACATTTTGTTTGATACGGCGATGCTTGGCCATGGCTTTGTCATAGGCTTTTTTCTCGGTTTTGGCTTGCTGTATCTGTTGCTGGAAGGCATCAGTGCGTTGCTGGCTATAGTTATCATAGTCGAGGTGCTCCACACTAGTCCTTGCCTGACGGCGACGTTTAAGGAGTTCCAGATGGATAATGGTATCTGCTGTCTGGCTTAGTAGGTCTTCGTCATGTGAGATATAGATTATGGTTTGATCAGAATGTTTGATAAAATTTTTTAGCCAAGTCATAGTAGTCAAGTCCATATCGTTTGAGGGCTCATCAAGAAAAATGATGTCGTGGGGACGGGCTAATTCTCGGATGAGTTGAATTTTGAGTTTCTCGCCACCTGACAGAGAGGAGACAAGCTGACTGCTAGCAAAACGCTCACTATCAAAATGAAGTTCATCAGCCAGACGATAGAGGGTAGCATAGTCTAGGTCATAAGTATCCGCAAAGAAGTAGTCGTTAAGGGTTAGGGATTGTAAGTCATCCGAAATCTGTTGGGGAATATAGACCTGTGGGCTATCTGGTTTATTAATAGTTCCCTCGTAAGTAAGATGATCAAAATGTGCTTTAGGATTGACAAGAAGGGCAAGGAGACTAGATTTTCCATTGCCTTCCTCCCCAATGATGGCGACTTTTTCACCAGTAGCTATCGTTAGATTTAAGTCATGAACGAGTTCACGCAAATCTTTGGTATGGGTAATAGTTAGATGTTGAATCTGTATCATAGGACCTCCTAGGTCTGAGTGCTTGTAGATATTGTTTCATGGGTAGTACAGTTTTTACTTCAAACAATATCAAAGGTCAAAAAACGGTCCTACCTTATAAGATAGAACCGTCTTGAATCTAGCTAAAAAGCCCTCTAGGAGATAGTGATGGTGTGGATGCAAAAAAACGCAGATACCACCAATAAATTTACTACAGAAAAAGAGCGCAAAAAAGACATGAAAACAATCTATCAAATAAAGCAGGTTTATTGTGAATAGACTTAGTTGTTCATGTCTCCATTTACCTCCGAATGTTACTTTCCTTGATTGTACGCTGTCCGAGAGATTTTGTCAAATGAAAATAAAATATCCAGTCCTATTAGACCGCCGATGCACCTTATCAACAGTCTTCACCTATGCTATACTAGAATCAGTACTAAAATGGAGATTATTTATGGAAAATAAGTTTGTAAAGAAACCAACACCTAAGGGGGATAAGTCCACAAGAATTGTTTTTATAGGTCTCTTAGTGGCATTGCTTTTTATAATCGCAGGGACAGCTATCTTCTTTGCTGTGAATAGTAGCAGTAAGGCTACCAAAGGTTTAGCTGCATCCAGTAAGTCGAGTACGACTGTCTATTCCGGCAGCAATGCAGAAGACCCCTTGTTCAAAATTACCCTGAAAACCTTCGGAGATAATAAGGAATTTTTACTTGTGACACCAAATCCTGGTCATGATAGAAACATGTTTAACATTGTGGGGGTAGCTGGTCAATACTTAGTCACTCAGGAGTACAAGGGGGGTGAATCTGGTAAGAAAAATGCCAAGGGTGAGACACTTTATAAGTATGACTACTTTAATATCTATATGTATGACACGGAAAAACCAAATCAAAAACCTAAACAAATTGACCTCTTGAAATTGGCTAAAAAAGCTGGGGATGAAGATTATTTAAATCAGGCAAGTCTAAGGCTTTTCATGCTTAATGAGCAAGCTTACTTACAAATGCCTTTTGGTGCGTCATCAGCGGATTTTGCTTCTAATAAAAAATACCTCAATCTCAAAACGCAAAAGATTGAGGAAATGAATATTCCAGCTAACTCGAATACTTTGGACTCGGAATTGGATTATGCCAATGTTGATATGCGTAAGACTTTAGAGCCTTTTGGACTTGAGATGTGGCCAGATGCAACTAATGGTAAGGATCTAGATTATCCAAGAGAAACACCAATTGCGAGTCTGCCTGCTCTTTATTACATTTCTGAAAAAGACAGAAGCCTCAATATGGATAGTACCAACTTTGCCAAAGAGCATAAGGATGCTTATGAATCGATTAAGACCAAACATGCTAGGATCTACACCATTCCAAGCAAGGTTAACAATGAAACCTGGTTCAATACCTTACTCCATTGGGTGGCACCTGAAGGCCAGGATGCCTACGAGTTACCGGTTAGGGCATTTAGACCGACTCAGGAAGAAGGGAAAGTCAAGTCCTACCAAGAATTGCAGACTTGGAATGACAACCATATCAGAAAAAAATAGAGGAACTTACCTCTGAAACCCATAAGACTATGAACCCAAGTCTATAATACTTGGGTTTTTTAGTGTTTTTGAAATGCTAATGGGAGACCTTAGTCGTGAAAGAGGATTATTAAATTGTATATCAATGGTTTATCGAGGGTGTTACAGAATCGGATGGTTTGTAATAAGAAGGTAAAAATTAGAATCAAAGTGAGGAAATCAGCCAATAAAATGAGTTAAATCCTCTCATAAGTCTAACATCTTCCGTGAAAATCATGAGAAAGTTAGGAATGAAAAGAAAATAAAATAGAAATTTGAAAACGGTATAAAGCAAATAAAATCAAGGGTTTTACACTTGTAAGAATAAAAAACGAGCAAAAGTTGTCGGTTGAATTGTCAGACAACTTGATTTTTTTTAAAAAAGTTGACTTAATCACTTGACCATGAATTGTCAGAATGTTAGAATGTAATAGAATCATGAGTTCAAGTATAGGATTCTTGTATACTCGTGACCTATAACTAACTATTTCATACAGAGGGAGACTTGAAATGAAAGACATTTTTAACAGACGCCAACGATTTTCATTGCGTAAATATTCGTTTGGTGTCGCTTCAGTCTTGCTAGGAACGGCACTCTTTGCTGCTCATACTGCACAGGCTGATGAAGTCACAGCACCTGATGCTTCTTCATCAAACCCTGGTTCATCAGTTGAGGGCGAAAGTTCGTCAGACCTGGTTGAGACGTCTACAGCATCAACAGCTCAAGCAGATCCTACTGCGGCTGTATCATCAACTGATGCAACTGCGTCAACATTTAACTTGACGCCAGAAGCTTCAACAGATAAGGCTGCCGCAGAGACAACTGAAAAAACTGCTACAGAAACTGCAAAACCTGAAGCAGCTAAACCAGCTTCAGAGACTGCAAAACCAACTGAGAAAGCTACTTCAGAAGCAGCTAAACCAGCTGCAGCGGCATCTACAAATGCAGCTAGCAACAACGTTGAAACAACAGCATCAGCGACAACCGCTGCAGCAACTCCAGCTGCAACAGCGGCTAACCGTCCATCAGCAACAGCCGCTCCAGTAGCTGAAGAAACAGCAGCAGCTGCAACTGCGGCGGCAGCAACAAGTGTTAAGCCAAATGTTACAGCACGTGCTTACTCTGTTAGAGCAGCAGCCGAAGATCGCAGTGCAGTACTTGACCGTGCAGCAACTGATATGACTAACGGTGGAGCTTTGGCAATGAGTCGTAGCCGTCGTAACCGTCGTGCCGCTACAGACCACAATAACGAGCCGGTTGCTGTAGCAACTTTCCTAAAAGACGGTGAAGTTGCTACACCTGATATGACGGATCCTAATGGTGCAAGTGTTGCATCTCAAACTGTACCAGCTGGTTATCAAGCTAAAGAAGGCGACTTCTATACGTATGCTATTTGGGATCTTACTGAATTCAATAAACGTTATAATACAAAATATTATGCACGTGCTTATAAGAGATTTGATGACTCTACCGATACAACTGTTGAATTGCTCGACAAAAACACTGGTAGTGTAGTAGAAACAAGAACTGTTACTGCTTCTAGTGGTGTTCAAAAATTCACGACTACTACGGCAGCGTCTAATAGCCAATTAACTTTCCAAGTAGATTATAAAGCTGGGACTGCTCCAAGTGGTAAAAAAGCAGAACCATTTATTCAAAATGGTTATGAAGTTGGAAAGAGTATCACAGACTTAGTAGCTGCTGGACACAAACTTACAGAAGCAGAGCGAGCACTTTATACTGCGGTTTATAACGCTCGTACTACAACTGATATCATCAACGTTGTTGAACCAGCATACAATGGTCGTACAATTACTGATTCAAATGCTAAAATACCAGTAACAATCAATAAAACAACTTACTATAAAGTAGTTGATAAAAACAACCCTACTTTCAACGCTAATAAAACAGATAAAACTGTTCAAGATTATAAAGAAAATGGTAATGAAGTTGAGTTAGCTAGATACACTCTTAAAGCTGAAGAAGGGCAACGTTTCACAGCATCTGGCGAACGTCAATTTGATGGATACAAACTTTACCAAACTGCTGACGCAAATGATCAATCAGGTACTGTAAGTCGTCCTTACACCGTTGGTACGAAATTCATGGATGCGGACCGTTACGGTATCAAACGTATCAAAGAAGTTGTTGGAGAAGACGGTTCAGTCGTTATTCGTGTTTACTTGCTAGATCCAAGACAACAAAGCAAACGTTCTGATGGTTCATTAAGTACCGATGGATATATGTTGCTAGCAGAAACTAAGCCAATTAAACCAGGTGAATGGAATTCACAGGACTTAGTTGTTAAAAAATCACCTCTTTACACTATTGCACATACCGTGACTGATGAAAAAACAGGTGCAAAAACAAACTATCCAAACGGTAAAGAAGTTCCATTTGACTTCCAAAAAGCTTCTGGATATGCACCATATCATAGTGTATTCGTGCCATTCTTAGGAGATGGAATTGGACACGGTTCAGCTAACTCACAATTGGAACGTGGGGTAGGAGGTATCGGTACCAACGTTGACTTGCTCAACACTTTGACACCGTACAAACAACCTATTTACTACTACGTGAAGCAAGAACCTGTAACAATTACTCCAGAAGTTGAAAAACAACTTGAAGGACGTGTACTTGTTGATGGTGAATTCAGCTTCAAGATTAAAGAAGTCAATGAAAACAAATCACTTCCTTCATATGAAGAAACTGTTACTAACAAAAACGGTAAAGCGACATTTAGTAACTTAACTTTCAATAAAGTTGGTACTTACATCTACACAATCACTGAAACTGCAGGTTCAGATGCAAACGTTGATTACGATGCAATGACAGTTACTATGACAGTTACTGTTACAGAGAACTCTAAAGGTGATTTGCAAGCTTCAGTTAAATACAGTGGTGCTGGTGGTTTTGCTTCAAGCGCAACTGATAAGATCTTCAACAACTACGTTGTAGCTCCAGTTAAGACTCGTTTTGACTTCAGCAAAGCCCTTGCAGGTCGAGAGTTGAAAGCTGGTGAATTCAGCTTTGTATTGAAAGATTCAACTGGTAAAGTTC
>NZ_KV809593.1:125292-126140 GCF_001812625.1 Streptococcus sp. HMSC064H09
AGTTGGTACTCACAAGTACACTGTAGAAGAAGTTCAAGGTTCTGAAGCAGGAATGCAATATGATACGATGAAAGCTGAAGTAACAATTACTGTTACTAAAGAAGGTCACGTACTTAAAGCAACAAACACTCTTCCATCAGATACAGAATTCAACAATACTTTCACACCTGCTGCAACACAAGCACAATTCCGCTTCACAAAACGTTTGGAAGGTAAGACTCTTGAAGCTAATGCCTTCACATTCGAATTGCTTGAAAACGGTAATGTGATTCAAACTAAACAAAATGCGGCTGATGGTTCAATTCAATTTGACCCAATCTCATATGCAACTGTAGGTACACACACTTACACTGTACGTGAAAAAGCTGGAACAGATACAAACATTGATTACGATTCAATGAACGCAGTTGTGACTGTAAATGTCACAAAAGACGCTCAAACAGGTCTTTTGAACGCTGCCGTTACAATGCCAGCTGATACTGAGTTCAACAACTTTGCTGTAGCTCCAGTTAAGACTAAGTTTGACTTTAGCAAGGCTCTCGCAGGTCGTGAGTTGAAAGCCGGTGAATTTAGCTTTGTATTGAAAGATTCAACTGGTAAAGTTCTTCAAACTAAGACAAATACTAAAGAAGGTGTTGTAGCCTTTGATGACTTGACCTTTGACAATACACAAGTTGGTACTCACAAGTACACTGTAGAAGAAGTTATCCCAGAAAATAAAGAAGCTGGTATGACTTACGATACAATGAAGGCTGAAGTAACAATCACTGTTACTAAGGAAGGTCACGTACTTAAAGCAACAAATACCCTTCCTTCAGATACAGAATTCAACAATACTTTCACACCTG
>NZ_KV809593.1:126240-129992 GCF_001812625.1 Streptococcus sp. HMSC064H09
TACTTTCACACCTGCTGCAACACAAGCACAATTCAAGTTTACTAAGAAACTTGAAGGTAAAGAGCTTACTAAGGATGCCTTCACATTTGAATTACTTGAAAATGGTAAAGTAATCCAAACTAAGAAGAATGCGGCTGACGGAACAATCCAATTCGACGCTATTTCTTACGATAAAGAAGGTTCTCACACTTACACTGTACGTGAAGTAGCTGGAACAGATACAAACATCGATTACGATGATATGAATGCAGTAGTAACTGTTAACGTTACTAAAGATGCTGCATCTGGTATCTTGACTGCTAATGTTACAATGCCAGAAGATACAGAGTTCAACAACTTTGCAGTAGCTCCAGTTAAGACTCGTTTCGACTTCGGCAAAGCTCTTGCGGGTCGTGAGTTGAAAGCTGGTGAATTCAGCTTCGTATTGAAAGATTCAACTGGTAAAGTTCTTCAAACTAAGACAAATACTAAAGAAGGTGTTGTAGCCTTTGACGATTTGACTTTTGACAATACACAAGTTGGTACTCACAAGTATACTGTGGAAGAAGTTCAAGGTTCTGAAGCGGGAATGCAATATGATACGATGAAAGCCGAAGTAACAATTACTGTTACTAAAGAAGGCCACGTACTTAAAGCAACAAATACTCTTCCTGCAGATACAGAGTTCAACAATACCTTCACATCAGCTCCTACTCAAGCTCAATTCAAGTTCACTAAACGTCTTGAAGGTAAAGTACTTGAAGCAGATGCCTTCACATTCGAATTGCTTGAAAATGGCAATGTCATCCAAACTAAGAAAAATGCTGCAGATGGTTCAATCACATTTGATGCGATTGAATACAGCGCTGAAGGTGAACACACTTACACTGTGCGTGAAAAAGCTGGTAACGATACAAATATCGATTACGATACTATGAACGCAGTAGTGAAAGTTAAAGTTACTAAAGATGCCGCTACAGGTCTCTTGAGTACTGCTGTTACAATGCCTGAAGACACTGAGTTCAACAACTATGTTGTTGCTCCAGTTGTGACTAAGTTTGACTTTACTAAGAAATTGGCAGGTCGTGAACTTAAAGCAGGTGAATTCAGCTTCGTATTGAAAGATTCTACAGGTGCAGTAGTTGAAACAGTTAAGAATGATGCTGCTGGTAACGTAACCTTCTCTGAATTGTCATTTGACAATACTAAACTTGGTACACACACTTACACTGTAGAAGAAGTAATTCCTGAAAACAAAGAATTCGGAATGACTTACGACCAAATGAAAGCTACAGTGACAGTTGAAGTTGCTAAGAATGGTCACACATTGACTACTGTTACAAACGTTACATCAACTGGTGGTGTAGACGCTAACGGTAAAGCAACTGATGGTACTGCAGATAAAGAATTCAACAACAAAGTCACTCCTCCGGACACTCCTGAATTCCAACCAGAAAAATTTGTCGTTTCTAAAGAGAAATATGACATCACTGGTGATAAGTTGATGGATGATGACGATGATGTTCCTGGTAACGAGTACACAGCAACAAACGCCAATCCATATGTTGATGGTGTTGCCAACAACGAACCAGAAAACTTGAATACTAAGACTGTTGAACGCGGTTCTAAATTGGTATACCAAGTATGGCTTGATACTACTAAATTCACAGAAGCTAACAACGTTCAATACGTTGGTGTATCTGATACATACGACGCTGATAAATTGGATGTAAACGCTTCTGACATCAAAGCTTACGATTCAGTAACTGGTGCAGACGTGACTGCTAAATTCGACATCAAAGTTGAAAATGGCACAATCACTGCAACTTCTAAAGATGAATTTATCAAAGATAAAGTAAACAACCCTGTTATCGATACTACTAAATTCGCCTTTGGACGTTACTATAAATTTGATATCCCAGCAACTGTTAAAGAATCTGTTAAAGCTGGTGCTGATATTGAAAATACAGCCAACCAAACAGTTCACGTTTACAACCCAGTAAGCAAGACAGTTGAAAAACCTGAAAAACCAACACAAAAACGTGTTAACAGCGTTCCAGTTCCAGTGGAAATGAACTTCACAAAACGTTTGGAAGGTCGTGAACTTCAAGCTAACGAATTCGAATTCGTATTGAAGAAAGACGGCGTTGAAGTTGAACGCGTGAAGAACGACGCTGCTGGTAAGATTGTCTTCAAGACTCTTAAATTTGGTCGTGATGATCTTGGTAAGACATACAACTACACAGTAGAAGAAACTCCTGGTACAGATACAACTGTCAAATACGACACAATGGTTGCTACTGTTAAAGTGGTTGTATCACACGACGGTACAGCTAAAGCAATCGTTGCCAACGTAACAGATGCTGCTGATAAAGAGTTCAACAATACAGTAACTCCACCAGAAGAACCTAAGTTCCAACCAGAGAAATACGTTGTTTCTAAAGCGAAATTCGATATCACTGGTACTAAACTCGTTGATGACGATTCTGAATTGACAGATAAATATGGTGAAACAAACACAAATCCATATGTCGATAATACAAACAACAACGAAGCTGAAAACTTGAATACCAAGACAGTTGAACGTGGATCTAAACTTTACTACCAAGTATGGTTGGATACAACTAAGTTTGACGCAGCTAACAAAGACAATATCCAAACAGTAGGAATCACAGATAACTACGACAAAGATAAATTGACTGTTAATGCTTCAGATATCAAGGTTTACGACTCAGTTACTGGTGCAGATGTTACTAACAAGTTCGATATCACTGATAACAACGGTGTTCTTACAGCTAACCTTAAAGCAGGCTTCACTAAGTCACTTGGCGACGCTGAAAACACTCAAATCATTGATACAACTAAATTCGAATTTGGACGCTACTATAAATTTGATATTCCAGCAACAGTGAAAGACGATGTTGTAGCTGGTGCAGATATCGAAAACAAAGCAGCTCAAGTTGTTAACTACTACAACCCAGTAAGCAAGACAGTTGAAAAACCAAACAAACCAACTGAAAAACGTGTAAATAGTGTTCCAATCTCAGTAGAATTCAACTTCACTAAGAAATTGGAAGGTCGCGACCTTAAAGCTGGCGAATTCACATTCGAGTTGAAAGACAGCGACAATGTTGTGATTGCAACTGCAACCAACGATGCAGCTGGTAAGATTAAATTCTCTCCAGTAGAGTACACAAATAAAGCTGGTGAAACTGTTACAGCCCTTAAATACAAGAAGGGTCAAGAAGGTACTTACAAGTACACTGTAACAGAGGTTAAGGGTACAGATGCAACTGTCACTTACGATGAAATGGTTGCTGTTGTAACCGTTACTGTATCTCATGATGGTACAGCGAAAGCCTTGATCACAAACGTGACAGAACCAGCGGATAAAGAATTTAACAACCGTGTAACACCTCCAGAAGAACCTAAGTTCCAACCAGAGAAATACGTTGTTTCTGAAGAGAAATTCGATATCACAGGTGACAAGCTCGTTGATGATGATAAAGAGTTGGCAGACAAGTACGCAGATACCAATGCGAACCCATATGCGGACGATGCATCAAACAACGAAAAACAAAACTTGAATACGAAGACTGTTAAACGTGGCGACAAGTTGGTTTACCAAGTATGGTTGGATACAACTAAATTTGACGCAGCTAACAAGGACAACATCCAATCAGTAGGAATCTCAGATGACTACGATGAAGCGAAGTTGAATCTTGATGCTACTAAGATCAAAGCCTACGATTCAGTAACAGGTGATGATGTTA
>NZ_KV809593.1:130092-131103 GCF_001812625.1 Streptococcus sp. HMSC064H09
CTAAATTCGCCTTCGGACGTTACTACAAGTTTGACATCCCAACAACAGTTAAAGCTGATGTACCTGGTGGTGTGGATATTGAAAATACTGCAGCTCAAGTAGTTAACTACTACAACCCAACAACTAAGAAAGTTGAAAAACCAAACAAACCAACTGAAAAACGTGTTAACAACGTACCAGTTGAAGTGGAATTCAACTTCACTAAACGTTTGGAAGGCCGTGAGCTTAAAGCTAACGAATTCAGCTTCGTGCTTAAAGATTCAGAAGGTAAGACTCTTGAAACTGTAAGCAATGATGCTTCTGGTAACGTTAAGTTCTCAGCTATGTCATTCAAGAAGGGTG
This sequence comes from Streptococcus sp. HMSC064H09, assembly GCF_001812625.1. Classification (NCBI taxonomy): domain Bacteria; kingdom Bacillati; phylum Bacillota; class Bacilli; order Lactobacillales; family Streptococcaceae; genus Streptococcus; species Streptococcus sp. HMSC064H09. Next base: position 130,435 of record NZ_KV809593.1, read on the forward strand.
ACGAAGGTGTTCACAACTACACAGTAGAAGAAGTTAAAGGAAGCGACGCAACCGTTACATACGACACAATGAAAGCGAATGTAACAGTCACAGTTAAACACGATGGAACAGCTAAAGTTCTTATCGCGACTGTAGGCGACATTGCGGATAAAGAATTTAACAACCGTGTGACTCCTCCAGAAGAGCCTAAGTTCCAACCAGAGAAATATGTATTGAATACAGCTAAATTCTCTATCACTGATAACAAGCTTCTCGATGATGACTCAGAATTGGCAGACAAGTACGCAGACACAAATGCGAACCCATACGCTGACAAAGATGGTAACAACGAAGCAGAAAATATCAATACTAAGTCTGTTAAACGCGGCGAAAAGATCTACTATCAAGTATGGTTGGATACTACCAAATTCGACGCAGCTAACAAAGACAACGTTCAAACTGTAGGAATAACTGATGACTTCGATGAAACTAAGGTTGATGTAGATGGCTCAACAATCAAAGCTTACGATTCAGTAACTGGTGCTGATGTTACAGATAAATTTGACATTAAAGTTGAAAATGGTGTGATGACTGCAACACTTAAAGATGGCTTCACTAAGTCACTTGGCGACGCAGAAAGTACTCAAATCATTGATACAACTAAATTCGCCTTCGGACGTTACTACAAGT
>NZ_KV809593.1:131203-131425 GCF_001812625.1 Streptococcus sp. HMSC064H09
CTAAATTCGCCTTCGGACGTTACTACAAGTTTGATATTCCAGCAACTGTTAAGAACGATGTTCCTGGCGGTGCAGATATCGAAAATACTGCTGCCCAAGTAGTTAACTACTACAACCCAGTAAGCAAGACAGTTGAAAAACCAAACAAACCAACTGAAAAACGTGTTAACAGTGTTCCAGTTGAAGTAGAATTCAACTTCACTAAACGTTTGGAAGGTCGTG
>NZ_KV809594.1:0-220 GCF_001812625.1 Streptococcus sp. HMSC064H09
GTAACGTTAAGTTCTCTAAACTTGAGTTCAAGAAAGGCCAAGAAGGCGTACACAACTACACAGTAGAAGAAGTTAAAGGCTCAGACGCAACCGTTACATACGACACAATGAAAGCGAATGTAACAGTCACAGTTAAACACGATGGAACAGCTAAAGTTCTTATCGCGACTGTAGGCGACATTGCGGATAAAGAATTTAACAACCGTGTGACTCCTCCAGA
>NZ_KV809595.1:0-3000 GCF_001812625.1 Streptococcus sp. HMSC064H09
CTTGTTATCATCATAAATACTGATTTTAAGGGATTTAACTACTAGTAAACTTAACAACTTCTATATATTTTACACTATATAGGACAGTAAATGGACAGTGACAGCATAATTGAAGAGTGAACAAAAAGAGGTATAAAAATACCTCTTTTTTGTATAACTAACTATTTTTAGAACTTAGTTGAAACAATATTGTCTCCCCTTCCATAAATAAAATAGAAAATCTACTTAAAGGTAAGACTTTTATCACTTACGAAAACTTTAAAATATTTGAACTGTGTATCTGAATCTGGAATCGAAAATTCGAAGCTTTTTTTTGTTCTATTTTTCCATGTATCTTCTGGTTCAAAGGATCTACCAAGATAAGGCCTATTATCTTCATCATAATATAAAATTTCAATATATATGTGTGTAATGTCATGACCTGTAGTATTTTCAAAATTCCCTATGTAGCGCTTCTCTTTTTCCGATACACCTGTGACCTCTTCAACTACGAAGTTTTTGGGGTCAAAAGTATCTACTAATATTCCGTAAACTCTATTAAATTCTTTCACAGATTTACCAGATCTCAATATACTATCTAGAGAGTTTTTATCTTGAACAGGAATTCCGACTATTGAGTTAATATCTAGAAGCAATTCATAACGTTTCCTTTGGTATTTATTCCATTCTCTTACAAAAGTACTGTCCACTAAATCTTGATTTTCTATAGCTTCTCTTTCATTCCTTTGGATGTTAATATATGTGTTAGCTAGTCTCTTTAACTTAGGATTTTTAAATTTCCTATTTTTATACTGTTCAATTTCAATTAATTCATAATCTATATAGGATTTATAGTCTTCAATTTCCTGTTCATCATCATCCTTTTGGGCAGTAACTTTCCAACGTTCATCTAATCCTGTTGCCAATGAAGTTATGAATTTACTATCATAAGTCTTATTCCTGTTATCGATTGATTTAAATATAGATATTAACAAAAGTATTAGTAATACAGGTATTAAGGATACCCTTAGTAGTTTTTTTAGCAAAGTCCATCCTCCATTTCTATCATTCCATTTATTGTATTGATCCCCTGATTACTATCACGATTGGAAATACCTTTTAAGTGACTACGCAAATATAGATACTTTTTTATACCAAATTTCATTTAGGTGTATTTTTTGTTTTTAGTTCATTTTATCTTCTTCAAAGTGACCAACACCGTCTTCAACAACAAATATACAAGTCACATCAATACTTTTCCCTTCTTCACTATAATAATTACCTAGTATTTCATAGTTTCCATCAGAAAATGAGCCTTTGGGCAAAGATAAGAGTTTCATTTTAAAATAATCGATATGCTCTCTCGAAGATGACTTGCTAGCGTTAGGATTCAGAGAAGCAAAAATACAATCCAAATGAAGACTCACTGCTTTACTCTTCATTAAATTTTTAGGTCTAATATTATAAAAGCCAGCCGCTTCAAAGTCTCCATTATCACGATTCCTGACTGCCTGTGAAAGAATAGTAGCGTAGATTTTTTCTCTAGATACTGGCTCAAATTTATAACTATAATCAAACGTCACTTGTCTGTCAAATAGTTTATTAATTTTATTGGCAACATCTTTTTTGATTTCATCTTCTTCTCGTTGAAAACCTGGTCTCATTTTATAAACATCTAACAAGAAACTAAACTCGTTGAATTTAACAGTATCAAACAAGTCTTTTTCTTTGTCATTGAGCAATGCTTCGATCTTTGTAGATAACGGAGGATAAAAATCTGAAATATGCTCACCATTATATTCTCGTATATCTGCTCTAAGATTCTTATCTAACAAATATCCATCAGAAAATCTCTCAGTATAATTCACTTCAACAACCGTACCGTGAAATGCTTCAATTTCTTTATATGTCCCAATTACTTTTACATTACCTTTAAGACCCAGCGATTTAAATCCTTGTACGACATTATTACTCCACTGATGCCCTTTTCCACAAAAAGTCACTACTATAAAGAAAATTAAGCTCACAATGGCAACTATTCCAATAATTATATATCTTTTCGACTTCATGTCACTGTTGCCTCCCACTATATTAATCTATTTTTCAAGGTCCCCCATTCCATAACTCGAACTCTTCTAAAATCATTATACTATATACAGACATTTTTCACTCATCTTCTTCAAATGAAAAATGTCACCAGATTAATAGGAACTGACTATCAAAAGTGAAATTTAAGTAAAACATCCTAGTCCCACATCCTTATAATTTTCAATTCTACTACTTTTTTATTTCGGAAGAATTGGCAGCTATTCTTTAACCGTAAAAAAAAAACACTTTGCAAACTGCAAAGCGTTTTCGTTTATAATCTGCTGTCTAGTAATGTTTCGCAACTCTACTATAACGGATTTATTCCTTTTTGTGTTTACAAAACTTATTTTACACTACCATAATCAACGTCCTGGCCAAGAGATATTTTTTTCTTTATTTTTACTGAGGTAAATAAGGGTTCAGCACGAATCAACGCAAAAGAAAGAGGCTCACAATAAAAATACCCCAAAGTTAGACAAATGAAATCTAACTTTAGGGTGTTTTTATTATGAAAATGACTTATGAGGATAAAGATCTTATCTATGAACCGAGAAAACAAGGGGAGAGCTTTAAACAGCTTTTAAATCAAGTTGAGATAAATATGCTCTCTTATTCTCTAATTAAACCTACTTCGGTAAAGTAGATTAAACAACCACTGAAGGTTAATTAATGGTTTTGGTTGAGCATCAATCACTGGTTGGACGGTCTCTCTAATTTCTTTTTGGACTTTTCGTTGATTATACTTAATCTTATGATAATGTTCATCAAAAGCATGTTGGAGAGAAAAATTACGATTAAAAATATAACTTTCACCTGAGTTCGGGTAAAAGACTAGAGTACCATCTAAAAAACCTAATACAGACGATTCTGTTCCTTTTTCTCTAGTTATAGCGTACGACCCATCATCATCATAGCTAATACCTTCTATTTCCG
>NZ_KV809595.1:3100-15835 GCF_001812625.1 Streptococcus sp. HMSC064H09
ATTTTAAATTAATAAAGATAAATAGGCTCATTCCTAAGACTGTATACAGCCCTATAATTAGTCCTACAAAGAGCCCTAAAATATTGCTTTTTCGCATTGTCATCTTCTCTTTCTTTTTCTCTAGTTAAACCTACTTTGATAAATTAAATTAAACAACCACTGAAGATTGATGAAGGGTTTTGGTTGAGCATCAATCACAGGTTGAACAGTTTCTCTAATTTCTTTTTGGACTTTTCGTTGATTATATTTTATCTTGTGATAACGTTTGTCAAGAGCAGTTTGGATAGAAAAATCATGATTTAAAAGATAGCCATCACCCGATGCCGAACTAAAATATAGAGTATCACCTGAAAGACCTAATATAGACGTTTTCGTTCCTTTTTCTCTAGTTATAGCGTACATTCCATCATCATCATAGCTAATACCTTCTATTTCCGGTGTATAGGCCCAACCCATATTCTCCATCAGCATAATGATGTCCGGTTCTGTCCCCTCCTTATGAGGGATATGCTGAGCATTATAAACAGAGTTAAATTTTAAATTAATAAAGATAAATAGGCTCATTCCCAAGACTGTAACCAACCCTATAAATAGTCCTACAAAAATCCCTAAAATATTTCTTTTTTGCATTGTCATCTTCTCTTTCTTTTTCTACGACCAAACAATTTCTTAATCGGATTAACAACAAACCATTGTACACTATTTTTAACAAGTCTCATAATTTAAGGATTAGTGGCTTTGTAACTGATCTAACATTTTTATGAACAAGAAAAAATCAAGTCTTAACAAATTCCTCCAATACTTCTCCTTACTTTGTTAATCAAGCTAAACATGGTATAATAGTTAAGATTTTTATACTACTTATTTCTGGGCAGAAGTGGGCAGTAAAATTTAAGAAACAGGGGCTAAACCCTTGATATGAAAGGAATCTAGAAAATATTATGATGAACATGCAAAACATGATGAAGCAAGCTCAAAAGCTTCAGAAACAAATGGAAAAAAGCCAAGCTGAGTTGGCTGCTACAACCTTCACTGGAAAATCAGCACAAGACTTGGTTGTTGCTGAATTAACTGGTGACAAAAAAGTAGTTAACATCACTTTCGCTGATGCTGTCGTAGATCCTGATGATGTGGAAACACTCCAAGATATGACTGTTCAAGCACTTAACAATGCTCTTGAACAAATTGACGAAGCGACTAAAAAATCAATGGGTGCCTTTGCAGGTAAATTGCCATTCTAAAAAATGAAAAGGAATCTCACGGTTCCTTTTTCTATATACTCATCTAGCAACTCAGTCATAACATACAAAAGACTTGGACAAGAAATCCAAGTCTTTTTGTGTTAGTCATATAAAAATTTTATTCTTCAACCAAAGCAAGACCTGACTGTGCGTCTTCTTCGTTTGCCAATTTATAGCGATTCTTTTGACCTAAGTAGATACTCGCTGAATCCAATGAACTTTCTAAAGTAGGGTAATTCACATCCTCATTCGCTGTTTGGGAAGGTACAGGTCCTGAGATTAATAGTTCATCATCATTCTTGACATAAATCTGGTATTCTCCAACCTCGCTAGTTTGAGCTAAAATCTCATTCAACAAGTCTGGGTCAAGCGTTTGAGCTACTCCATCAACCACTTGATTAGAGTCCTGCTTATGCTCCGACGATTCCACTACCTCGGTGATAACGATGTAGTCAGGAGTTTCCTCATCTGTAGTCTTAGATTCTTCAGTTTCTGGCTGTTTTTGTCCAGGTGCTTCTTGCTTCTTCGTATCCTGAGCTTGCCCGTCATGATTCTTCAAGTCCTCATCACTAACGGTTTGAACCTTAGTCATATTGGCATCTAAATCAAGTTTAGGAGTTTCTTTGACGTCAGCCGAGGCCCCACTGGTACTCATGAATAGAGCCAGAGTCCCCAAAGTAGCAATCAAGCTGATTATTGCTTTGCCGATAAAACTATTATCTTTGTTCTTAATCATAAATCCCTCACTATTTATTTGGTTAGCTCTAACTGGCTAACAAGGCGTCCTATTTACTGCTGTAGGAGGTAAAAGATCGGTTGAGCTGTTTGACCAACCCTTCACCCAGATAACAATCTTAGCATGCAACCCCCTTGATTTCAAGCGTTTCTTTAATTTTTAAGCATTTTAAATAAATGACAACTTCATGTCTTAAAATTGATGCTAATCTATTATCAGATTAGCTTTTTTACGCTATGCAAATGGTAATTTCTTTAAGTAGTACTTAGGGAAATAATAGTTGTTTTTTAGAAGGATTCTTCAGAAAGCACTTTTGCTGACTTATCTCCAAAAAAATTTTATCGGATAAGAAAATTTTGTCAAAACACTTTAAATGTAACTATAAAAAAGAATTCTTGAGACAGGAAGTCGAATTCTCAACATCCTAAAATAAGATTAGGAACTACAATTCCTCTATTAGTCAAAAGAATGCCACAATAAAAGGATTTAAGGGTGACTTTATGGAATACCCCATAATAAATAACTAATCTTAAAGATGCACATCTCTCATTTAGATATATATTTTTAAGGTGTTTACAACTTCTTTAAAAATAACTAACACACAAAAAATGATTACGAAAAGGCCGCTATTTCCCCATGAATAAATTAACCCATATAGAAAATGTATCCTCCAAATTCAAAAAAATGTCCGTATTCTGGATACATCCATGCTCGAAACTATAAAAAACTCTTTATCCATCATCAACTCTGACGCAAAAGCAGATTCCCTATGACAACGCTATAATGAAACATTTACCGACCTAAACTCTCCGACAATGATGTAAATTGGGAAAAATAGTAAATCTACTCAGTAAAAGACTAAAAATAACCTAACTTTATAACTATTTCACCAAATTTTCACCTCACTCAAAGCTCATTTGCAATAGGTTTTTCTCATGTGTAAACGCTTCATTCAAATTTCTGTCACATGTAAGAAAATCTTATCGTCTTTTAAACCTTTTTTTGCTTCAAAACCTAGATATTCCAAGGAAAATCCGTTACAATAGAGTACGGAAAGATAGGTAATTATCAGCATCATTATTTTCGTATGAAAGGGAAATTCATGGCTTATATTCAAATGAAGCATAGCTATAAACGCTATAAAACCGGTGATCTGGAAATTATCGCAAACAACGACGTAAGCTTTGATATCGAAAAAGGGGAGCTTGTCGTTATTCTTGGTGCCTCTGGCGCTGGGAAATCAACCGTTCTTAACATCTTGGGTGGTATGGACACCAATGACGAAGGCCGCGTCATTATTGATGGTAAGCATATCTCTGAATACACAGCCAAAGAACTTACAACCTATCGTCGTGAGGACGTTGGCTTTGTGTTCCAATTTTACAACTTAGTTTCTAATCTTACGGCCAGGGAAAACGTCGAACTAGCATCTGAAATCGTTCCAAACGCTAAAGATGCTACTCAAACACTGGTCGAAGTCGGTTTGGGAGACCGCTTAGACAACTTCCCATCACAACTATCTGGTGGGGAGCAACAACGTGTCGCTATTGCACGCGCCGTTGCCAAAAATCCAAAGATTCTTCTTTGTGATGAACCAACAGGGGCTCTGGATTATCAAACAGGGAAACAAATCCTGACCCTCCTTCAAGAAATGGCTCGCAAACAGGGAACAACTGTTATTATCGTTACCCATAATGCTTCTCTAGCTCCAATTGCCGATCGTGTCATTCGAATGCACGATGCCAAGATTAAGAGTGTGGAACTTAATCCTAATCCACAAAAAATCGAGGACTTGGAATACTAGAAAGGAGCAACGTCATGAAAAAAACAACTTATTGGAAAGATGTTTGGCGAACCTTTGTAGCTTCTAAAGAGCGTATGCTCTCTATTGCCTTACTTATGGCACTGGGATCCTTTGCCTTGATTGGTCTTAAAGTAACTTCTCCTAATATGAAGAAAACTGGGGAACACTTCTTCAAGACGCATCAAACAGCTGACTTGAGCTTAATCAGTACTTACAGTATCAACCAAACCGATCAGGACCTTCTCAATACAATAAAAAAGAAGAATGTAGACATCGAGTATGGTTATTTCAAAGATGCTGTCGTCAAGGGGACGAATACGGCATTTCGTATCTTCTCTATTCCTAAGAAAATCTCCACTTACGACCTTATTGAGGGGAAACTTCCTACCAAGGACGGGGAAATCGCTCTTTCCTCAACTTATAAAGAAGAATATAGCGTCGGAGATAAGATTAACTTTTCTGAGCCAGTAGATAGCTCAGGGCAAAAACAGTTAAAGGAACAAACATATACCATTACTGGTTTTGTTAATTCCTCTGAACTTCTCTCTAGGAACCGTCTTGGTAATGCCAGCGCTGGTACGGGGAAACTAGATGGCTACGCCATTGTTCCAGAGACAGACTTCACCTCTAATGATTACATGATTGCCCGCATCCGCTACAAGGATTTGGAAAATGTTAGTCCTTTTAGTGAGGAATACGCAAATAAGATTTCTGAACGAAAGGCTGAACTTAAGAAACTCTTTAAAGATGAACCTGAAAAACGCCTAACTGAAATCAAGTCTCAGTCTCAAGCTCAAATTACTCAAGCTAAACAAGAACTTGAAACAGCCCTCGCACAGACCCAGCAAATGGCTACAAGCAACGCTGCTGAAGCTGCTAGTGTCAAAGAAGCTACTACCAAGATTGAAGCCAAGCAAAAAGAACTCGAAGAAAGTCAAGCAATGGTTGATAATTTACCAGCGCCTAGCTATCAATTCTACTCACGTCGAGAGATTCCGGGTTCCGAGGGATATGTTGCTTATGAAAGTAATATTAACATCATTCACGATGTGAGTAACATCTTCCCTGTCGCTCTCTACTTTATGGCAGCTTTGGTTACCTTTGTAACCATGGGACGCTTTGTTGAAGAAGAGCGTGGTAAGGCTGGTATTTTCAACGCCCTAGGCTACAGTAATTCGCGAATTATCCATAAATTCGTCATTTATGGTTTGATAACGAGTATTACTGGTACAACCGCAGGTGTTATTACCGGTCATACACTACTTCCGATTCTAATTCACAACACTTATAAGAGCGATTTGCAGCTTCCTGCTTTTGAATTGCACTTCTACTTAGGACTTACCCTTGTGGCCTTCCTTTTAGGTCTCTTATCTGCTGTGCTACCTGCCTTTGTGGTTGCCAAGAAGGAGCTCTGGGAAAAACCTTCCCAACTCCTCCTTCCAAAACCACCTCGAGCAGGAGCTAAGATTGTCCTAGAGCGCATCACACCGCTTTGGAAACGTCTCAGCTTTACGGAAAAAGTTACCATGCGTAATATTTTCCGCTATAAGCAACGGATGTTTATGACCCTCTTTGGTGTCGCAGGTTCTATTGCACTTCTCTTCGCAGGTTTAGGAATTCGATCTTCTGTATCTAACCTTAACCAGCAACAGTTTGAAGACATCATTCACTATGATATGATTGTTGCCAAGCAACCAAATGCGTCAAGTGCTCTGGATGAGGAACTCACTAAACTCCTCGATAGCAAAGACGTCAAAGAATACTTGAATGTCCATTTTGAAACCTTGCAAAAAATTGCCGGTACCAATAAGGACACCCAAGAAATCTCAACCCTTGTCTTTAACGACCGTGACGAAAAACTCATTGACAGTTACGTTAGCTTACATGACCGAGACCGCAATAAGACTCTCAAGCTATCTAATGACGGAGCAATTATCTCTGAAAAAATGGCAAAACTTCTAAACCTCAAGGTCGGAGATACCATTACTGTGCAAAACAGTCAGGATGAATCTGTCAAGATTAAGATAGCTGGTATCACTGAAATGTACATGGGGCATTTCCTCTTTATGAATGCTAGCTATTACCAAAAAGCTTTTGGGACACCTTCAGTGAATAATGCCAACCTTGTTACTCTCGCTGAACCAACTAAGCAAAATGTTGAAAATATGGCAGCCAAATTTATCAACTTGCCAAATGTTTACGGTGTTGTTCAAAACAACAATCTTAAACTGCAAATCAGCACTATGGTCAATTCATTGACACAGGTTATTGGTATTTTGATTACGGTTTCCATTCTCCTTGCTGTGGTTGTTCTCTATAACCTAACTAACATCAACGTTTCAGAACGTATCCACGAACTTTCAACCGTTAAGGTTCTTGGTTTCTACAATAATGAAGTATCCCTCTACATCTATCGTGAAACTATTTACCTGTCTATCATCGGTATCTTCGTAGGGTTTGGTCTTGGACAAGCACTCCACCAATATATGGTAAGCATCATTCCGCCAGATCGTATCATGTTTGATCCATCTATCGGTTTGGCTACCTACCTTCTACCAGCTGTTCTTATCGGCTTCATTCTTATTATCCTTGGCTTCGTTGTTAATAACCGCCTAGCCAAGCTTAATATGCTCGAAGCTCTAAGTTCAGTTGAATAAGCTAAAAACGCCTGAGAAGTAATTCTCAAGCGTTTTTTTATATTCGATAAATTTATTTCGTTTTAGTCTTAGCTAACTCCAAACAGTAGGTCTTTACATGACAATGAGGACAAGTCAACTTACGAGTCCTTGGTGTATGTCCGGCAAGAGCAAACTCTTTAGAACTAGGATCAAAGGTCCTATGACAGTTAGGACAGAGGTATTCAAACTGCTTTCTATAGTGAAACACCACTAAATTTGTGGCTATGATAAATGCGGGGCAGACAACAAACAAACCTCTAGGATCCTTAAAATAATAAATGACTATCAGTAGGGCTATGATATAAAGAAGACTCGCTAGAATGATGCTCCCATACATTCTCAACTGCAAATTTCGCCATGATTTTTGATTTTCCATAAGACGTGAAATGTCTGACAAATCTTCTAGTGAAAGTTGACGCCACTTAGCAGTTGCTTTTTGCAAGTGACGGGCACGTTTTAGTTTGACCTCTATTTCCTCTGAAGACTTTTCCAAGCTCTCGATTTGATCTGTCAACAAAAGCTCTAAAACCTGTTCCCTATTCTCCTCTTGCAAGAGTTTCTTGATTTGTTTGATTGAGAAGTCCAAATCTCTTAAGAAACAAATGACTTGCAGGCGTTCCAAGTCTGAGTCGTGATAGATTCTCCGACCACCTTCTGTGACTTCAGATGGCGTCAAGATACCTCGTTGATCATAGTACTGAACAGTCCTAACAGACACTTCTGCTGCCTTAGCCAACTCTCCTGTTGAAAACTGCGACATCTCAGTCACCTCCTTTTAAGATTTTCTATCAAAGGAGGACTTTGGCCACCCTTGATACCTAGATTCTACCTTATAACGCAAGGTAATATGCAAGCCCTAACCCTAGAGGATTTTCTTTTCTTACAGAAAAAGTTAGCTATCACTCTTTACACCCTTTACAGCTTCTGTAAAGCCCTAGTCGAAAAGGCCACCCAAACCTAAGGCAGCAAAAGGATTGTTACTGACTTCTTCCTGTTGCTCCAAAAGTTTGGCATTCTCATCTAATTCGAGAAACTTCTCGTAAATCTGTGCGGTCATACGAGCATCCTCCAAGCTGTTATGACCGTGTCCCTTGATTCCAAAGAAATCTGCCACACTAGTCAACTTGAGGTTAACAATACCGTTCAAATCAGAAGCACGACGATCAAAGGCCTCATCGAAAACATCTAAAGCATATTGCTCTTCCAAGTCTAAACCATTTTCAGCTAGAATAGGCAAATCTGATTTAAGAGCATTGTAGCCAATAAGTGGAGTGTCACCAACAAATGATTTAAAATCCGCCAGAACAGACTCTAGCTTTGGTGCCTTGGCAATCTTATCCGCTGTAATTCCAGTCAAACCATTGATAAAGGATTGCAAAGGAACATCCGAATAGACGAAAGAATCAAACTGGCCTACTTCCTCATGCTGATTCAGCTTAACAGCCGATACTTGGATAATATGGCTAACCCCATCCACCGTGTTAAACTCCAAATCAAAGGCAATATAAGTTTCTAAATTTTCCATTTTAATCTCCTACAATAGTTAAAGCTGAGACTGAGTCCCAGCTTCTTTTTTATTTTCCAAATAGACGTCCAAAGAAACCTTTTTTAGAAGCTTCTTCTTGTTTGGTCTGGATTTCTTCCACTTGGGCCTTGGCTTCGTCAACCTCAACCTTAGCCTCATCAAGTTCCAGTTTAAGCTCTTCCTTGTCCTTCATAGCAGTCAAGGTCAATTGCTGCTGTTGATCAATTTGCTTGTCCTTTTCGGCGATTTGAACGTCTTTGACACGCAATTGGTCATCCATGTTAGACAACTGCTCGTCCTTAGCCTTCAACTGAGCATAGAGACGGGCAATCTCAGAGTTTTTCTCATCTACAAGAATCTCCAACAACTCACGTTGTTTTGTTTCTTCATCGATTGGCTCATCGTCAAAGATGGTTTTCTTGTAAATTTCCTCCAACTTAATCAAGCCACTGCGTTTAACGACAGTAACCCCTTTAGCATTTTTTTCTAGATCTTCTTCTGGAAGTTGTTTGACACGATTATTGACTGCTTGACGACTAACACCAAGGATTTCAGCAATCTCGCTGACTGTCTTTTCAATACTCATAATAGCCTCATTTTCTCTTGAAATGTCTTACTATGAGAATATCACAATCACTCCTTTCTGTCAATTTGACTAGTTATTCTGGATGTCTGAAGGACTTTTTTCCTTTCACTCTTCAAACAATTTACTTGATAGGAAGCTAAGCTTTTGGTAAACTATGTGTAGGTATAAATGTATATAGAAGGAAAGTCTTTGACTTAAACAATCGGTACTTCCAAATTGGGTTTGGTCGGTATCAGATCTGTTGTATCTAGGAATGGTGGGAACAATTCCACAAGGTTTGGGATTTTCATTCTTGCTCCAATTTTTGATGGTATTCGAGCAACCTTGGTTGCAAAACGACTTGATATTGAAGCATAAATCACATTATCTTCAACGGTTTGACTGTTGGAGTTTTTTTATTGTTACTTTACTCGCTTACTAAAGCCTCATATTGCCATCCGAGATTGAAAAAAGCCCTAAATTATGCCATAATAAACAAAAGCAAAATAGAAAGAATGAGTCCTATGAAAAACTTCCGTGATGATATTAAGGTCAATGATTTGGCCCAGCCCTTCTTAGAGCCAATCGTCGAACAAATGACCACTGTATTCGATCCTGAGATTGAGCTAGACATTTACAACCTTGGTTTGATTTATGAAATCACTGTCGATGAAAATGGCCACTGCTACTTCCTTATGACCTTTACTGATACTGGTTGTGGCTGTGAAGAGACTATGCCTTATGAAATCGCTGAAAAGCTAAAAGCCATTGACGGTATTAACTCTGTCAAGGTGGAAACCACTTATTCACCAGTCTGGAAGATGACACGCATCAGTCGTTATGGACGTATCGCTCTTGGTATCTCACCTCGAGGTGGAAAATAAAAGGAAAACCGGTTGGAAATGTCCAACCGGTTTTTTACTAGAGTAACAGCAGACAAACCATTACTTGTCATCATACTGCCAACAACTGTCTCAGGATTTAATATCAAAAAATCACATCGAACAAATGTCCGGTGTGATTTTGTTTTATATCATATCATTAGGCTTTACCTGATTTATCCATGTTCCAGAAGTCGGTAACGGCACCACGTGACGCTGAAGAAACGATGTGAGCGTATTTACCGAGGACACCACGGCTATAAAGTGGTGGCAACTCAGTTTCCGCTTTACGTTTCGCCAACTCTTCGTCTGAAACGTGCATCGTAATTTCTTTGGTATCTTGGTCAACTGTAACCATATCACCTGTACGGAGGTAGGCAATAGGTCCACCAACCTGAGCTTCAGGAGCAATGTGACCAACAACGAGTCCGTAAGTACCACCTGAGAAACGTCCATCTGTCAAGAGGGCAACCTTGTCCCCTTGCCCTTTACCAACGATCATTGAAGACAATGACAACATTTCTGGCATACCAGGACCACCCTTAGGACCTACAAAACGTACAACAACTACGTCGCCATCAACGATTTCATCAGAAAGAACTGCTTCGATGGCATCTTCTTCTGAGTCAAATACTTTAGCAGGACCAGTGATGTTACGAACTTTAACCCCTGATACTTTAGCAACCGCACCTTCTGGAGCCAAGTTACCTTTCAAGATAATCAATGGACCATCAGCACGTTTAGGATTTTCAAGCGGCATGATGACTTTTTGACCTGGTGTCAAATCATCGAAGGCCTCCAAGTTTTCTGCAACAGTCTTACCAGTACATGTGATACGATCACCGTGAAGGAAACCATTCTTAAGAAGGTATTTCATAACGGCTGGTACACCACCAACATTGTAAAGATCTTGGAAGACATATTGACCTGAAGGTTTCAAGTCAGCCAAGTGAGGCACACGCTCTTGGAAATCGTTGAAATCTTCAAGTGTCAAATCAACGTTGGCTGCATGAGCAATAGCGAGCAAGTGAAGTGTCGCATTTGTTGAACCACCAAGTGCCATTGTGACAGTGATGGCATCTTCAAAGGCTTCACGTGTCAAGATATCTGATGGCTTAAGACCTAGTTCAAGCATCTTAACAACTGCACGACCTACTTCTTCGATATCTGCTTTCTTCTCAGCTGATTCTGCAGGATGAGATGATGATCCTGGAAGGCTCATCCCCATTACTTCGATTGCTGTCGCCATTGTGTTGGCAGTATACATACCACCACAACCACCAGGGCCAGGGCAGGCATTACATTCAAGATCTTTAACCTCTTCTGCGGTCATATCACCGTGGTTCCATTTACCGATACCTTCGAAAACAGAAACCAAGTCGATATCCTTACCGTTAAGGTTACCTGGTGCAATGGTACCACCATAGGCAAAAATCGCTGGAATATCCATGTTAGCAATGGCAATCATAGAACCAGGCATGTTCTTATCACAACCACCAATAGCAACAAAGGCATCGACGTTGTGACCACCCATAGCTGCTTCGATTGAGTCGGCAATGATATCACGAGATGTCAATGAGAAACGCATCCCTGGTGTCCCCATGGCAATACCATCAGCAACAGTAATCGTACCAAATTGAACTGGCCAAGCACCCGCGTCTTTAACACCTTCTTTGGCAATTTGACCAAAACCGTGCAAGTGGATATTACATGGTGTGTTCTCAGCCCAAGTTGAGATAACCCCAACAATAGGCTTTTCAAAACTATCATCCGTCATCCCAGTCGCACGAAGCATGGCACGGTTAGGTGATTTAACCATGCTATCGTAGACAGATGAACGGTGTTTCATGTTATTTTCAGACACGATATTTTCCTCCATAGTTAATAACTATTCTAATTTAAACTTCTACTCCTATTCTAACATAAATTATCTAAAAAAACTGACCATTTACAAACTATTCTCTCTTTTTAAATTATGCTAAAATAAAGGCATGAAACATTTTGATACTATCGTTATTGGTGGGGGTCCTGCTGGCATGATGGCGACTATTGCCTCAGCCTTCTATGGCCAACAAACCCTTCTAATTGAAAAAAATAAACGTCTCGGAAAGAAGCTGGCTGGTACTGGTGGTGGACGTTGTAATGTTACTAACAACGGGACTTTAGACGATCTTCTAGCAGGTATTCCAGGTAATGGCCGTTTCCTCTATAGCGTCTTTTCACAGTTTGATAACCACGATATCATTTCTTTTTTCGAGGACAATGGTGTCAAACTTAAGGTTGAGGATCACGGACGTGTCTTCCCTAAGACAGATAAATCACGGACCATCATCCAAGCTCTGGAAAATAAGATTCAGGAACTTGGTGCTAGTATACTCACCAATACAGAAGTTGTCTCCGTCAAAAGGGTTGATGAGCAATTCCTAGTTAAGTCTTCAGACCAGACTTTTACCAGTGATAAACTCATCGTCACAACTGGAGGAAAATCTTATCCATCGACTGGTTCAACTGGTTTTGGACATGATATTGCCCGCCATTTTAAGCTCCAGGTCACTGATCTTGAAGCTGCGGAAAGTCCACTCCTAACCAACTTCCCCCACAAGGCCTTACAAGGAATTTCTCTTGATGATGTCACTCTATCCTATGGCAAGCACAAGATTACCCATGACCTTCTCTTCACCCATTTTGGCCTATCTGGCCCAGCTGCCCTACGTCTTTCCAGTTTTGTCAAGGGTGGTGAGATAGCTCATCTGGACTTTCTTCCCAACCAAAGCCAAGAAAATCTCAAGGCTTACTTTGAGGAAAATCGCGAGAAATCTGTCAAAAACACCCTCAAAGCTCTTGTACCTGAGCGTGTCGCTGAATTCCTAGCAGAAGACAAGGCTGATAGTAAGGTTAAACAACTGCATCCCAAAGACTTGGAAAACATTATCAGTCAGCTTAAGGGCATGGAAATTCCAATCACAGGTAAAATGTCACTTGCCAAATCCTTTGTGACTAAAGGTGGCGTTGACCTTAAGGAAATTAATCCCAAGACTCTAGAAAGTAAAAAAGTCCCTCACCTACACTTTGCAGGAGAGGTCCTTGACATCAATGCCCATACTGGTGGCTTTAACATTACTAGCGCCCTCTGTACCGGTTGGGTAGCAGGGATTCAGAGCCCTTGGGACTAAGGATTGAGTCCTCCTATCATAAAAAGCTGTTAAAACCATCTTCTTTTTAATTACTATACCTAAAAAGTGTCCCTTCTAAAACGGAAGGGACACTTTGTCGGCTCTATAATTTCTGTAGTGGGTAAAACCACT
>NZ_KV809596.1:0-248 GCF_001812625.1 Streptococcus sp. HMSC064H09
ATGTAATCGTTTTCTTATTTTTGTCTAAATTTCTTATTTTTTCTTGAAAGTCTCTAAAATAGCGCTATAATAGGACTTAGGAAATGGAGGAAAAAGTATGAAAGTACATTCTAATTTTACTGGACCTAAGTCCAAAAAACGTCTGATTGCATTCTCATGTGCAACTGCTCTTGCAGGTTTTGCCCTCATCGCAAAGCCTGCCTTCGCTGAGGAAGCTAAAGCTGATAACTCATCAAACCTTGATGTGA
>NZ_KV809597.1:0-230 GCF_001812625.1 Streptococcus sp. HMSC064H09
AATACCATCCCTGCTTCCTTACGAAGCTCAACCAAGTCTTTGGCAGAAGCTTCCGTCACATTATGTCCGTTAACGATAAGTGTACCGTTATCAATTGATTCCAAGGCGTTGATTGTACGGATAAGAGTAGATTTCCCAGACCCAGAAGGTCCCAAGAGAACCACAACTTGTCCTTTTTCAATTTCTAGATTGATATCACGAAGTGCATGATAATCTCCGTAGTATTTATT
>NZ_KV809598.1:0-224 GCF_001812625.1 Streptococcus sp. HMSC064H09
CCTCCTTAGGCATCCACTTGGACACGATCAGAGTTGTGGTCGATAATCTTAGAAAGGAATTGAACAGCACGAGGTTCAGTTGGATTGTCAAAGAAACCATCCACATCCGTAGTATCCACAAGAACCTGACCTTCAGCCATGAAAATGATACGGTCTGCCACACTGCGGGCAAAGCCCATTTCATGGGTAACAACTACCATGTTCATGCCACCTTTGGCAAGGTT
>NZ_KV809599.1:0-4411 GCF_001812625.1 Streptococcus sp. HMSC064H09
GCTTTTCGTCACCCACTACAGTTGACAAAGAGCTCTTATTAATTGATAAACATATGTATTAAGCTTTCTTTGCCGCCTTGCTCCATTGGTAACAACCAACTAGACTGTTGATAAGATAAATGAAGTATTTCCCTTGAATTTGAAGACTTTCTCCCCACCAGAGGTAGATAGAGAAAACATTAGTGGCTGCCCAGAAAATCCACTGCTCACGATATACAGCTGTCATCAAGAGCTGACCGACACCGTTTGTCGCATCGGTAATAGAATCACGATAAGGACGATTAGCTCCAATTGACTGGTAAATTAGACCAAAAGCTAACCACCAAAGTACACTAATTGATAGGTACTTGGTCCATCCCACGGTATCCAACTTACGTGCAACAAATTCTTGTTGTTCTTTTTTGAATTGCGCTTGATAGATCAAAAAGTGTTAAAAATAAGACAGTAACCTCAGAATAGATACTGTCTTATCTCTTTTTTTTACTTAAAGTCTTGATAGACTTGACAAATGGTAGAAAAGAACCGTGAGTTCTTGCCAGAAGCTGAAGTTAATCCTTCAACCTGGAAAACCCGCAGAGGTGACTTTTTCTATACATCTCGATTTTTCTGGCAATAATCATTAACCGATAAATATGTCTGTGAATCACCCAGCGACTCCGCTATGTCCATAATCCGCGGTGGTAGTAATCCCACTCGCTGGACAAGTTCGTGATCGCTGAACAATTCCCGTGGACTGCCGGCGAAGCCAAACTTCCCGTGTTCCATAACATACACCGACTCAAACTCGGCGGCGACCCAATCCATGTCATGGGTGATGGTCACAACTTGGTGGCCCGAATCAGCTAACTGATGGAAAATTGCGGTCAACTTGTGCCGGCTTTCCCAATCAAGAGACATCATCGGCTCATCAAATAAATAAATCGCCGGATCCACTGCCAAAACTGTGGCAACACTCAACAGCTTGCGTTCCGACAATGACAGGTCATATGGACTTTCAGCTGCTTTATCATCCAAGCCAACTCTTTTTAGAGCCGCTAAAGCCCGCCTCGTAATCGTGTCGTGGTCATCCATGACCTGCGCGACACTCCACTCCACCTCTCGTTGAACGGTCGGGTTGAAAAGCTGATCGTCAGGATTCTGAAAAGTAATCCCAACCTTCAGTAACTTTTCGACTGGTTTAAGATCATTAAAATTTTCTCCATCGATCTTAATCACACCGGTTTGTGGTGTCAGCAAGCCCGTCAACAATTTGAAGAGCGTTGATTTACCGGCACCATTTTGGCCGACAATCGCCACCATCGGATCGGCGAAGTGTTTGTCTTCAACATCCAAGCTAAAGGACCGTTCCGGATAAGTGAACGTCAGGTGGTTCAGTTCAATTGTGGACATAACAAGCCTCCTTCAGATCAGCGCCATTCACCGGATACCGGCCATCAGCCAAGTGCCAATCCATTTTTTGAGCAAGTTGCTGGATTGTCGGGGCTGGAATCTGCCAGTCAGCGGCCAAATGATTAAACACCTCACCCGGCCTGCCCTGGGCTACCATTTGACCCTCGTGCAGCACCCACACAACGTCGGCGACTTCGCACAAATCGTCAATTTCACTGGTGACAATGAAGACAGTCGTCTCTTTGACTTGGGCCAGCCATTGGAAAAATTGCCGGCGGCCAAGGGGATCCATCTGACTGGTCGGATCATCCATAATCAAAACAGCCGGATTAGCCACAATCGCCGTGGCAATTGCCAACCGCTGGATCTGACCACCGGAAAGGCTCTCGGGACGCAAATTCAGCTGTTCAATCAGCCCCATTTGCGTGGCAACTTCTTCAACCCGTTTTTGAATCAGTCCTTCAGCCATTCCCTGATTAATCAAGTCAAAGGCGATTTCATCGGCAACCGTGTCTGCCAACCCGCTTAGTTGGCCAGCTGGATTTTGCAGTACAACTCCATTCATGGCATTATAAACGGGCCAATTGTCGGACACTCGCTGGCCAAACATGTGCCAGTCGCCCTCAATCTCAGCAGACACAATTTTGGGAATGACCCCTGCCAGCACACGGCACAAAGTCGATTTGCCGGAGTGGCTATTCCCGATAATCCCAACCACCTGGCCGGTAAGAACCTCCGCGTTAATCTGACGTAGTTGTGGTTGCTCAGTACCCGGATAACGGGTGGTCAAATTTTCAATTACAATCCGTTTATCTTCTTCCATATCTTCCACCCAATCAATAAAATTGCCAATCCAGTCAGACCAATGTGCAGAGTCCGCGACAGGCGATACACGCGCTGGGAGGTTCTGACAGTCCGGTTGGGATTATCAAAACCTCTCAGTTGGAGCGAAATCGACCGCGCCATCGATTGATCCAAGGTCTTAATCACCAATGGAATTAGAACCGGCAGGACTGACTTTAATTTCTGAATCAACGTTTTTTGCGGATTGGTTCCGCGAACTTTTTGTGCCTGCTGGATTTTCCGCATATTGCGCATCATTTCCGGCAAAATATAACACACCGACATCAGAACGTAGACGGTTTTATAAGACAATCCGGACAGTTCCAAATAGGCCGCGTTTTCTGAAATACTCGTGGTCACCATAAAAAAGCCACTGGTCAAAATAATCACCAATACTCGACAACCCAGAGTGGTGGCGTAAATCAGGCCTTCTTTGTAGAACGACACCCCAAGCACAGAAAACAGCACAGTTTGATTCCGACTGTAAAATAACCCTTGGATGATCAGCATGGTGCAAATCAGAAACAGGCTGAATCCCAGCGCTTTAAAGATGGTAGAACTCAATTTGGAAAATAACAATAGCAATGTTGCGACAAGAATTAATCCGGCCTGAAGCAATAAATTCATACTGGCAAAGCTCAACAACGTCATGTCCAAGATGAACAAGAGCTTAGTAATCGGATCGATCACCTGGTACCACTTGAGCTTGACCCGTGGCGCTCCAGAAATCAATGTTTGATCAGTCATCATTTATCACCGCTAAAGAAGTGCACCATCCGCTTCGGCAGCTGACGATAGATGAAGAATGCCAGGTAGGCCACGCAGACTTTATCCAAAATATCCAAGACAAACTCATCGGTAAATGAGGCCAGCCACACTGGTGCATGATTGGCGACCATTACCGCAAACAATGAGTCACCCCAAGCGATACCGGTCTGACCACCCCAAAAGATGACGTTGAGTGGCGTTGAAATGACAGCTGAAACGATGGCAATAATAATAGCAGAAACAAATACTCGTCGCGCTGACGAGAACCACCCATTGGCGTGCAAAACTCCGACAGCAATCCCAATTCCGATGCTGGTAATCGCATACACGGTTGAAATTGGCGATAAGGTCAGCCCATAGATCACGTTGTTGATGAAACCACTGATGGCACCGGCAACCGGCCCAGCCAACATGCTGGCAAGAAAGGTTCCCAAAGACCCCAGCCAAACGGGCAACTTTAACCCCTCCGCCAAGGCTTTGGCAACATAGTTAATCCCCACGGCAGCGGGAATCAAAGTCATGGTGGAAGCACTTAAGTTAAATTTCCACATACTGGTACGATGAATCGGTTCTGTTTTCATAATCTTCTCCTTTTGTTTTTAAAGAGCCGTGTCAGGAATGACTTTCGGACGCAACGCTCTATAGAATAGTTAATAGAACTATTTAGTCTTTTCACAATACCAACCGTAGTCGACATAGATTAATATAGTAAAATTACTATTTCTAAGTTCATACTCTATATCATACGCTTATTTTCAAAATTGTCAAGTCTTTTCTGAAAATTCTTCAAAAAAATTTGGAAAATTTAAAATGCCTAGCTCAGCTAGACATCTTTTGTTTCTATAATGACTTTAATCGTTATTGCTTATACTAGACAACATCTAGTCTGTTACATAAATCTCGCCACGGCTATAGAGGGCAGCTTTTCCCGCAAGATAAAGCTTATCGCCTTCTAGTCGGCAAATAAGATGACCACTTCTCTTAGAGGCTTGATAAGCTCTAAATTCTTCTTGTCCTAACTTTTTAGCCCATAAGGGAATGACATGACAATGCCCAGAACCACAAACTGAATCCTCCATGACTGATAATTTTGGTGCAAAACTACGTGTAACGGTATCATAGTTTTTACCTTTAGCTGTGATATTTAGGAGTAAGCCATCTAATGCTTTAACTTTATCAAAATCTGGAGTCGCAGCAATGACATCATTTTCATGAGGGAGGATACACACTAGATCTCTTCCAAGCCACGCTTCAAGAGGACGGACACCGATTGCTTCTTCCATCTCACTTGTTACTGGAACTTGGTGCATCGAGTAAACTGGGAAATTCAGCTCATATAGCTCTCCTCTTTTGGTTACCAAAAGCTCCCCACTCTGAGTTTGTACTGACCCCAAAAAGTTAGACATTTAAT
>NZ_KV809600.1:0-860 GCF_001812625.1 Streptococcus sp. HMSC064H09
CGGTCTTCCTATTAGTTCATTTAGTTTTCTATCTAACTTCAGTCATGATGAAAAGGAGAAAAATCTGGATACCTTAGCCTCAGACAATCTCAAAGAAGGTAAGAAGGACTTTGCAGGTTACTATCAAATTCCATACCAAACCTTGATTGATAAAGAGTTGATTGAGATGGTCATTTATATCGATGAAAAGACAACAGTCAAATCACAAGATATGAAAGAAGCTGCTAAAAAGTTGGATGCCAGGGACCTTCCAAATGGTGAATATAGTTTTTATCAATCTAATTTTGAAGATGGACCAAATAATTCAGTCGATTACAATTTTAAAGTTAAAGACGGGAAAGTCGTTTTTTATGAAGACGAGAATCTAGTATTAGAAGATGATGATTAAAGATGAAAGGTCGAAAAAATAACTAGGTTGAGGAATGATAAGTCTTAATTATATTTCTATCCCTAGTTATACACCACTATTGGAGGTAGAGCTATGAAAAAGAAAATCTATCGCATTCTATTCTTGATTCCCTTGCTACTATCAGTTTTGGTTTTGAGCGGTTGCAAGGTGATGATGCCTAGTGATTACATAAAAATTAAGCGAATCATCATCGAAGATTGTAACAAAGTGGGTCTTCATGGCAAAGTTACCATCACTGACTTACATTGGACTCCACTAGAAAGTCCAACTTACTACGTATCTTATACCTATTCTGAGAACACCTACGATGGGCAAACAATAAAATTGGAAGAGAATAATAGGGCTATTCCTGAAAATAGGTCATCTGATTCTCATGACAGTATTCAATTTTTACACTATAAGGAAGTATTTGTGGAACAGAAATCTGTCCAAAAGGTTGAAAAGAAAATTG
>NZ_KV809601.1:0-4030 GCF_001812625.1 Streptococcus sp. HMSC064H09
AGCGCATCTGAATCGGCATCAGCATCTGCGTCAGCGTCAGCGAGCGCATCCGCTTCAGTCTCTGCCTCAGAATCAGTAAGCGCATCAGAATCTGCATCAGCATCTGCGTCAGTGTCAGCAAGTACATCCGCTTCAGTCTCAGTCTCAGAATCAGTAAGCGCATCTGAATCTGCTTTAGCATCTGAGTCAGCGTCAGCGAGCGCATCCGCTTCAGTATCAGAGTCAGCTTCTACATCAGCATTCTTGAGTGCTTCTGAAAGCACAAGTGCTTCAACAAGTATTTCAATATCATTGAGTACTTCAGCAAGTCTTTCAACCTCTGCCTCAACAAGTGCTTCAGTGTCTGCCTCATTGAGTGTCTCAGAATCAACTTCTGAAGTGAAAGATCCTAAGCACAAACGTGGTAGCCAAGCGCTTCCTAAGACTGGTGAGGAAAACTCATCATTGTCAATGGCATTTGGTGCTTTGGCAACTGCAACAGGTCTCGCCTTTCTTGCTAAACGTAAGAAAGACGAAGAAGAAAGTGAAGACTTCTAAGTTTTAGTAAGTTTAATCATTATCTTCTAGCGAGATAATCAAATATCCCCTATCGATTAGAGTGATTTCCTAATTGGTAGGGGATTTTTTTAGTCGGATATTCTAAAAATACAAATAGTTTTAATAAGTCTTAGGGTTACCATTATTATCGTATTTTTAGGGGGCTGAAAGAAGTGATTAATTGCTAGAAAGCAATCTCGAAATGAGATTTTTTGCTTAATTTTATGATAAAATTTAAAGGAGTGTTTTAATCAAAAATAAATGGAGTTTATATGTTTTTTAGAAGGAATGAAGGTCAATATCGTGAAACCGATCGTGTGACACGCTTTAAATTGGTTAAGTCAGGGAAGCACTGGCTTCGTGCGGCGACGTCGAATTTTGGTCTTTTCAAGGTGTTTAGAGGGGGTGTGGATACACCGTCTGTTGCTGGCCAGCAGGTAGAGGTGGATGCACCTGCTTTTTCAGGTCAGACAGTGCTTAAGGGAGTGCTTGCAACGGGGGCCTTGTTAGGTGGTTCTGTTGTGACTCAAGTAGCTCATGCGGATGAAATGACTGATCAGCCGATTTTGGAAAGTGAAGCAGGAGCTAAGACTGATTTCTTGGCTACATCTGATTCCGTTGTTCTTGGAAATATGGAGTCTGTGTCCAGTGTTCAAGAGAGTCAAGTAAATAGTCAAGAGTCATCAGAAACTGCGTCAAGTCAGACTTCGGAGGCTTCTTTGAGTGAGTCTTTATCACGCAGCCAATCGGTTTCTGCTTCTGAATTAGCTTCAAGATCGACATCCTTGTCATTGAGTGCCTCGCTTTCTGCTTCCTTGTCAGCTTCATTAGCTTCTAAGTCGGAATCAGTAAGTCAGACGGATTCTTCTTCACATAGTCTGTCAGAGAGCGCAGCTGAAAAATCATCAGAGCATAGTACAAGTACATCTGTTCAGTCAGTTAGCAAGAGTGATAGTAGTAGCGACACTAAAGTAGGGATGTCCCTTGTCAGCTCAGAGTCAACCTTGTTAAACGCTTTCTTGACATCTGAAGTGCAAACGAATCTCAAATTATCTGATACGGCGACTGGGCTACTAGCTGCCTCGGTTGTGGCTGATGCTGAGCGTTTAGAACAAGAAAAACGTCTCAAGGATTTAGCCTTAGACATTTATACCTATAAAGCTCAAGCTGTTGATTTGCCAAATACGGATGTTGCTATTCTCAAGGGAGATAAAGCCTTGGGTGCCATTCGTGTCAGTCTGGCTGATCGTGATGGTGATGTAGCTCCTACGATTAGTCAGGCTCGTCAGGCTAGAAATAGTCTTGCCAATGCGGTGCTTCGTGCGACATCTGGTCAGCGTGATCCTCGTAATGGTTCTCGCATTGATGCTAATAGCAACCTTCGTGCACCCCAGTATAATTTAGGTCCGGCTAACAATGCCTTGATTTCTGTTTATAACTCTGACTACATCAATCATGCTTATAATGTTGTTGAAACCATTCCTACACGAAATAGTATTAAAAGCATTGGCTACGCTTCTGGTAGTGATCGTGTGAATGGGATCAACGTGCCTCAGACCTCTGCATTGAAAAATAGTGCAGTCGCCTTTAATATTGTGGGGACTGTTGGGCAGACAGAGGTCGTAACGCCTGGGAAAATTTATAATGTTTCTTTTGTAGTGACTAATACGGCTAAGCAGTCAGTGACACGCACGCTTCGTATTCAGGTTTTGCCGCAAAATGATGGTATTCGTAATCCGATTACGGCGGTGACAACGAGTACTTTTGTTAATGACACAAGTAGTCTCGCTCAGGCTGAAAAAGATAAGGTTTGGGAGGCTTTTAAGACTGCTAACCCAAATATTGCCACTTCAAAGGACTTTAAATCTTATTCCGTTTCATCATCTGGTGTGGTAACCATTACTTATAAAGATAACACCACTAATGATGTCACTGCTCCAGTGAAGCGCCTACCAGCACCAACCGTTGAAACGAGATTATTGGATAAGGGTTATACACAGACGCCTGTAACGGTGACAGGGGCTGAGCCAGGATCAACGGTTGTTCTATACAATAATGACGACGAAGTTGGGACAGCAGTGGCAGATGCTTCGGGTCAAGCGATTGTGACGCCGACTGTTAAGTTACAAACAGGTGGTGTAACAGCCAAAGCTCGCATCATGTATGGTGATTATGCGGTGTATTCAGATGCTAGCAATTCCGTGGCTGTAACGGACGGAACGCGTCCTGAAGTGATGGCCAAGTTGACTGTTGATGGTGTGGAACCTAAGTCAACGCCTCTCGAAGGTGGTGGGAAAAACTATACCCTCTATGCTGGTGATGATGCTGTTTTGACTTTCACGGCTACAGATGACAGTGGCAAGCTTAAAGAAATGAAAGTCGTTGCAAGAGCCGATTTGAATGACAATGCCTTGAACGGCAATTTCTTTGGTAGTAGCCAGTACGGAACTGGTAATATTGCACCGATTACGGGAGATATCACAGCTACGACTGATAATCCTGCAACCATCACAACGACCATTCATTTGAAGGATGATCTTTATCATTCATACCGCAACACATGGCAACGTAATGTTGCTGCTATTGACAATGCATCAAATATGAACCGTCCAAATGGCTTGGGTGAAATTCGTATTACTCAGGGGCGCTTGGCAGATCGTACACCGGGTGTGGCGCCGACAAGCACTATTCAGGTGACCAGCCTGACTGCCCTAACAGACGCAGATAAGAGTAAGATTATTGCGGCCGTGTCTGCCTTGAATCCAGAGGTCGCCAACCGTATTAAGTCTTATACGGTTAATAGTGATGGTACGGTAACGATTACTTATAAAGACAGTACGACCAATGTTGTGACGGTGAAATTGTCGGATAGTGATTACAGCCAGTCAGTGTCGCAAAGTGCCAGTCAGTCTAAGCAGGAATCGATTTCTCAAAGTCGAAGTGAGTCTGCTAAGCAGTCTGCATCGACTAGCCTTTCATTGAGTACGGTAGCCTCAAAAAGTGTCTCAAGTTCTTTGAGTGAATCTTTGAAGACCAGCCAATCTCGAAGTCAATCCGCTTCAACGAGTGCATCTTTGAGTGCTGAGAAATCAACGAGTGTCTCAAGTTCCTTGAGTGAATCCTTGAAGACCAGCGTTTCACAAAGTCAGTCAGCCTCAACGAGTGCGTCTTTGAGTACTGTGAAGTCAGCGAGCGTTTCAAGTTCCTTGAGTGAGTCCTTGAAAACCAGCGTTTCGCAAAGCCAGTCTGCTTCAACAAGTGCGTCTTTGAGTACCGTGAAATCAGCGAGTGTTTCAAGTTCCTTGAGTGAGTCTTTGAAGACGAGCGTCTCACAAAGTCAATCTGTTTCAACAAGTGTGTCTTTGAGTGCCGTGAAATCAGCGAGTGTCTCAAGTTCCTTGAGTGAGTCCTTGAAGACAAGCGTCTCACAAAGTGAGTCAGCCTCAGAGAGTGCGTCTGTTTCAGAATCACAATCTGTATCAAATTCTGAATC
>NZ_KV809601.1:4130-5701 GCF_001812625.1 Streptococcus sp. HMSC064H09
CTTCAGAGAGTGCTTCAGTATCTGAGTCACAATCCGTTTCAAACTCAGAGTCCGCTTCAGAAAGTGCATCAGTAAGCGAATCACAATCATTGTCTAATTCCGAGTCTGCATCTGCAAGTGAGTCGATTTCAGAATCACAATCATTGTCTACTTCAGAATCCGCGTCTGTAAGCGAATCAATCTCTGAGTCGCAATCAGTGTCAAACTCAACTTCAGCCTCAGTAAGTGCTTCAGTTTCAGAATCACAGTCTGTTTCAAATTCTGGGTCAGCCTCAGCGAGTGCTTCAGTTTCAGAATCACAATCAGTGTCTAATTCAGAATCATCGTCAGTAAGTGAATCAATTTCAGTCTCACAGTCTGTTTCAAACTCAGAGTCAGCTTCAGTAAGCGAATCAATTAGTGAGTCACAATCAGTGTCAAACTCAGAGTCAGCATCAAAGAGCGAATCGACATCAGCGTCACAATCCGAGTCAAACTCAGAATCATCGTCAGTAAGTGAATCAATTTCAGAATCACAATCAGCCTCAACTTCCGAGTCATCGTCAGAAAGTGCATCAACGTCAACATCTCAGTCTGAGTCGAACTCAACTTCAGCCTCAGTAAGTGTGTCAACATCAACATCACAGTTGGAGTCGAATTCAGTCTCAGCTTCAGAAAGTGCGTCAACATCAACATCACAGTCTGAATCGAACTCAACTTCAGCATATGAAAGTGCCTCAACATCAATCTCTCAATCAATCTCAAATTACGAGTCAGCTTCAGAGAGTGAGTCAGTATCTGAATCGCAGTCAGTCTCGAACTCAGAGTCAGCCTCAGAGAGTGAGTCAACATCGACATCACAATCCGAATCAAATTCAGTTTCTACTTCAGAAAGTGCCTCAACGTCAGCGTCACAATCCGAATCAAATTCAGTTTCAGCCTCTGAAAGTACTTCAGTAAGTGAATCACAGTCAGTTTCAAACTCAGAATCAGCTTCAACAAGTGCTTCAGTTTCAGAATCACAATCTGTATCAAATTCCGAGTCAGCTTCAACGAGTGAATCAATTTCAGAATCACAATCGGTTTCAAACTCAGAGTCATCGTCAGAAAGTGCCTCAACGTCGACATCACAATCAGAGTCAAATTCAACTTCAGCCTCAGTAAGTGCTTCAATTTCAGAGTCACAGTCTGTTTCAATTTCAGAATCAGCTTCAACGAGTGAATCAATTTCAGAATCACAATCGGTTTCAAACTCAGAGTCATCGTCAGAAAGTGCTTCAGTAAGAGAATCACAGTCTGTTTCTAATTCAGAATCAGCGTCAGTAAGTGAATCGACATCAGCGTCACAATCAGAATCAAACTCAGTTTCGACTTCAGAGAGTGAGTCGACATCAGCGTCACAATCCGAGTCAAACTCAGTTTCAGTCTCAGTAAGTGCATCTGTTTCAGCCTCACAATCTGCCTCAACTTCAGAATCAGCCTCTGTAAGTGAATCAGTATCAGAATCACAGTCTATTTCAAACTCAGAGTCAGCCTCAGTAAGCGAATCAATTAGTGAGTCACAATCAGTGTCAAACTCAGAGTCAGCATCA
>NZ_KV809602.1:0-1261 GCF_001812625.1 Streptococcus sp. HMSC064H09
AGTGGTTTTACCCACTACAGAAATTATAGAGCCGTTTTTAATTTGAAGATAAGTCAAGCTGTGCTCAACTCTTTTACAGCCATTCGCTCTTATTTAACCTTCTTAGCTAACATGGTTGCAAATTGAAGGGCGATTGGATTGCCATGCTCATCTAAACGGTGAAGGTGACCAAGATTTTCATTGTACTTGATTAATTCCCAGTCACTATAGTAGTTTTTCAACTCGCCTTCTTCAAACGTAAATGGGAAAGGCATGGTACAAGGGTGCTCCTCAGTGTCCATGGCACAAACAATTAGGTTGTAACCACCAATGACTGTACGCTCTTGCATATTCTTGATAATAGCCGGAATTTGATCGGGATCAAGGAACATGAAGACCACTGTTGAGAGGATGAAATCAAAGGTCTCAGACTCAGGAAGAGCAGCAGCATTGATATCGTAGTAGCCAGCTCTAATATTGTAATTTTCCTCATCTGCAATCATTTGGATGCGTTGTGTAGCTTCGTTATTAACATCAACGGCTGTAACATCATGCCCAAGAGATGCCAAATAAAGAGCATTACGGCCGTGACCACAACCTAGGTCGAGGGTGCGACCAGGTTTGATATGGCCAGATTGGACTGCTTCAAGAACCTCGGAGTGAGCCTTAGTGTCATACTTTTTAGCTATGTAGTCCTCAGGTTTACAGTAAAAAGAAAGATAGCATTCCAAATCATCTGATGCAGCAGCGATGCGATGCCAAGCTTGTGGTTCAACAAAAGGAATCTCTGTCTCGGGGGTAAAAAGGTGCTCTGCAGTAACCTGTCCTTGTTCATCTAATTCGTAGAAGCGGAGAGATCCTGATAGAACGGTCAATTTAGCCCAAGTTCCTACCTTAGTATTGTGTTTTTGCGTCACCATTTCTGGAAGTGTTGTAGCTGTCCAGTTTGGTAAACGTTTGTAGCAAAGAAGTTGCTGATCTATAGTCATTTTATGAGTTCCTTTCAAACGGTATGACTCTATTATAGCAAAAGTATGGAAAAAGAAAAAAGGCCTAGCCGGGTGAGCTAGACGATTTTCTTGTGAGAGATCTGATAATCTAGGAATGGGGAAAAGTGTTTGGGGAAGATAGGTATAAATGTTAAGAAGGGTTCCTAGACTATTTAGAAAACGTTTATGAGAACAATAAGTTTTAAATAATAGAATACTTATCTATAACTCATTAGGTCTCTCTTTACATTATCTATTGTACCAAAAAAATTCAGAGAAAACTTACATATTTT
>NZ_KV809602.1:1361-1737 GCF_001812625.1 Streptococcus sp. HMSC064H09
GGTATAAATGTTAAGAAGGGTTCCTAGACTATTTTTATTCTGTTTATGAGAATAATGAGCAAAAACTAACAAAGTTGAGTTTTATAACTCATCCGGTCTCTCTTTACATTTCCTATTTTACCAAAAAAATTCAGAGAAAACTTACATATTTTTTAAATTTGTAAGAAAAAATCATGAACAGTCATTTTCTGGTCTTGAATGGTAATTTTGTGAGAATTATTTTGAGCGATTACTAATTTACTGGGCTAATACCAACGACTATGTCCTTTAACTACACTAAAAAACGCCTAGCTGCTGTTGCTAGACGTTCTTTATTAGGAGAGATCTGGAAATCTAGGAATGGGGGAAAAGTGTTTGGGGAAGATAGGTATAAATG